>CALLCZ010000021.1 GCA_937998645.1 uncultured Gammaproteobacteria bacterium
CTCCAGGGTGAGATCGGTGCTGATATTGCTCGCAGTAACGCCGCTATCCAGATGCTCCAGTTTGATGTTAGCTGTGTCGACTGAATTTACGTTTGGTAAGACTTCGAATGCATGATCGAAAGACAGCCCGGAAAAGACAAGCTCGCGGTAATTGCCGCCGGCATCATCAAGCTTTACACGGCTTGTCAGTCTGAAGTCACTGTTTTGAGACCATGCGGCAGTGGATGTCAGTTCTACTCGTCCTGACAGCATGTCGAACGGATAAGTCCATGGGGTCAACAGCAGACTAAGCCTGCTGTTCTCGGCATTTAGATCAAGCGGTTTTAACGGCTTGATGGAAAAACGGCCATGCTCCTTAACAAAATCATGAGCAAGTGCAAATGTAAAATGCCCTGGGACGTTTGCAGTAGAAAAGTTTCCATCGGCTTGCAGATTTTCGGAGGTGGCTGATATTTGCGCAGTTATGTCCTTGAGCTGAAGTGTTTGCGATTCATAACCCGGCGCAAGTTGTTCTGTGCTGATACCGCCTTTGTATTGCCAGGTGTCTGCAGAAGTCGAAAGCTTGCCGACCATATTGATTTGGGTGTTATTCAGGGAGAAACTTTCATACTCGAGGCTGTCGGTTTTAATGTGGGAGCCGTCCAGGATTGTAATCTGTTTGAAAGGATTGCTTGTGGGGTGTTCAAGCTCTAATTTAACAACAGCATTGGCCGCGCTGTACTTTCTGAAAGCAAGTCTGGCGGATATAGCGGTAATGGTTGAAACGATAACGCTATCGGATTCAAAGCTGGATGAGAACGTGCCGTGAACTGTGCTCGTTTGATTAATGTCATCGATGTTTGTAAATGGCCGTAGCCATGATTTTAACGGCTGAGCATCAACATGGTACGAACCGTCTATAACCGTATCACGAATATTAAGCTCCAGCCCTGCAGCTACAGGCTCCTTTAATGCTGCATACCTGAGTTCAGCCAGAAGCGAGTCTTCCGTTAGTTTGTTGATAACGAGCTGACGTGAATTATTATCTTGTCCGGAAGCTGTCTGTTCCAGCAGGGTAAATTCTGCATATGTATTTCCAGCATCGTTAGTTCCTTTCAAGTGAAAGGCTTTGCCCTGCATAACGCCAAAAGGCTCGCCCTCGAGCACCAGGTGTTCAACGATAAATGTATTAAAGATTATATATTCGCGTAAAGCGTGTCTCAGCGCAGCGATGATTTTTAGTGGCTCCAGTGCTTCATCAATAACTTGCGTTTTTTTCGAAGATTCTCCGCTGTTCACCTGGTGCAATACGAGTTTGTTGATGGCCAGGTTTTCCATTCGACCCTGTGCCAGTTGGCCAGGAGCATAGTTCAGCTTAAGTTCATATGCTTCGAGCCGGAAATAACCTGTATCAGTCTTCAGGGTAAATTCGAATCGGGATATATGGCTTTGGTTCAAGCCAAGATAGTTGATCTCGGTCGCGATGTTGTTCAGCCCGTAAGCCTGCATGGATGATGAAATGGCGAATTCAGAGAGTTGTATGCGGCCTGCCCAGGCACCCAGTAAAAGAGCAATTACAAGAAATATAAATATATACCGAAGCTTCAGTGATGACATTGGCGGGTATCAGGATCAATCAGTCTGGCCATGAGAAAAATATACAGTAGATATTAATCGTGTAAATCGCTTTGTTATCTGGCGGTTGCCAGCAGGTTACCACCTGGAGAAATATTGTGCATGTTTGATGGGTAAGGAAAAAGGGGATAAAGAGCGAGTTACGCTCTTTATCACCTGCATAGTTAATGCATGATCATTAACAGGTCATAGGGCATTACAAAAACGATATCCGGGCGGGTTTCTGATTTCGTATTTCATAATGATATCTTTTACGATGCTGCTGCGAACAATGTCCTCGTATGTAAATTCATGGATATGCACGCCGTGAACATCGTGAACGCGGTTGATGGCGTCATGCAGGCCTGAACAGCTGTCTATATCGGACTGGCTCAGATCGCCGTTGATGACAACAGTCGAATTTCTGCCGATGCGTGTCATGAACATCTTTATTTCTTCAGGGGCACAGTTTTGCGCCTCGTCAAGAACAACAAAACAACGGTTAAACGTTTTGCCGCGCATATATGCGAGAGGTTCTACGACAATGTTGCCATTTTTTACCGCACACTCGATGACGCCTTTTCCTGCATTGCTGATGAGGCAGGATTTAAACGCACTGAAGTAGGGGTCAAACTTATCTTCGAGTTTCCCGGGTAGAAAACCCATGCTGTTTCCGGTTTCAACTGCAGGACGGGTGAAGATGATTCTGTCTATATCGCCGGATATCAGAGCCTCTGCGGCCATTGCTGCAGTACAGTAACTTTTACCTGTTCCTGCCGGGCCGAGGCCAAACACCAGGGTGTTGTTTTTGATTGCAGCCATAAACTGACCCTGGGACTGGTTTTTGGCTTGGATCGGTTTTGGAAGGCTGGAGTGTTTTTGAGAAGGGGAGAAGGGGGTGGTGCTGTTCTGAATATCTATTACTGTTTGGTCACCTGTTAGATAGTCAATATGATATTTATTATTTTTATGCCTGCCATTCTTTCTCGACATGTACACACCTCGGACGAATGTTGATGAGTTGTTGAATAATGGTGTTTCATTCAACGATACCTAAATTAACGATAGCAGCCATCGATGTCAATATTGTTAATAATATATTATTATGTGATTACTACAATGTTCCAGGTCGATGTAAAAATGAGTTATACGCGGGCTGGACCACGAGTTCATTATGGCGAGAATATTAATAGCCGGGTGTGGTGATATCGGGCTTGCAGCAGGCCAGCTGCTTGCTGATGATGGCCACGATGTTGTTGGCCTGAGAAGGCATCCGCCAGCGAATGATAATAAAATCAGGTATATAAAAGCTGACCTGTCGAATCCTGCCGACCTGGAAAAGATCGACAGCGGTTTTGACCTGGTCATCTATATCCTTACGCCTGATGAACGCAGCGAACAATCATACAGAAACGTATTCGAGTCGGGTGTTGCTAACCTGCTGAACTTTTTTTCAGAGAATAATCCCGACACAAGATTTTTATTTGTTTCTTCAACCAGTGTATATGGCCAAACACATGGAGAATGGGTTGATGAGGACTCGGTGACCGAGCCGGACAGGATTACCGGCAAGATCATATTACAGGCAGAAAAAGCCTTTCTGGCTTATAGCAGCAATAATTGCATCATCCGGTTTTCGGGCATATATGGTCGCGACCGAAGCCGTTTGCTTGATCTTGTGGCCAGATGTGACGAGGTCCAGTATCAACCCGCGTATTATACAAACAGGATTCACCGCGATGACTGCATCGCTGTGTTGCGTTTTTTGTCGAACAAGATGATTGCCGGGGCGGCTCTTGAACCGGTATACCTTGCCTCCGACGATGACCCGGCAGCGAAGTGGGATGTGTTTAATGATTTGGCCGACAAGCTCGGGGTTGAGCGACCTGAAAAGGCAATACTGCCGCAAGGCAGTGATCAAAACAAGCGCTGCAGTAACAGGCGTTTGAAACAACTGGGTTACAGCTTCATCTATAAAAGTTACCGCGATGGTTATAACTTCATCGAGCCTGGCTGCTATGGAAACACTGATTAATTCAGAGCTTCACTAAATAATAAGCGGTGGTACCGGGCAATCGAGTATTGCTGAAATAGCCCGATAGATCTCTACTTCGTTCGAAGTTATTCTCCGGTCAGCAGTAATGCAGATAGCGCAGGCCTTGAGCAGACGTGGTTTTTCCAGTGGTTTAAGTCTTGCCAGTTTGTCGAGGGAACTGTTCAGGTCTTCCAGCTTGATGTCACTTTTTACCAGCGGTGAAATATTTTCCATACCCAGTTGCTCAATGGCTTTATTGAAAACGTCTTTATCGCTGATACCCTGCTGCTTGCCTGAATAAACCAGAATGGATAACAGTATTGTCCACGCATCCTGCGTCTGTTTTAGCACCAGGTTTTGAGGCGTGGTCCCCGGTTTTTTGATGAACACGGGATCCAGGTGATGAAACACGATTTTTCGAATGGACCACTCGGGCAGGCTGATTTTGCTGTCGATTTCAATCAGGGTGTTCAGGTTTTGTTTGAATAATCTGTATTGATTCGCTGATAACTGATGCAGGGTCGCCAGCGCCATGTCCACGATGGGCAGGCGATATTCCTTTTTCAGTTCATGACCGGCCTGCACCAGTTTCATGGTTTCTTCATAAACACCTGTATCAGCGGCAGATTTCAGGTGTTGAAGCTGTTCTGATTGCGCCGCCTGGTCTTTATCCAGTACCAGGAAATAGATAACCGCACGTGCAGCAAAAGGGTCGCTCACTGCAGTCGAGAATTCGGGCGGTAAATCATCGATCAGTTTACGGGCATACGCCAGATGCGACGGTGTTGGCTGCCCAATCTGATCGATGATTGTGCCACTGGTCATGGCAGCAGCAATTGCGGCCATGGTTGCAGTTTGTTGTTGCTGGAATGGTTTTTGCGCTGGTGTGCTCTCATCAGTCGCCAGATCAGCTTCTGTCGGCAATGAATAATCAAATTCCCCATTCCAGCCGGGCTGTATATTATAGATGCGTTTCTCCAGTGGCGGGTGGGTCGCATACAGGCTGCTGAGCCATGTTTTCATACCCTGGCTGAACAGCGCGTGGCTTATTTGCGCACCCGAGGGGTTTTCTATAATCGAGCCGGTGGTATCCCCGCCGATGCGCTTGAGGGCCCCGGCAATACCGTCGGTGTTCCTGGTGAACTGTACAGCGGATGCGTCCGCAAGGAATTCGCGTTGTCTGCTGACAGCCGCCTTGATCAGGTTACCGAAAAAGGTGCCGGCATAACCGATCACAACCAGGCCCAGTCCCAGAACAGCTACGCCTCCGCTGTTTTTGGAGCGTCGTGAATGTGATGTGCTTCTTAGAATGTAATATCCAATAAGGCCGATCAGCAAAATGCCGTGGAGCAGGCCAATCAGGCGAATATTCAGCTTCATGTCGCCATTCAGGATGTGGCTGAATTCGTGGGCAATAACGCCCTGCAGTTGCTCGCGACCGAGCTTTTCAATAGCCCCTCGCGTTACTCCGATAACTGCATCGCCTGGTTTGTAACCCGCTGCAAATGCATTAATACCGTCTTCATCGAGCAGGTATACCGGGGGGACGGGTGTGCCTGAAGCAATGGCCATTTCTTCGACGACATTAAGCAGTCGCTGTCTTCTGAAGTCGTTATTGCCATTGACGACCAGCTCGGCATCGAGCATTTCTGCTACGCGAGCGCCACCTCCGGCGAGGGCAAGAATTTTATACAGGCTGCCAAGTGCGATGGTGATTGTTACTGCTGCGCCGATAACCAGGAATACCTGCCAGTCGATCTCCCGGATCCATAGTTCTGTATTGATACTGCCGGTCTGTTCAAGCTTGATATAGCCGAATACGAACATTACCAGCAGGTTCGTCATTACAATGAGCGAGATGACGGCAAGAGAAAACAGAACGACGAGCCGGCCGGTATTGTGACGGGCTTCATCCTGCGACTTGAAGAAATTCATGGAATGAAATCAGTGCACCACTAGAATGATACTTTGGGGGCCTGCTGAAAAGTGGCGCTGTCTTCGAATTCGAGCAGGCTTGCATCTTGCGCATGGCCGAAACTTGCGGCAAACAATACGGGCGGAAATGTCTGTTTGTAGGTATTGTATTCCATCACTGCATCGTTGAATGCCTGGCGGGCAAACGCGACCTTGTTTTCAGTGGTGGTCAGCTCTTCGCTGAGTTGCATCATGTTCTGGTTGGCCTTGAGATCTGGATAGGCCTCCATCACAACATTGAATTTGCCCAGTGCGCCGGCGAGTGCGCCTTCAGCGCCGATCAGCTCCGCAATTGCGGCCGCATTGCCGGGGTCAGAGGCGGCGGCTGAGAGTCCTTTGGCTGCGGCGTTTCGAGCTGTAATTACGGAATCAAGTGTCTCTCGCTCGTGCTTCATATAGCCTTTGGCGGTTTCAATAAGGTTTGGAATCAGGTCGTAGCGGCGTTTCAACTGAACCTCGATCTGAGCGAATGCGTTTTTGTAACGATTGCGCAAGCTGACCAGGCTGTTGAATATGTTAATAACATAAAGAATGATCACCGCAATGATGACCAGAATTACAATCGTTGAGGTTTCCATGGGCTGTTCCTGTTGGCGAGTGCGAGATGATATCTAAACAGGATTAAAGACCATATCCTGCTGGCTCGCAAGCATATGGCGCAATGGCATGCTTAACCCGGTTTTACTGGTCCGGCGGGTTGCCCCAGTTGTTAACACCCTTTACGCCGGGCATTAAAAACAAGACAAGATAGAAAATCAGTACCACTGCGTAAAATGCGAATAATACCAGCTGGAATTTATTCAGTAGTTCTGCGATATGAATATTAAGCAGCATGAGGTTGTGTGCATCCAGCAGCAGTGCTGTCCATGCCAGCCAGACGCGGTTGCCCCTGATATCCAGATCATGCAGTCGCTTGATTATAGAGGGTGTCCACAGGGCCAGCAACAGTATGCTTTGCAGGCTTTTTACATAGAGGTAGAGCGTGAGCGCACCATCCGTTTGCCGAATGTACTCCCTGTTGATAATCGACAGTAATATAAACAGGCACAGCATGAAAATGAATGAATGAAGAAATTCGATTCTGTTAATACGGCCTTTGGCAGAAAGCAGGTTCTGTAAAAAGTTCTTCAACACTCAATGTCTGGTTGTTTACTCGAAAGTTGCATTTACTGTTACAGTGGCAATACTATACAGGGCCAGATAGCGATCATATGCATATTTGTATTGTATACGGAGATGTCCGTTGCCGGAGCATGAGACCATAAATCGTTTATATCATACATATGTGCTATCGAATTGTACGCCGGCGTATTTACAGATTTCAACAGTACATTGATCGACCTGGCAATGAAAGAAAATATGAATACTATTTTAATCATCTTATTGATATGCGGTATCGCTTACCTGGCTTTGTTTCACCAGCCCAAACAGGAGACCCCGGCAGAGTTGAAACAATGGTTCAGTACGCAGATGGTTATGATCAGTGAGGGGCTGGAAAAAGATATCGCACTGGATAAGCAAGGGCAATATCCGCATTCCGGTAAACAGTCATTCGAACCGAAGGGGAGCATTACATATGTTCTGCTGGATAAAGACAGGACGAGGTTTGAGCTTTCTCAGTTTACTGAACTGGGCTCCAGTGATATCGAGTCAACGCGCGGTTATCTACAGCTGAAGAATAAGGCAGAGAACCTGGGGCTGAGCATCAGGCTGAATGAGATTGACGTTGAAGGCGACGGCGTGCAGACATGGAATGAACTTGATGAGTATATTGCTGATTATCCCAGGTTTTATACTGTTACCATTTCAGGCTGGTCAGTCTGAACAGTTTTGTTTTTATATTGAGTCACATCAGGCCATTCGTTTCTGATACCGGGCTATCATCGCCCAATAATTCGAAAATTTCATCGTCTATAATCAGCTCAAGTTCACTGTCATCCGCAACAGACTCGGCCAGCCGGGTTTTGGCTGCCATAATGCGTTCAATATCAACTTCGGTTAGCATGGTTATCTCCAGTGTGTTTCTTGATTTGTCACCATGCTTTATAGGCCAGGGAAATGTCGGTTTTGTTACAAAATCATGAAGAATGTGTGGCGTTTAAAAGGGTTGTTTATCTGTAATATGCGGGCTAGCAAGCGCGCGAGAAGTTAAAAATTGAAACGATTGTTGAAAAAAGGTTTCACGCCGGTAAGGGCGCCCTGGTGCGGGTGGTCGCTGTAAAGCCCTGAGCAGGTTGATTATCGGAAGTCCCAGCGGTAACCGAGCATAAAGAATAAATTGCTATTGCCAAGCGATTGTCCATTAATGTCTTCGCTGGTGTCATCAAAACCAATTTCAAAATCGAAGCGAACTTTGTTCAGGTACTGGTAATCTGTTCTGAGCAGTGCTCTGATTTTGCTCTGTGTGCGGCCATCCGAGCTTGTGCGTATGTCGTATTGCAGGCGTGGATTGATACGCCAGTCCCGGGAGACGGGAAATCTGGTGTTGGCAATAAACGCCCAGGTATCTGATTGTTCGGTATCCAGGTAACGAATGCCGAGTACGCCTGTATCTCTTTTTAAGATCAGGTTATTACCGACGATCTGCGCGCTGATAAAATAATCTGTACCGGTAGAGGGTGTTGCGGGAACACCACCGGAGGCTTCGGTTCCGTCAACCTTGGAGAAAGTGATGTCGGCATTGGCCTGAAACTTCTCGCTAATAGGTTGAGAGCCGCCTAGTGTGATCGTTGCACTATCGGCAGTGCGGTCGCGTGCAAGTTGATATATCTGCTCAATGCTTAGTGTTTGCTGGAGTTCCTCAATAGACTCTGCTGTCTGTCCTATGAGTGCATTGCTTGTAGCCAGTACCGGCGCTTTGCGAAGAAATGCGTTCATGTAAGCAGTGCGGCCTCTGTCGAAGAGCAGGTTGGCGTTGAGTTGCAGTATGTTGATTTCATTGAAATTCAGATCATAATCAATCATGCCGAATATTGACTTGGTTTTGTCGTTGTAACGAATTTCAGTACCGGTACTGGTGCGGTCGTCGAGGCCATCGATATCCTGGTCGAAAAAGAACAGGTTCATATCCCAGTTTTGAAGAAATGTTCCTGTTTCAAATATAAACCCATAGAAAGACTTGTGTTGATTGATGGAGGTCTTGTTGTCGATATCTACCGGATAGCCCGCAAGTGCATTCAAGCGCATATTGGGTGTGAACTGGTAGCCGGCCGAAATTCCGTCAAATCGTTTCAGGATGCCGCCAATGCGCAATGCCTGCCGGCCAAACCTGCCGGATGTTCCGCTTTTTCTTGAGCTCAATTCATAAAATGCTTCGATGAACCTGAATGAGTTTTTGTCATCGTCATCAAGAAAGTCATAAGTGTCATCTGCAGAGAAACGAAAGTTCTGGTCGAAGTTGGGTGTCTGATAGTTTGTGTTAAGGTCAAGAAACGTAATCAGTTGAGACAGATTTGTGAATGATCCATCGACACCATCCACTTCAGCAATGTCTTTGCGATAATACTGTGAAAAGCTCCCGTACGTTGTTATCTTTCCTTTCTCTTCCTTTTCATCATCTTCCACGTGGATCTTGTCTCTTGGACCCTTGGTGGATGTCAGCAGGCCGGTAAGGCGTTGCTTGACACGTATGGCGCCCTCTCCTGTCGGATATTTTTCAAGATAGTCCTCATAGATAGCAGCGGCATGTGCGTTTTGCCCGTTGCGTTGCCTCGACAGACCCAGCAGTTCAAGCGCTTCACTGGAATATTTGTGGTCACCAGCGGCTATGATTGCCGTTAAGTAACGAATAGCCTGCGAGTAGTCCTGTTTCTTGAAATCGTTTTTTGCGCGTTGCATCAGGCTGTCAAGCTGCTTATCAGTCAATGATGATTTATTGCCTGCCGATGTTTGCTTCTTAGTCTTGGTTGTTCGCTTTTTAGATGATGTTTTTGAAACCGGTACAACCAGTGCCGTGTTTGGTGCGGCTTTAACTTCGCTTGCGCTTGCTTCTCTCAGCCATGCGCCAGGATAAAGCTTTTCAACATCATTCAATACCAGAACGGCTGCCTGACGGCTGCTGAAAAAGCCCAGATTCAGCCGTTCATATGGCTTGCCTTTAACTGTAGTTTGAGTGACATATACAGTACGCCCTTCAAGTAGCGGGCTTTTCTTCGGCTGCCATTTAAGATTGGTACCTGGCGCGGAGGCAAGCACGATAACGTAAGAAGACGATTTGCCTGCAGCCTGAGCATCACTCGATACAAAGAGTTGAATGATGAGTAAAGCGGTGCAAATTAAGCCCGTTAATAAGTGTTGGCGCAACATTGTAGGTGGCGTCATGTATATGATTTTGTTGTTAGATCAGCTTGTTATTTTTTATTATTTTGGGTATGCCATTTCTATTGCTGACTGGCGCATCCTGGTAGCTTGCTACCAGGAGCCAGCACTTGCACGGTGCTCATTGCTCTGGATGCCGCCTGTCAAATGACAGCTGCCACTGCAATCTGCAACATCGCTGATCGGTAGTGGTACGTCGCCAACGCCCTTATGTGAGTCCGGTACATAATCGTCGGTATGGCATGCGGCACATTCCGGCTGGTATGCAGGGAATGGCCATGCAATAACCTGGTTGTTTGTAGTATGGCAGTCAACACAAAGTACGCCGGTTCTATGATCACCAGGGTAATCAGGTGAATCATGCGTGAAGTGGGGCAGTGGTAACCACCCCACCGTTGTGTGGCAGCGATTGCAGTCCAGGGTTGTTACAAAGTGTGTCGTTGATTTCCCTGTTGCAATTGAGCCATTATGGCAGCTCAGGCAAAGACCCGTTGCGTAGGTGTGGTCAAAGCGTGCGCCTCTCCATGTGTTGGTGTTGTGGCAGTTGTCACACTGTGCAATGGTGAAAACATGCTGCGGTGACTTGCCTGTTGCTTTAACACCGTTGTGACAGGAGTCGCATGAGCCTGAAACGGACCCATGATCAACCCGGCCTACTCGGCTGAAGGTAATCGTGTTGTGGCAGTCTTCGCATGTGGATGATGCGGTTATGGTTATATGCGATGGCGAAATTCCAATGGCAATGGAGTTGTTGTGGCAGTTCTCGCATGGGGAAAATATGCCGCTATGATCGAATCGTGCGCCTAGCCAGGTGTCAGTTGTGTGACAATCATCGCAAATATTGCTGCTGTTCATGTGCTCTGGATGTTTTCCTGGCGCACGGCTGTTGTTGTGACAAAGGTAACATTCAAGAGGTGTGCCCTTGAACATCCCGCCAATGTGGCAGCTGGAGCAGTCTAAAAACTGATGCTTGCCGGTCAATGGGAATCCGGTCGTGAAATGGTCGAAGCTTTCCACGTCATCAGCAGCATGTGTTGATGAATTAACAAACAGCAATGAACCTGACAGCAAAAGAAGATATAGCGCTGTTGTCATGATGCCGATTAATCTTGAGTTGTTCTGGTTCATGTGATGCGTACCGGTTATCTATTGATTTTGGCGTTCTTGAAGCTTTTGGTGCTGTGGCATTGTCCGCACTGTCTGCCGAATTGCCGATTATGAATATCCTGGCTTCGATGACAGAAAATACAGTCGCGAGAAGCTTTCAGTTTCCCTTTGGATTTTGTTCTATGGCAATCGTAGCAGCCCACTTCCTCGTGAGCGCCGTCTATCTTGAAACGTGTTGCCTTGTCATGATCAAACAGCCAGTTCTCCCATGAATTCGGGTTGTGACAGGTTTCACAGTCAGTGCCAAGGCGGGTCTTGTGAACATCATCGCCAGTGTGACATGCATTACATTCACTATTGGCCGAGCTGTATATTGAAGTTAGATGACATTCTTCACATTGAACTGCGGCGTGCATGCCGATAAGCGGAAAGCTGGACAGGTCATGGTCGAAGAATACGTTGTCACGCCAGCCTTTCTCGTTATGACAATCGTTACATTGTTTACCCTGCTTGCCCTGGTGTACATCATCTTTTTTGTGACACTCAATACAGGCGGTCTTCAGCTTGTCTTTTTTAGCTTTAAGATTGTCCTTTTTTTCCAGGTCAAGGTCGCCTTTGTGGCAATATGTACAGGACAGGTTTTTGTGCTTGCCCCTGAGTGGAAAGTCTGTTTTTTTGTCATGATCGAATTTGTGCTTCTGCCATGATTTGGAATTGTGGCAGTCTTTGCATTCCTTTCCATTTTTACCTTTATGGCTGTCATCGAATCTATGGCAGCTATAACAATCGGTTGGAAGTTTAACTTTCTTGTTCTTGTTCTTTTTTAATTTATCGGGTGTGTGGCAACTGTTGCACGAAGCTTCCTTATGTTTGCCATATAACGAAAAATCAGTATTTTTATTGTGATCAAAAGACATTTCGTCCCATCGTTCGGGTGTGTGGCAGGTATCACACTTTTCCCCATAACCGCCGCGGTGGATGTCCTGGATCTTATGGCAGCCTATACATTTACTCGGCGTGTCTTTGTATTTCTGGTTGATATGGCAGGAAGTGCAGTTGGTTTCTTTATGCGCGCCTTTGAGCGGGAAATCCGTTTTCTTGTCATGATCAAATTCAGACAGCTTCCAGCTGGATGCAGAGTGGCAGTCACCGCATTTTTTTCCATTTTTTCCATCGTGGGCGTCCGATTCTTTATGGCAGGAATAACAATCCTGCGGTGCTTCAGAATATTTCTTGTCTTTTTCGTGACATGCCGTACAGCTCGTTTTGATGTGCATGCCTTTGAGCAGAAAATCGGTTTTGGAATGATCGAAAGTCGACGGATTCAATAAAATGACTATTGCATCCCGTCCTTCATGCTCGGTATGGCAGTGTTTGCAATTGGTTCTTACTGTTTCCGGCAGTCGCCCATGAAAGCCTTCCTTATTGCGCACATCATCAAGTATGTTCTTATGATCATGGCATTTCATGCACAGTTGTCCCTGCATTGCCTTGTCTGATGTGTCGTGGCACTGGTCGCAGTCTTTTTCGTATTCCTGGTGGGCCTTGATTACAGGGCCGGGCATCAAAAGCGATTCCAGTGATTCTGCATTGCTGGCAGATGTTATGAGCATGACCGAAATCGCAAGCATGAGCCTGGTCCAGACAGGGTAATGAGGTCGCATCTTGAGTAATTCGAGCCTGCTGCTGTCAGTACATATGTACTGCAAAAATGTGGATAACAGCTGTTATTATCATCATGATGAATAGTGGCAGGTGAAGAATATGCCACAGTGAAAACAGCCGCTCGTACATACGAAGAGCGACAATTTTTCGCAGTGTATCTGTATAACGCGTGATAAACTCTTTGGCGGCCGCGCTGTCTGGTAGTGTTGTTGATATACTGTCATTCTGGCTGCTGTTTAATAAATGCTTGAACTTTGACTGTAAACGTTGCGCATCAAAAGTCAGTGTTATGCTATGCAGCAGGCTCATCAAGATGCCTGTATATTGCTGCAAGGCCTTGCTTTCCATTGCTGACATCATCTTATTCAGGTTTGAGTTCAGCTTGTAAATGTACAAAAGCTCCGTATTTTCGGTTTCAAGCTCTTGCTTAAGCTCATTGAGCGTAATGCGCTTGCCATATAAGCCATGATGAATATGGGTATATATATACCTGCCAATCAGCCCACTGCCCGCTACCAGCAGCATGCTGATTAATGCGACTGAGCTGTTGGCTGATCCAAAATGAAAATTGGAGTGATACAGAATCAATACGGGTCCGATAATGCCAAACAGCATGTGGATGCCGAACCAGTATCTAACTGGCACCATGCGCGACAGAATTGACAATCTTTTGCTCAGGGGATAGAGCAGCACTAATAGCATCAGGCTTCCACCGACAATACCCAATGCATAGCCGGTACCGTTCTCAGCGCTGAGATAATTGCTATCGCGATTAAGCCAGCCGATTATAAGTACTGCTATTACACTGATCGTAAATAAATGCTTATACAGAAACGTGAATGTCGCAGCCAGCAATTCAAACATTTTTGTTCCTTGCTGTACCGGATTACTGGCCACAAAATCCCGGGCTGTAACGTCGTCATTTATGGTGTCTGTATTGCTCATGAGGGTTCTCGTGGGTCTATGCGAATGGTTGGTATAATTTTCCCAAAGGCATTATAATTGCTTGCCTGTAGTAGTCTAGTAAATTTGTAAGAAAAACCGGAAAATTGTCGATAAATTTTCCATATTATGTCGAGAAAATTTGCACAATATCTGCTATATAAACAAATAATCAATAAGTTACAGATTCTTTCTTTGTGCAATCAATGATCATGCTTTGTTCGATGATATTTTTGTCGGTGCAGTATTGTTGCGGCATAGAATTCTTCAAGCAGGATATGCTACATGACGTCTGAAATATGGCTCTATTCATTGCCGTTGCTGGTTATTTTCAGCATATATTTATGGAAGCGAACAGGTAGGCATCGCACCAGTAGGAAAATTCTTGAACAGGCAGTTGCTGCGGGCTTAACCGAGCCTGCCTCTCTCCACCCGGTCATAGACCACGTCAAGTGCCTGGGATGTGCAAGCTGCGTAAAGGCGTGCCCTGAAAATAATGTCCTGGGTGTGATTCATGGTAAAGCCCACCTGGTTGATCCGACCCATTGCATCGGTCACGGGGCATGCAAGAAAGCCTGTCCGTTCAACGCCATCGAGCTTGTATTTGGTACCGAGAAGCGAGGCGTTGATATTCCGCAGGTGAATGAGGATTTTCAGAGCAATGTTCAAGGTATCTATATTGCGGGTGAGCTGGGTGGCATGGGCCTGATACGAAATGCAGTTACCCAGGGTGTGCAGGCTGTTGAATCCATCCGCAAGATTGATGGTATTGGAAGCAAGGATAGGCTTGATCTGGTTGTCGTTGGCGCAGGGCCGGCGGGTATAGGAGCATCTCTGGCGGCTATGTCAGCCAAACTTAAGTTTGTTACCGTGGAACAGGAATCGATGGGTGGGACTGTATCGCATTACCCTCGGGGTAAAATTGTGATGACTGCACCGGTCAAGCTACCTGTTGTAGGGAAAATGCAATTCAGGGAAACCACCAAGGAACAGTTGATGGAGTTCTGGGAAGAAGTTGTAAAATCAACCGGGTTGAAAATTAGTGACAACGAGCGTGTTGAAAGTATTGAACCCGACGGCGCCGGTTTTAAAGTTAAAACAACACAAAGTAGTTACCAGACAAGGGCGGTATTACTGGCGATTGGTCGACGTGGGACACCCCGCACACTCGGTGTTCCGGGAGAAAATAAATCAAAGGTAGTCTACCGCCTTATAGATCCGGAACAGTACCTGAATCAGCATGTTCTGGTTGTTGGCGGCGGCGATAGTGCTCTGGAAGCCGCGGTCAGTATTGCGGAGGAGGCGGGAACAACAGTAACTTTGTCATACAGAAGTGAAGCATTCTCCCGTGCCAAGGAAAAAAACCGTGTCAAGGTGGCGGATGCGCAAAAACAGGGCAGGTTGAATGTATTAATGAGCTCAAGTGTAAAACAGATATCCGATGACAAGGTCGTCATCGAAGCAAACAATAAAGAAATTACTATCGATAACGATGCAATAATTGTATGCGCCGGTGGCATTCTGCCTACACCATTTCTCAAGTCCATCGGTATTGAAGTAGAAACCAAGTTTGGAACTGCATGATGAATAGAATTACTTTCCTGCCATTGATGTTATTGCTGGTAGTGTTTGTGGCCGATGCGGCGACTCTGGCAGATGCGAAAATGGCCATTCGTACCAGGGATTTTGCGAAAGCAGTAAAAATACTCGAACCGTTGTCGCGCAAAGGTGACAAAGAGGCCCAATACCATCTTGCAGTTATGTACCGTAATGGCCAGGGTGCTCGCGAGGATGCGAAAAAAGCAGCTTACTGGATGAGTAAATCGGCCAGTCAGGGTTATAAACGTTCACAGTATTCATTGGGCGTTCTCTATGAAGAGGGTATTGGTGTAAGTCAGAATCTGGAAAAAGCGGTTTACTGGTACAAGGCTGCTGCCGGGCAGGGATACAGCAATGCGGAAAAGCGCTTAGACAGTCTTGAATCTGGAGATACAGTGATTGCAGGCGATATTAAACCAGGCGAAGCGCTGGTACTGGCGGTGAGTTCTGATGATATAAAAGCCGCTGAGACATCACTGAAGGCCGGTGCAAATGTGAATGCAGCTGATGAATACAGGCGGACGGTTTTGTTTGATGCTGTCAGTCGAAAAAATGTAAAAATGGTGAAGCTGCTGCTGGATAATGGTGCTGATGCTAATGTCGTAGACACCTATAAAGACAGGCCATTGATGCTGGCTGCTGCAAATGGGGATATGACCATTGTCAGGGAACTGATCAATCACAAGGCCGGAGTGGGATATAAGGATGCAAACGGTAATACGGCTCTGATGCTGGCATCTGCAAAAGGGCATAAGGATGTTGTAGCTGTATTGTTGAAAAGCAAGGCATCACATAAACCCAAAAACCGTAATGATGAAAACGCTATCGCGCTGGCTGCAAAAGGAAAGCATCATGCCACTGTGAAATTACTGGAAAATTATGGGGCGCGCTTGCCTGTTGCACAAAAAGATGGCCTGACGGCGACACAGAAGCTGGCGGCAATTAATAAGGGTGCCAGTAGTGTATATAAAAACTGGAGTCCGCTGATGATCGCCGTTTGGCGAGGACAGGATGATGTTCTGGCCTTGTTGTTAAAGAAGGGTGCGAATCCTAACCAGCAGGATAATGAGGGCCATACTCCGCTGACTCGCGCGGCTATGCAGGGATATGATGATGTTACCAGTCTGCTTATTGCTGCAAAAGCTGATGTCAACAAGAAAGATAAAAATGGTAAGACACCACTGATGTGGTCCGCAGAATATGGTAAGGAGAATGTTGCAAAAATTCTATTGAAAGCCGGCGCTGATGTGAATGTGGTCGCTAACAAGAAGCAAACTGCACTGTTCTACGCAATTGCTGGCAGTCATGAAGACATTGCCGTTATGTTGCTCGATACTGGTGCAAGACCGAACAATGTACTGATTGATGGTAAAGGCGAATTAATGATGGCATCAAGGAGTATGTCATTGACAACAGTCGAACGGTTGCTGCGTGCGGGTGGAAATGCTGGTTTACGTGATGAGAATGGTCATGATGCGCTGTGGTTTGCTGTTGAATCCGGTAATGCTGACCTGGTCAGGCAGATGCTGGTGAGCTACAAGCAAATAAACAGAAAGGATAAGCATGGTAACTCACTGCTGCATAAGGCAGCCATATCGGAAAATCCGGATATTATTGCACTTTTAATTGATAAGGGTATTGATATTGATGTTAGTGCTGTTGATGGGAACACGCCATTAATGCTTGCAGCAAGCAGGGGTAATGCGGGTGCAGTCAAGGTGTTGATAGCAAAAGGCGCCAATGTGAACGGTAAAAACAATGTTGGTAATACGCCGCTTATTCTATCTGTCCTTGCAGACAGCAAGGAGTCAGTGAAAATATTGCTGGATTCGGGCGCAGATATTGATATAAGAAACAATAAGCGTGAGCAGGCGATTAACCTGGCTGAACTGAGTAAGGAAACATCTATTTTAAAGATGTTGAATCAACACAAGGAAGGTAAGAAGCTGTTTGGTATATTTTAGATGTAGTGGTCCAGACTTGATTTGACAGTTTCTGTCAGATTTCGCATGATCTAAACCGGACTGGTTTAGTGGTTTGTGGTATTTTCTCTCGCAAAGGCGCCAAGATCGCCAAGAACTTCAATGTTTTTTGTGTTTAGCCCCAACGCTTTTGCGTACTTTGTGCCTCGGCGAGATCTAATGATTGTTTCTCTCGCAGAGGCGCAGAGTCCGCAGAGAATTTCAATGCTTTGTTCTTACCCCAAACACCTTTGCGTGCTTTGCGCCTTGGTGAGAGTAAATATCGATGGATTTTTCTATATCGCCAATTCTGGCTTTACTGACAAAAGATCATAGCCTGGGATTGAGTTAATACGACACTGACTGTCAGATTGAATCCTGACTATTACATTTTGGATTCTTCAGTTCTAGAATAATTCAGTTCGTCCTATGGAGAGGGATGACTGTTTTACCGGGTTTTCCTTTTCCAGTTCAGTGCGGAATTTTGCAACATCCTGTTTTAATTGAAGGATTTCGTTGATAAATTCCGGATCTTCTTTATGGTCCATGTGCTTGAATCTTTTCAGGGCGCCATCCAGTCTTTTGAACATTGCATGTATGCTCAGGGTTCTGTTCTGTGCATGCTTCGTTAGTTGTTGCACAATGTCATCAAACTGAAGAGCGGTTACGATTTTAACCTGATTGGCTCTATAATGTTTTTCAGATCGCTTGCACTGTTCTAGCAGTTCTTTATTGTTTGCGTTATTCAACTGCAAGGCCAGGGTGACCATGGTGGTTTGTTCAATAGCCAATATGTTCATTTCATCAAAGCTGGAGCTTAGCGACCTTGTTGCATCGCGAACAAGATTTCTGACATGCTCGAGTTCTTCGTGAATATATTGATGTTCTCTGATCATTAAGCAGGTCAGGTCATCTGCCAGTTCCGAGAGCAGGGGGCTTATATCTTTTATTGTTGTATTTGTGTTATTCATCGGCAGTTGGATAATAGTCAATCACTGCATTTTTGCATAAGTGTAGTAACTTTATCTGCTATTTTGTGTAGTGGCAGGATAAAGTCAGCTGCTTGTATTTTAACCGCTTCACCGGGCATCCCCCAGATAATACTGCTTTGCTCGTCCTGTGCGATAGTAATTGCACCTGCATCATGCATTTCTTTCAAACCACGTGCGCCATCGGAGCCCATACCGGTCAATAGTATACCAATTGCGTTATTGCCAGCGGATTCACAGGCTGATCTGAACAATACATCAACAGATGGTTTGTGGCGATTTATAGCCTCTCCGTCATCCAGTTTACAGTAGAGCAAGTTGGTGTTTACGTTGCGAGCGATTTTTAAATGCTGGTCTCCAGGTGCGATGTAAACATGGCCTGGTAGAATTTGCTGCTTATCTTTTGCTTCACAGACTTCAAGCGCAGAAATATTGTTAATGCGTTCCGCGAATGCTCTGCTGAACGCTCTAGGTATATGCTGTACAACTATCAAGCTGTATGTGTCAGGTTTTAAACTGGCAACTATTTCCTTAATAGCCTCTGTGCCACCAGTTGATGCTCCGATAACGACTATTGACTGGCCGTCGTATTTCTTGATTGAAGTTGTTGATTTATTGGTTCGTGCAGGTGGTAATGAGCGCGGTATATTTATGGTTGAGTCTAAAGTGCTATTGACGGATGCGGCAGCCTTGATTTTACTGATAATCTCTTCGGAATAGTCGACCAGGCTGGTTTCGCTGATGGCGTCAGGTTTTCCTACATAGTCGATAGCGCCAAGCCCGAGCGCCTCCAGTGCCAGGTCGGCGCCTTTTTGAGTTAATGTAGACACCATGACGACTGGCATGGGTCTGAGACGCATTAGATTTTTAAGGAAATTTATGCCATTCATCTTCGGCATTTCAATATCCAGTGTCAGTACATCAGGATTTAATTGCTTGATTTTTGTCCTGGCGACATATGGATCCATTGCTGTGCCTACGACTTCAATTTCAGCATCTGATGAAAGTATTTCACAGAGAATCTTTCTTGTGAGTGCTGAGTCATCGACTATAAGCACACGAATTATTTTCTTTGCTGACATTGTTAGAACAGGTCTATTTTGCCTTCGACAGGTGCATTGTTGATGGTGTCGATATATGAGGACTCTCTTTGGGCTAAAGTGTCGTTGTGCTGGCAGTTCAGGCTTTTAACTCTGGCTCTGCCGGTGTTGGGGAAGTACTGTATTTTTCTGGGCAAGTTGCCACCAACATCTTCAGCGGCGATGGCAAGGCCTTCGGTATCAAGGTAGCGTTTTACAAAATCAATATTTTTACCGCCTATGTCTGAATCTATCTGCAGGACTCTGCCACCTCCAAATAACTTTATCTCGAGGTTTTGGCGTTTGCCCCCACCGGCCAGAATAACATTTATCAGGCGTTCCATTGCTATGTTTCCATAGCGGGTCTGTGCATTAACCGGCGTGTTGCTCCATGTTTTACCAGTTCGACTGATGCCTGCGGGTAGCATAAAGTGGTTCATGCCGCCAATGCCTGTTGCAGTGTCGCGTACACATGCAGATACACATGAACCCAGCACGGTGGTAATCAATTCTCCGGTCATTGTTACATAAAACTCACCAGGTAATATCTTTGCTGCATATATGTTGTTAGTGGTGTCCCAGTAACGATTGATTGACTCAAAACCGGCGATTGCTTTTGGTAAGTCGAAACGGGAATTGTCATATTGTGTTTTCATCAGCCTGTCTTCTGGTGAATGGTGTGGCCTGTATTTGCAAATCTGTCGGAAATTCCGACCAGGCTTTCTGCATGTCCTACGAAAAGCGTACCATTGTCTTCGAGCTGGTCTGCAAATCTGTCCAGGAGTTGTATTCGGGTTTCTCTTTTAAAGTATATGGCGACGTTACGAAAGAAAATACAATCGAACATGCCGCTGATAGGCCATTTCTGTGTCAGATTAAGTTGTTTGAAATGAACCATATCGCGTATATCTGTCCTGATTTTTACCCGGCCTCGCTTTTTTCCAGTGCCCATTAGCATCCATCTTTTTTTACGATCAGTGGAGATATCATTTGTGCGTTCTATTGGATATTCGGCAATTTTTGCTGATTCAAGCACATTTGAGTCAAGGTCGGTGGCCAGGATCCTGGCATCCCACCTGTCGATATCCCTGATGTTTTCTCTCAATACCATTGCTATAGAATAGGGTTCTTCTCCTGATGAGCAACCGGCAGACCAAATGCGCAATTGCGGGCGGGTTTCCCCCGCTTTTTTTCTGATGATGTCAGGTATGACTTTATTTGCGAGGTATTCAAAATGATGAGCTTCTCTGAAAAATGATGTCACATTTGTAGTGATTGAGTTTATGAAATGTTTGACTTCTTCGGGATCTTCCTGCTTCAATAGCATGCAATAGTCGCTGAAGCTTTGTAAGCCTAGCAGGCGTAGTCGTTTTGCTACTCGGCCATAAACCAGTTCGCGCTTATCATCCGTAAGGTTGATGCCGGTATTCAGACCCACCAGGTTGCTCAGGAAATTAAAATCCTCGTTGGTGAATTTAAATTCTTTTATAGTGGAGGTGCTTAATTCAGTCATGGGTATTTTCAGGCTATGCCCATGTTCCGGGATAATCCAATCAGCCTGGCGCGAGAAATGAATTCATCAGATGGGTTGATCCAGTTAATCTTGTGATTATTGGAAGTAACTTTTGTGACAAAGGCATAAAGCAGCTGCAAGATGGCGGTGTCGATCATTTCAACTGCAGAGGCATCAATATTGACATCAGTATTTGTAAGCTTGCCTAATTCCTCATATAGCACTTTGGCATTGTTTATGACTGCTACGGAATCAAGTGTGAGGGTAGGTGTTAAATGCTTCTTGCTGACAGCAGTTTTTGCGCGGGTTCTGACCGCCGTTTTTTTTGTGGGTGCCCTTTTCTTTTTCACGGTCGATTTTTTACGCGCAGGCGGTGTTTTTTTTGTCGTGGCGGTTTTTTTTCGTGTTGGCACAGTTATTCTCCGAATGATGCCATGCTGCAGTGGCTATGCTGTAGTTACTCGATTGCCTGTTTCCTTGTGTTGCGTAGCCAGTCCCAGTACATCAAGAATCAGTGCAACTGAGCCATCTCCCAGGACAGTTGCACCAGTCAGACCCGGTACGGATTTATAGTTATTCTCCAGGCTTTTTATCACCACCTGCTGCTGACCAATGACATCGTCAACCACTATGCCAATGTGCTTATCCCCTATATCAAAGACAACAAGCAGCTCTGGATGGTCAACACTTGTCTCGGGTTCAATATTAAATAATTCAGTCAATCGAATAAGTGGAATGTATTCGTCGCGATATTTATATAGTTCGACTTTAGCTGCGACCGTGTTCGCGTCCCTGTCATGAAAAATCAACGTCTCTTTAATCGAATGTAGTGGCATTATAAAAATCTGCTTGCCGACGCGTACGACCTGGCCATCAAGAATGGCTAGTGTCAATGGCAAGCTGATAGTGAATGTGCTGCCTGTACCCTGTTCAGACCAGACGTCAACCGTACCACCCAGGTCGGAAATGTTTCGCTTGACTACATCCATGCCGACACCCCGACCGGAAATGTCAGTGACTTCATTCGAAGTAGACAAGCCGGGCAGAAAAATCATGTTATGTATCTGTGATTCAGAGAGTTCTTCACCTTCAGCTACAAGATTGTTTTCAATAGCGGTTGCCAGCAGTTTGTCTGAATTTATACCATTGCCATCATCAGAGATTCTCAGGATTACGTAACCACCCTCATGTGAGGCATTGATTTTGATTGTGCCTTGTTCGGGTTTTCCTTTTGATACTCTTATGTCTGGAGTCTCGATGCCATGATCAATTGCATTTCTGACCAGGTGTACCAGCGGGTCACCGATTTTCTCAAGTACCGTCTTGTCCAGTTCAGTTGTTTCGCCGGAGAATTCAAGAGTTACCTGTTTTCCCTGTGCAATACTCAGGTCGTGAACAATTCGTGGTATTCTTTGAAATGTGTTGTCTACAGGCAGCATTCTTATGCTCATGGTTTGCTCCTGTAACTCTCGTGTGTTTCGTTCGAGTTGCTCAAGGCATGTGAGGAATTTATCCGACGAATCCATGCCCAGATCATTGCATACCCGGTTTAAAATTGACTGTGTGATAACAAGCTCTCCAACCAGGTTAAGCAGGTTATCGATTTTATCAGTGCTTACACGGATCGAACGGCTTTCAGTGTCGGTTTTTCTTCGGCCGGACTGTTCGGGAGATTTTCTACGGTCTTCTGGCGATCTTCGCTCTATCTCCCTGGTTATTTCAAGTCTGCAATCACCCTCAACCCAGGCGAACACTTCTTCAATTTGCTCGCGAGTGATCTGCCCCTGTATCTGAATGCGCCATCCCAGGTAGCAATTATGTACATCGAGATCGTCAAAATCGGGCAAGTTATCCACTTCTGCCTTGATCGCAAACTCGCCAAGAGCCTTTAGTTCTCGAATTAAACGTAGCGGGTCATTGCCGCTGTAAAACAGTTTTTCAAACGGAAAGAAACCGATGCGCCATCTTTGCTCAGGACTATGGTCACTACCACCAGCCTGCCTGTTACCCTGGGAGGTTTCCTGTTTGGCGGGAGGGGTATCTGTGCTGGCGTGTGGTGCAAGTCTTTCAAGCTGTGCTGTCACGTTTTCTACCAGGGTGGTGTCGTAGGGCCTTGCTTCCCTGTGACTGATGAGCATATTGTTTAAAGAATCAACAGCTGAGAGTAGTACAGAGATTAGTTGCTGGGTTATTACCAGCTCGTCGTTGCGCATTTTATCCAGCACAGTTTCCATGTTGTGGGTGAAATCTGAAATTTCACTGAAACCGAAGGTGCCTGCGCTGCCCTTGATTGAATGAGCTGCACGAAAGATTGTGTTGATAATTTCCTTGTCTGCAGTGCCAGGAGACAGGTTCAGCAATTCTGACTCCATTATTTCTATTCCTTCGAATGATTCTTCAAAGAAAATGTCGTGGAACTGTGACAGGTTTATATCTATTTCCATAGGTGCTGTGTATCCACCGTTGATATTTTTTATACGCGCCCTGTGGCGGTGGTAATTACAGAACCCTGTCTACGGTAGAAAGCAGGCTGTCAGGATCAAACGGCTTTTCTATCCACCCTGTTGCGCCAGCAGCCTTGCCGTCCTGTTTTCTGGCATCGCTGGTTTCTGTTGTTAAAATCAGAATCGGGGTAAATTTGA
This sequence comes from uncultured Gammaproteobacteria bacterium, assembly GCA_937998645.1. Taxonomy (GTDB): domain Bacteria; phylum Pseudomonadota; class Gammaproteobacteria; order SZUA-229; family SZUA-229; genus JABDQW01. The sequence continues at coordinate 23,417 of CALLCZ010000021.1, forward strand.
ATGAATCGATCTGCCTCAGTTTACTGGTCAGAATTATTCCATCCATGTTGGGCATGTTGACATCCGTGATCACGAGATTGAACGCGTTGTTCTGCGCTGCATCGAGTGCCTGAATGCCATCTTCAGCCTCTATGACATCGTGACCAGCTTCTTTGAGTGTAAAAGAAACCATTTCACGCATGGAAATGGAATCATCAACCAGTAATATTTGCGCCATGTGTTTTGCCCGGTACTTTGCTTTTGTGACTACAGAATAGTATAGCCAGTGATACTGATATCGCATTAGAACATGTGAAATAGTGTGTATGATGAAAATACCGGGTAGCCGGGCAGTTTGCGGAAACAATTGCCTTTCAGAAAGCAGGTGCTAATCTTCGTTGTATAACAAAAGCATTTTAATGACTGAGGAAATGCCTAAAACAATTTTAGTAGTTGATGACTCCAAAGCCATACTTTCGATTATCCGCACAGTTCTTGATGTGGCTGGGTACGAGGTATTGACGGCATCCGATGGGGTAGAGGGGCTGTCTCTGCTCAAGTCTGGCAGGCAGGTAGATATTATTGTTACTGACCTGAATATGCCCAATATGGACGGAATAGAATTCATCTGGGAAATCAGGAAATTACCTGATCATGTATTTACCCCTATATGCATGTTGACCACAGAATCAGAGCAATCAAAGCTGGTTGATGGAGAATCTATATCTATCGATGCCTGGATCAAGAAACCGATTCAGCCGGTTCATGTATTGAATATTGTCAGCAAGATCGTTCCACCCTGATTCTTCTCCCGCTAATACCAGGACAAGCCACCAAGCCTGACCAGATAATATTCGCTTTTAGCCGGGGTTCGGCATAAAAAGCCTGATTATTGTGCTATTTATCTAGTAAATAACAATAAAAAATCACTCTTTATTAACCTTGTCGGGCTCTAGATCGCAGTAACTGCGCATGGAAATAATGAATATCGATACTGATCATCTGAATCAGGGTATAACGCTGCAGGATCAAAATACCAGCACAAGCCAGCTGCTGACATTTATTCTGGGCGGTGAAGAATATGGTGTTGATATTTTGAATGTGCAGGAGATTAGAAGCTGGGAGCAGGCGACCTCAATCCCGAACACGCCAGACTACGTGCTTGGTGTTATAAATCTTCGCGGTCTTATTGTACCCATTATCGATCTACGTAACAGATTTGAAATGGAACGGGCCGAGTATGGACCGCTGACTGTTATCGTTATCGTTAAACTGAGCAGCAAGTCAAAATCATCGAGAACTGTTGGCATGGTTGTAGATGAGGTTTCAGATGTATACAACATCTCTGAAGAGGAAATTGGTGAGTTGCCGGATTTTGGCAGTATCGTCGGGACAGAGTTCATTAAAGGTGTGGCATCTGTCAATGAAAAGATGGTTATTATCCTCGATATTGACATGCTTATAGATACTGGCGTTTTGGGCAACGATGCAGAGTCTGATGATGACGAGAGTCAGGCATTACCGGCTATATCATAAGGTTTTCTTCAGGTGAGAATATGAAACTATTAACAAAACTGGCAGGCATGGTCACAATATTGCTTGCTATCACCTTTTTTATTGCCGGCTTTGCTATGGTCAGTATCACTAATGTTGGCGAGAATTTGCGTGGTATTGCGAGCGCTGATGTCCCTTTGCTGAATTCAATCACAAGAATCACGGTAAATCAGCTTGAGCAGTCGGTGTGGTTCGAACGCGCATTGATGTCAGTAGAGCAGGATGACTGGAATTCATATGAAAAAGCCGAAACAGAATTAATTTCGCTGGGTGACGTGGTTGATACCGAGTTTAATGTAAGTATGCAATTGCTTAAATCCACCATTGAGGACACTGCTGGCAGGGAGAGTGACAACAAGTACAGCGATATTTCAGGTCGATTGAATAAGATCTACGTTGAGTATGCGGATTTGAACGAGAGTACTCAGGAAATGCTTGTGCATATGAAGAAAGGCACGATTTCCAGTACAGATATTGATATGTCCCTGGTGAAGCAGCAGGTACAGGCGATAAGTGAAGAATTACGTGCATTAACAGCTGAAATTAGCGGCGCCACGCAATCAATCGCTGTCATTACCAAGCAGCAGGAGTCTGATGCTACTTATATGATGACAATAATATCAGTGCTGGCATTAATAATGGCTATAGGCCTGGGTGTATGGATCATAAGAAGTGTTCGTAATCAGTTGGGAGCTGATCCATCTGTGTTGTTAAGTGTTTCAGAATCGCTGTCTAAAGGTGTGCTGGATATAAAGCAAGATAGCTTTGATGTTGGTGTATACGGTTCAATTAACAGGACATTGGAGAAGTTAAAAGAGGTTATACATGGTATCAAGTCAGGGGCGCACGAAGTCAGCGTTGCTTCCGATCAGGTCTCGCAGGGTAATGCAAACTTAAGCCAGCGTACGCAGGAGCAGGCAGCAAGCCTGGAAGAGATTGCGTCCAGTATGGAACAGATGACAGGGACAACAGCGCAAAACGCATCGAACGCACAACTAACAAATAAGCTTGCGCAAGATGCCAGCAGACTTGCTGAAAATGGCGTGAGAGTTGTATGCAATGCTGTACAGGCAATGAGTGAGATCGACACTTCAAGCAAAAAGATTGCAGACATTATAAAGGTTATTGATGAAATCGCTTTCCAGACAAACCTGCTGGCTTTAAACGCTGCGGTTGAAGCAGCAAGGGCGGGTGAGCAAGGGCGTGGATTTGCAGTGGTGGCCAGTGAGGTGAGGAACCTGGCTGGAAGAAGTGCTACCGCTGCAAAGGAAATAAAGCTGCTTATAGAAGACAGCGTTTCCAAAGTTGAAAGTGGTACCCAGCTGGTAAACGAATCGGGCAAGTCGCTGGAGGAAATAGTCGATTCTGTGAAAAAGGCCAGCGTCATGGCTACTGAAATCGCCGAGGCAAGCAGGGAGCAATCCGAGGGGATCGAGCAGGTTAACAGAGCGATTTTGCAGATGGATGAAATGACACAGCAAAACGCGTCCCTGGTTGAGCAAGCGGCTGCAGCAAGTGAAGCGATGGGTGCCCAGGCACAGGAACTCAGTGCACTGGTGTCATATTTCGATCTCGGTTATGAGGAAGGCGGGATGAGCCAGTCTAATATCCGACAGATAGCTAGTGGCGATACTTTGCAAGACGATAATAATATGACTTCGAACATACCGGCTCTTGATCTGCACCCGGAAGCGATTGCACGTAGTGAAGGTGCCGAACATGACGACGAAGAATGGAAAGAGTTTTAGGTGCTGACATGTTGCCACAAACCAGTGTTATGAACGAAAAGTCTGAACCTGTATACGAAGTCCTGATCGTCGACGATTCAGCTACTGTAGTTGCAACGGCTAAAAAAATGCTGGAAGAAAGTTATATCGTATCGACTGCTTCTAACGGGCAGGAAGCATGGGATATATTACAAAAAAACCTGTCGATAGCCATGGTATTTACTGACTTGCAAATGCCCGTGGTCAACGGTCTTGAGCTGCTGCTGAAAATACGTAATTCGAAAGATAGTCGGCTGGCGACGATGCCTGTCGTGATAGTGACTGGTAAATCTGATACGGCGGCGGGGAAGCAGGCAGTGTTCAACATCGGCGCAACAGATTTTATCGGCAAGCCGTTCAATTCGCTGGACCTGCTAACCAGGGCGAGAGCACATATCGATGGCAAGCAGATTAATCGGAGAAGAAGAATATCCGATGTGGTACAGGAAGAGCGTGATCTGCTTGCAAGCCCAAGTGCATTCCATAGTATCGGTTGCCAGGCGCTTGAGTATGCAATTGAAAATAAAACCAGCTTTGTCGTTGTCTATATTGAGCTGGTTAATCTTGGTGAAATTGAAAGGCTGGTTGGAGATAAGAACGCAGCGGCAATATTTTTACAGATTGCTAAAGGGCTCAGCGAAACAATCAGGGATGAAGATGTTGCAACCCGGCTGGGTAAAAACAAACTGGCTGTTATCTATACTCTTACCGGAGACAATGCTGACGCTGTTGTTGATCTCCTGGTCGAGCATATGAATGGCCTTGTGTTTGAACATGATGGCAAGTCATTAGACGTCGATATTGCATATGGTTATGAAAGTTCAAGTGCCTATGGAAAGAGCAGCACCTTTACTGAGATCTGTATGCGTGCCGATGAGAAACTGCAAATCTCAATAGGCAATGTTTCTGATGGTTTAAGCATGAGAAACGCAGTTCCTGGCATCGGTGAGAGTATTTTCAAAGGATTCAAATCGCGCGGTAAAAAAATAGGGCTCTGGTTTGCGCTCAAACATGTAATAGATGATGACTATGATGCAGTGCCTGAAGAACATCAATATGATCTTGTCAAGAGCATGAAGAAATATCTCGAATATCTCGAAAGAAAAGCATGACATATTGCATATCAATTAACGACATTACCAGCACCAATAGATATACTTAAAGCTACCTGTGCCAAACATAAACGAAAATTCAGTTATAAATATTTCATCTGAGAATTTAAAGAGGCTTTCAGAAGAAATTAAATTTATCAGTGAAAATTCCAGCCAGGTAAATACTCTATCTGAAAGGGCGCGAGATAGCGCAGATCAGGGTGAACGGGCTCTGTCTGATGTTAGAAGCACGCTTGAATCCTTTGTCGAAAGCTCTGCGAAGATAAATGCATTTCTTGAGGAAATCAACCTGCTTACACAGCAGGTGCATATACTGGGTGTTAATGCTGCGATCGAGGCGGCCAGTGCGGGTAAGCACAGTGGTGGTTTTTCGATTATTGCTGAAGAGATGCGCAGGATTGCTGCGAAGGTCAAGGAAACGTCAGCTAATATTTACGCAGTTCTGGAAAGTTCCGGTACATTGGCGAGCAATACAGTCAACGCTATTCAGGCGGCAGGTGAAACTCTGGAGTTACTGGAAGTAAGTGCTAACCTTTCCATTGAATTATCAAGGTCTATTTCAGATATGGCGAAAATACGCCACGACGATCTGAAAACGTATCTGCCTGCAACTGTCACTGAGAATAACGATGACATGTAATAACAAAGCTGTCTGATAACTACGATATCTGATGAATGAGTATAGTCATGTCTGCTACCGAACCAAAAATCCGAAACGCTGCTACCGAGGTCCTGCAGCGTGCTGCTGATAATATCAGCAGAATCATACTGGGCAAAGACGAACAGATTCGCCTTGCATTGACCTGCCTGGTTGCCCGAGGTCACTTGTTGATCGAGGATCTGCCCGGTGTTGGTAAAACGACGCTGGCGCATGCAATAGCTCAGGTTATGGGGCTTGATTTCCAGCGCATCCAGTTCACATCAGATTTGCTACCGGCCGATGTGCTTGGTGTGGCTGTGTATGATCGTGAACGATCAGTTTTTGAATTTCACCAGGGTCCGATTTTTTCCAATTTTATTCTTGCTGATGAAATCAACCGTGCAACGCCAAAAACACAAAGCGCGCTGCTGGAAGCAATGGAGGAATCCCAGGTAACAGTTGATGGCGAGACACGCGACCTGCCGCAGCCATTTTTTGTCATTGCCACGCAAAATCCGATGCACCAGATCGGTACCTATGCACTGCCTGAGTCCCAGCTCGATCGTTTCCTGATGCGTCTCCACCTTGGTTTTCCTGACAGGGAGGCGGAACGTGAATTGCTGCAGGGTGAAGAAAGGCGCGACATGATTGAACACATCAAGCCTGTTCTGGATGGTGTTCAACTCATTTCCATACAAAAACAGGCAGCAGGCATTCATGTTGCCGATGCATTACTTGACTACGTTCAGTCTCTGCTGGAGTTCACCCGCAACTCTCCGATGTTCGAGTTTGGCCTCTCACCCCGCGGTGGCCTTGCCCTGCTCAATTCTGCCAGGGCACTGGCATTGATCGATGGCAGGGAATTTGTATTACCTGAGCACATCAAACAAGTACTGCCTGCTGTAGTCAATCATCGGCTCGTTAATACATCTGATGAACTGGAAATAAAAAAACAGACGGCCGCAGACTTCATATCAGCATCAGTTCCTGTTCCTTGACGAGGCAACTCGTGTCTTTTGCATCAATATTCAGGCTTCCGGATTTCACGAGACAGCCTGCGTTCAGGTTTATTTCAAAGCGCAGTGGCCCATTCGACGGTGAAGTGACGCTGGATAAAAACCGGGTTTACATATTACCAACAAAAACCGGAATTCTGTTCGGTGTGCTGTTAACCATCCTGCTGCTGGGCTCGGTCAATTACGGGAAGAGCCTCGGTTTTGTCCTGGTATTTCTACTTGTGGGTGTTGGCAATGTCGTGATGTTTGCAACATGGAGGAATCTCGCAGGGTTGCGACTGCGGGCGGGTGGAAGCTCTCCAGTTTTTTCGGGCGAGGAAGCAACATTCGCGGTGCAACTGGAAAACAACGATCCGTCAGCACGTTATTCTATTGCGATCAGCCAGCATGGAAAAGAATACGAAGTTGTTGATGTGCCGGCAGACGGTGTCGGGCAAATTCATTTCAGAAAAAAAGCCGATCGGCGCGGCCTGCTCAGTGCGGGTCGTTTCCGTCTGTATACGGAGTTCCCCACCGGGTTGTTTGTAGCATGGACGTGGATCGAGTTGACCATGCAATGTGTTGTCTATCCTAAGCCGGTTGTAAATGCATCATTGCCTGCGGGTGATTCTATGGCAGATGGTGAAACTGTATTGAACGGTGCTGGTCTTGAGGAATACACGGGTCTGCGCAAGTACCAGGCAGGTGATTCATGGCGTCGGGTGTCGTGGAAAGCGAGTGCACGAAGCGATGAACTTTATACCAAGGAGTTTGCTGGAGGGCAGCCGGAGTTGCAATGGATCGAGTGGAAGGCAATCGCTGCCAGCGATGCTGAAGCGCGTCTTTCGATCATCACGCGGCTGGTGATTGATGCTGAAGCAGGGCGACGGTATTACGGGCTGAGAATGCCGAATATCGAACTATCTCCCGATCATGGCAACAGGCATTATCTGCAATGTTTAAAAGTCCTTGCTTTGTATGGTCACGAATAACCACAGGCTGACCACGAAGCTTACCCCGGTGCTGTTGGGTATTCACGTTGTTGCCATTCCGCTATATCCACACCTGCCTTTGCAGGTGCTGCTGGTCACAGCTGTTTTAACCTTATGGACATTGCTGATTATCAGTGGGCGGATTTCACAGCCCGGTCGATTTGTGATGCTGTTGTTAACGATGATGGTGCTCGCGGTTTTGATGCTGTCTTACGGCACCATACTGGGACAGCAGCCGGGTTCGGCCATGCTGCTGTTGCTCTCCTTCCTGAAGCTGTTCGAGATGAAATCCGCTCGGGACATCGCGATAGTGATATTTATGGGGCTATTCCTGATAGCGAGTAAATTTTTCTACTCGCAAAGCCTGTTGATCGCAATCTATGTCTTTGTTGTCGTGGTGTACCTTACATCATTGCTGATCGTATTCAGCGACCGGCTGGGTACTACGCGATTTAAAGCGCGAATGTACAAGTCGCTGCGCATGATTATCCAGGCGGTGCCTTTAATGCTGATACTTTTCGTGTTGTTTCCACGTATACCGTCGCCGTTATGGGGCGTGCCAAAGGATGCGGTGGCAGCAACAACGGGGATTTCTGATGAAATGTCACCCGGCAGTATTAATCGATTGATCGGTTCCGGGGAAGTTGCGTTTCGTGTGAAGTTTAATGGTGATCCGCCGACGCGTTCGGATCTGTACTGGCGCGGGCTGGTGTTGTCGAACTATGATGGCAGGACATGGCGTCTCGAAAACGCACCTGCTGAAGCTCTGCCGTTGCTTGTTCCCTCCGGTGATGAAAAATCCAGATACAGATATATCGTGATGCTGGAACCGCATAATCAGCGTTGGCTTTATGCGCTTGAGACCATGGTTGAATACGAAGGTCAGCTTGCTGTCACTCGAGAGATGCAGGTGCTGACGCGCAGTAATGTGATAGATGTTATCAGCTATAACATGCGTTCAGATATCAAAGCTGAGAATAGAGGCCTGTTTGAGCCTGAGCGCAGAAAGAACCTGGCTTTACCGGCTGGACTGAACAGCGAGAGCGTGAGTTTTGCCAGGGGATTATTCAAAAACTCGAATCGAGAAGACAGGACGTATATAGGAAATGTTCTGAAGCACTTTAGTGAAATGGGGTTTAAATACACGTTATCACCACCGTTGCTGGGTGAGAACGCGATGGATGAGTTTTTGTTCGATACGCGCCGTGGTTTCTGTGAACACTTTGCCAGTGCATTTGTATACCTGATGCGCGCGGCTGGCATACCATCGCGCGTTGTCATCGGTTACCAGGGTGGTGCCATGCATCCATTCGATGATTACATGATAGTGCGGCAGTCTGATGCACACGCATGGGCGGAAGTCTGGCTTGAAGACGAAGGCTGGGTGCGTGTTGATCCTACAGCAGCAGTATCGCCGACAAGGATTGAAGAAGGTATCGAACATGCTGGCCTTGAGCGCGGATTACTGCCCTCCATATTAATATCCGACAACGTAATAATTCAGCGTGCCCGTTTTATGTGGGACAGTTTTCATAACAACTGGAACCAGTGGGTCGTCGGTTATAACCGCAAGCGCCAACAGGAGTTACTCGAGATGTTCGGATTTAACAATGCAACCAGCAGCGATCTCGCCATGTGGCTGGTGGTATCGATGACGCTGGCCGGCAGCCTCGTTGCATGGCTGGTAATTCGCAGAGAGTCCATAAAGCAAGTCGATATTATCAGGTTATATTACGACAGGTTTTGCCGAAAACTGGAGAGAGCCGGAGTACCGCATCGTTCAAATGAAGGCGCCACGGAGTTCATGGCTCGCGTGGTCAAAATATTCCCGGCGAACAAGCAGGAGCTGGCCATGATAACAGGCGATTATGAACACCTGCGCTATGGCGGTGTTGAAGATGAGAATCGCGTCAGGCGTTATATGCGCGCAGTCAGGCGTTTCAAGGTGAAGGGATAATTAGATACACAATAGCCAAAAATTATTATCCACAAACGCTCGCAAATGAAAACACTTTAGTTGACAGTCGTCAGTTGCCCCTCAAACCCCGAATTATTCAAAATTTCACCAACCGGTTGAAATCGCAACCAAAAGCGGACGTTCAAACTAGGGAGGTTCAGTCTGACATCCATTGATGTCCCTATTGTTCTATTATTCTGAGGTCTCAATTCAGCAGCAATTTACGTATCGCTTGCTGTTGAGCTGCATCAATGCCTAAGCCTTCTGAAAAATAATTGTCAATCTCACCGTACCTGGTTTGCATTTCATCAAAAGCCGCATCGAGGTATTCCTTTTTGACGCCAAGGATCGCCCTGGGAATTTCTACATCTCCGCCAGCTGCAACGAAGTCATTGATGTGTTTCTTGTACGCCGTAAGAATGTAGTCATTACTGCGCAGGTAATCTTCTATAACTTTGTCTTCTGGCACACCTAAGAGCGTCAGCAGCGCTGCGCCAGCCCAGCCGGTGCGGTCCTTACCCGTTGTGCAATGAAATAAAGCCGGCAGTTGCTGTTTATCACCCATCGCCAGGAATAGTTTACGGAACTCCCGTTTTGCACTCGATAAGGAGACGAACTCACGATAGGACGCCTTGAAAGCTTCTTCTACCTTGCCACCACCTAGTTCGGCATTTGCTGTTTTCGGATCAGCCATGAGCTTCTCCAGTTGTGCTGGTCCTGCCTGGGGTGAATCGGCCAGCACATCGACCACCACGTAGTTAACACCCGGCGGCAGTTCCTCCGGGCGTTTGTTACGTTCTTCTGCTGTGCGTAAATCAAAGGCGTTCTTCAGTTTCAAACTTTCAAGTTGTTGCATGTCCTCCGGGCTGATGCCGCTGAGCTGATTGGAGCGATACACCAACCCACTAACGACAGTTTTACCATCCTTTGTTTTATAACCACCGAGATCACGCAGGTTCGGCACCGAAGTAATACCCAGGCTCTGTCCAGCTTGTACCTTTGTAGCTACATCGCTGTGTGCAACTGAAGAAATAACTGTCAGTGTCAGTGCAATAAAGACAAGCGCAATCGAATTAAAGGAATACTTGAAGTGAATATGTTTCATTTTCGAGCTCCTACTTAAGATTAAGCAAAACCTGGCTTTTCAGCTCACCTGCCGATGAACTTTCTTTGCGCTTCAATATTGTCGGCGGCTGCGAGAACGAGGTCCGCGATTCGGTAACCGGCCAGTGTCAGGCGCCGTTCAGACGTATCCTGCAGTTTTTCCCAGTATCCGTCAGGCAGCGGTGGGGCATCGTCAACCGGTGAAACCCCATTGAGTATGAAGTTGACCATGTTTTGCACCAGCTTTTCGGAAGGCTGATCCTTGTTCGGATCCGGCAGGGTCTCGAGGTCATAAGCCCAATCCAGCGCGACCTGGTGGCTTTCCTTCGCCCATTTCATAAAGGCGTTCGGGTCGCTGACTGGAGCCACCTTCAACTCGGGGAAAGCAGAACGCGGATATTTCTTCATGAATGCCTGCGCGTGCTTGTCAACCTCCGCCAATGAGGGGATACGCAGGTGATTACTATCCCAAAGTATGTGTAATGGTATAGGTGTCTTGGTCACCGGATCCATCACGTAACTCATCGTCGCACCCCCGTTGCCCGTTGGAAAGTCTTTCGAAAAGAGGTCACTGACGTGCATGGGTTGGTGAATATCGCCCGCAATATGTAGTACCCAGCATAGACCGAGCGCGCGCTCTGCAGGTGTAGATTCAGGATTAGCTATCATCGCATTATTGAGCGTCAAAGCCTCGATGGCCTGCCCAGCGGGCTTGCCATGGCGAGCCTCTGCTGCCGCCTTTACTTCAGGTGTGGCATCTTTCGCGACGATGGCCCAGCGTGCCGTATGCCAGGTCAGCCGATCATTTGGCGTGAATTTGCTATCGTCCGCCCAGCGTGCGCATTCAATGAACATACGCCGAACGCGCTCCTTGCCTTTGGCCTCACCAGCCGCCACCCAGAAAGGTGCAGTGTCAGGGTGCTTCAGGAAGAGCAGTCCGATTTTATCAATCAGTTCGGGGCGTGCGCGCTCTATCTCCGAAAACGCAATAGCTGCAGTCGTCATGTGACCTGGATGATCCCAGGCATATGAGTTCGGTGTAATAAAGCTGAAGAGCATGGCAGCAATAAATGTAGTTGATAGCTTAAACATTTCTTTCTCTTCTTTAATAGTTAATTCAGTGCATCTTTGCGAAAAACCGGAAAACCATCCTCTGATTTTACCCTGCTACCATGGACACTCAGCTGAGAGTAGTTTGATGGATATTACCACCGTATAGTTGTCACAGGCTATGTTTGATGAGGGTCTGCTTTGGGTTGCGGTTTCAATCTAACCAATCAATATACTTACTTACGGTTAGCTACACCACTTCTTCTGATTATTTATTTCTCAGGGAAATCAGAAAAGCAGTCCTTTATATACGGCGACTTATACACAATGGTAGCAATTATTAGACTAAGTATTATTTGAATCCATCCAGTATTCATTATCTTATGCGAAGTACCAAGCCATAGTGGAACAAAGATTATGCACGCATGTAGTATTGCGGAAATTATCAATAGCGTTCTTCCTCTTGCCCAGATATTTCTAATCAATGGAGGAGCGTTTGGTGTTCGTTTAATCCATGCATAAATAATTAATACCGCAGGTATTCCGGCAAGCGCGCCCAAAGACAACATCAGTCTATCAGAGTAAAACATGTCTATTAGTTGCATTCTTTCGGTCATATTCACTACCGACAGCAAAGCTATAAAATAAGATTTCAATAAAAACAAAATAATTAACCACATTGTACCGTTCAATTTCAGGCTTATATTTTTGTCATAGCAATAAATGGGATATTTATTCTGCATTATTTGATTTGGATTGGAGTCTCTATTGCAATATAGCCTAAAATATTTAATCCAAAACACAATGCATCTTTAAAAATATAGGATTCAAAACACAATTATCTACGTCAGCTTTGGGTCGACAGCGGAAGTCTGAACCAGGAAACGAGGATTAATATAAACAAAATGATCGCCCCCCTCTGAACAACCAATAAGAGACGTTCAGCACATATAATAACGGCCCCGGAAGGGGCCGCTTTTGTTCAAGCTATATAAAACTATGATCTCTTTCGTCTGGCAATGCCGATTAAACCGATAAGACCGGAACCGAATAACCAGACTGCAGCAGGGACTGGCACTGGATTAAAGTCGAGGTTATCCAGCATTATCGTAGCCTCATGTATTGAAAGATCTACTTTAGTAATGTTACCGAGGCCGGAAAAATCTAGATGGCCGCTATAAAATGTAGCACCAGTCTGAGACAGGAATATGTCCCCAGGAGGAGGAAAGAATCCTTCAAAAATCAGCCCGCTGTTATCATAAATACTTACGGTTAGTGGCAATTCCCCAGCTGCCGCAGGTGTTGCATAATCAAATGACACACTATCGACGGGAGTGGTGAAATCCAGCTCCAGCAGTGTAGTAACTTCTGCAATAGAACCAACATTAACATGGTAACCAGATATGGCAGTACCTACGTTTGCAGCGTCAACCTCATTGACAAAAGCGCCATTAGGCGTCTCTGATGTGCTAATCAAGACACCATCATATTCGTCAGCCAAGAAAAAGTCGCCCAACCCTGTATAAGACGTGCCATCCTGTTTTGTATCAAAATCCAAAAGGACAGCGTTAGTCGCTGTCGAGCCCAGCAGTAAACCACTAGTGATAATTACACCAAGTACGTGCTTATTGATCATAATCTCCTTCCTCAATTTAGTTCATTAACTCGTCACTGCGACGAAAAGAATCACTCCAAATGTAATATCCATGCAGATATTAAGTGTATTAGGATACTGCCACTACTTAGAAAACATTTTGATCTATATCAAGATATGGGAATAGTAAGTCCAGTCAGACGGGATTCGGGATTCTTTACAGATGTACGACAGACAGTTCGTTCAGGTTTGGATTCGGAAGTTGAACCAAAAATTACGTGCGTCCACTGTTGGTGAGTCAGGGCTCATCAGCTTTTAGTATATATTGTAACCTGCATATCAACCTGTCAGATCAAGTCTAAGCTATTACAATTTATATCTGTGTTTATCTGCGTTCATCTGTGGACGTCCTGGCTTAAGTTTACATGCAGAACTGTTTAACAAGGTCCTGTATCAGTTTCACGGTCGGCTTGATTTGCTCCAGTGCAAGATACTCATCCGGTTGGTGCGCCTGGTTGATCGAGCCAGGGCCAAGCACAACCGAGTCCATGCCCAGCTTGTTATAGAACGGCGCTTCTGTTGAAAAAGCCACGGCTTCAGAAGACGCGCCAGTGAGTTTTTCTACGGCTTTTACCAGGGCTGAATCTGCCGGTGTTTCGATCGCGGGTACGCCGTCAAACAGCGCCAGTGTTTCATAACTGATCATGGTACCGGCCAGGGTTGTCTGCAGTCGCTGGTTCAGCTCGTATCTCAGGTCGGCAAGCTTCATCCCCGGCAAGGGACGAATATCGATCTGCAGTTCGCAATGACCGCAGATTCTGTTTGGGTTATCGCCACCATGTATGTGGCCGAGGTTCATCGTCGGCACCGGGATTTCAAACAGCGGGTTGCTATTCGACTGTTGCAGCTCATCGCGCCATTTCAACAGTTCGGTCATGACCCTGTGCATGGCTTCAAGCGCACTGTACCCCAGCGCCGGGTTACTGGAATGACCTGACAATCCGGTGAGCTTGATCGCTTCCATCATCATGCCTTTGTGCATGCGTACCGGCTTCAAACCGGTTGGTTCGCCAATGAGCGCAAAACGTGCACCTGGCAAATGACCGGCATTAAGTGCCCTGGCCCCGCTCATGCTGGTCTCTTCATCGGCAGTCGCCAGAATGATCAATGGTTGCTGCAGACTGGACAGGTCAAGGTCACGAATGGCTTCGATGATCAGCGCAAAAAAGGATTTCATGTCAGCTGTGCCGAGCCCGTAGAGCCGGCCGTTCGCCTCTGTAAGCCTGAAAGGGTCGGAGTTCCAGCGGTTTTCATCGTAGGGGACGGTGTCGGTGTGTCCTGCCAGTACCAGGCCGTTGCTGCCTTTGCCGATAGTGGCGATCAGGTTGGCCTTGCTGCCATCGGTATTTAGCGGCTGGATGTCTGTTCTAAAGCCCAGGTCCTCCAGCCAGCTGGCCAGTGTGTTAATGACGTTGCGATTGCCCTGGTCGAGTGCAGGGTTGGTGCAGCTGATCGATGGCAGAGCAATCAGCTGCTGCATGAGTTCTTCAAGTTTCGGTGCTTTGATCATCATAAAGTCAGGTTATACATAACAGCTTACATTAGGCAAGACTTCTATTTGACAGCTAGTTTCGTGTCCATTGGTCGAGATCAGTTACAATTGTGCCCAATCGTTCCATGCTGTGCATTGAAACAATAACGACCAAAGACCAAAGACCAAAGACTTACGATGAGCTCTACACCTGAACAGCTGCTGTCCAATGTTCCTGAATCCCTGCAACAGACTGTCGCCAACTACTGGCTGGACTGGTCCGCGGCCTGTGAAAAAGCCGAACTCAGTCCGCAAGTCGAACTGTCAGTCATGGGGATGATCTGGGCCTGCAGCGAGTTTGTTGCGCGCCAGTGTATCCGCAGACCCGGGATGGTAGACGAGCTTGTCACCGAGGGGCTTGAAGCAGGGCGCTCAGCTGAAGATTACCAGCAGCTCGTTGCACAGGCCATTGACGCTGCGGAGCCGACAGATGAAGGTCTGATGAAGGCCCTGCGATTGATGCGGCAAAAGGAGATGGTGCGTATCGCCTGGCGGGATCTGGCAGGTTTCGCCGAGGTGGAGCCAGTGTTGCATGAGCTGAGTGATTTTGCCGAGGCCATGATCGTACAGACGCTGAACCACCTCTATCAGCAGACCACGGAAGTTCTCGGGATACCCACCAGTGCCGAGGGCGAGGCGCAGCAGATGATGGTGCTGGCTATGGGCAAGCTCGGTGGGCGCGAGCTGAATTTTTCATCGGATATCGACCTGATTTTTGCTTATGCGGAACAGGGTAGCACCGAAGGTGGCAGGCATTTATCCAACCACGAGTTTTTCGTGCGCCTGGCCGGGAAACTGGTACGGCTGCTGGATGAAATAACGCAGGATGGTTTCGTGTTCCGTGTCGATACGCGCTTGCGGCCCAATGGTGACAGCGGGCCACTGGCGATGAATTTCAATGCGATGGAGCAGTACTATCAATTGCAGGGCCGCGACTGGGAGCGTTACGCGATGATCAAGGCAAAGATCCTCGGTGGTAAGGAAGCTGACCGAAAATACCTGGCGTCGATGCTGCGGCCGTTCACATACCGGCGCTATCTCGATTTTGGCGCCTTTGAATCCATACGCGAAATGAAGGGCATGATCGAGGCCGAGGTCCGCCGCAAGAGCATGAAAGATAACATCAAGCTCGGCAGTGGCGGCATCCGCGAAATCGAATTTATCGGCCAGACATTCCAGCTGATACGTGGCGGCCCGATGCCGGAACTGCAGCTGCGAAGTATAATGAAAGTGCTGTCCTTGCTGGCCGAATTTGGCTACCTTGGGCAGGAAGAGGCGGAAGAACTCAGGCAAAGTTATCTGTTCCTGCGCAAACTGGAAAACCGCCTGCAGATGGAGCGTGATCAACAAACACAGACACTGCCACGTGACCAGCTGTCAAGAGAGCGCATCAGACTGGCGATGGGGTTTGATGACTGGAGCAGCCTGATTCAGGTTCTGGAGCAGCATCGCCAGGCGGTTTCCAGGGTGTTTGACTCGGTGATTTCTTCCGACGAAGAGGCTGATACAGGCTCCATTCATTCGCTGCAACTGTTCTGGGACGATGCCGGCAACAATGAAGGCCTTGGTCACTGGATGGCTGAGTCCGGTTGCGAAAATGTCGAGGAAATTATCGATGTGCTTGCCCGCTTCAGAAATTCCGCCAGGATACGCACGCTGAATGCAGAAGGTACCCGGCGCTTGCAGAAACTGCTGCTGGCCTTGATGAAACCTTTCGTGGCCTATAAAAATTCTGTGCTGCTGTTGAACAGGGTGCTGGAAATCCTGACGGCTATCGTCGGGCGTCCTGTTTATATCAGCCTGCTGCTGGAGTACCCCAGCGCGCAGCAGGAGATGCTTGAGCTGTGCGCTGCCAGCCAGTGGTTCACCCATGAGCTGGCTCGATACCCGATCCTGCTGGATGAACTGCTCGATTCCCAGGAGCTGTTCAGACAGAATGACCGCGAGCAGCTGACGACCGAGCTTGAGCGGCTGATGTCACAGGTTGATGAAGATGACCTGGAGCAGCAAATGGAACGCCTGCGCCAGTTCAGGCGTACGGAGATTTTCAAACTGGCGGCAACGGATGTCATTCATATACATGAGATATGGGATGTCGGTGCCAAGCTGAGCACGATTGCAGACGTGGTGCTGGAGAAAGTATTCCAGCTGTCATGGGATGCCGTGTGCAAACGACACGGCATACCGGTGTGCTACATCGACGAAGAGGAATATCATCCGGGAATGTCGATTATTGCCTATGGCAAGCTGGGTGGCCTGGAAATGGGTTATGGCTCGGACCTGGATATCGTGTTTTTACACGACAGTTCAGGCCAGAAGCAGTATACCAACGGCGAAAAAAGCATCGACAATAGCCAGTTTTTCAGTCGTGTGGCACAAAAAGTCCTCCATATCCTGGGCACACGCACCCATTCAGGCATACTCTACGAGGCGGACACCCGGCTGCGGCCCGACGGGCGCGCTGGCATGATGGTGAGCAGTGTCACTGCTTTTGAGGATTACCAGAACAAAAAGGCCTGGACCTGGGAGCACCAGGCGCTACTGCGAACACGAACTATCGCCGGAAGCAAGCCAGTCAGGCAGGAGTTTGCTAGAATCCGTCAGTCTGTTCTTGCGGTACCGCGTGATACGGCAAAAGTTTGTGCCGATGTGGTCGAGATGCGTGAAAAAATGCGCACGCACCTGGCCAGTCGTGATGAAGCCAGCATCAACTTCAAGCAGGATCCTGGCGGAATGGTCGATATCGAGTTCACCACCCAGGCCGGTATGCTGCTGAACCTGGCCGAGCATCCCGAGATGCTCAGTGTGAATTCGACACTGGAATTCATCGAGTACCTTGCCGCTGTGGGCTGGTACAGCAGCGATGAGGCAGATGACCTTGCGACTGCATACAAACTGTTTCGGCAACAGACGAACAGGCAGGCGCTGGAAGTTGAACTGCCTGCAGATATTAAGCAGGTACTGCAGCCGCATCTCGCCCGGGTGACAGAAATCTGGAACCGGCTGGTTGTTGCCAGGGCAGTACCAGAAACGGAACCGGAACGTTCCCCCTGAGCCTGTCGAAGGGAGCACTTTCGACAGAGCCAGGTATGCCGAAGGGCGCAGATATATTTTGATTTTTTATGTGTTATTCATGTGCGAGCCATTATTATAGGGCGCTATGAACAACACGCAGTTAACTGGAGATTGATATGCAAACCATGGCCGATCATGATGGCGTAATCTGGTTTGATGGTGAAATGGTGCCATGGCGCGAAGCCAAGGTCCATGTGCTGACGCACACGCTGCATTATGGCATGGGTGTGTTCGAAGGCGTGCGCGCCTACAAGGCGGAGCAGGGTACTGCTATTTTCCGTCTGCAGGCACACACCGACCGCCTGTTCGACTCGGCCCAGATCATGATGATGGATATGCCGTTCGATAAAGCCACTATCAATGAAGCGCAGCGTGCCGCTGTTCGTGAGAACAATCTTGAAACCGCCTATATCAGGCCCATGTGTTTTTATGGCTCTGAAGGCATGGGACTGCGCGCGGACAATCTCAGGACTCATGTCATGGTTGCAGCCTGGGAATGGGGCGCCTACCTTGGCCAGGAAAACCTGGAGCGCGGCATTCGTATCAAGACATCCAGCTTTACCCGTCATCACGTCAACATCAGCATGTGCAAGGACAAGGCGAACGGACACTACATCAATTCCATGCTGGCGCTGAACGAGGCATTAACCGATGGTTATGACGAGGCCATGCTGCTCGATGCCGAAGGATACGTCGCGGAAGGCAGCGGCGAAAATATTTTTGTTGTCCGCGATAACATTATCTATACGCCCGACCTGACATCGGCGTTGAACGGCATTACACGTAACACGATCTTCAAACTGGCATCTGATGCCGGCTACGAGGTGCGTGAAAAACGCATCACGCGTGATGAGGTTTATATCGCCGACGAAGTTTTCTTTACCGGAACCGCTGCAGAAGTAACGCCGGTGCGAGAGGTTGATAACCGCACAATTGGTAACGGTGGCCGTGGGCATATCACGGAAATACTGCAGACAATGTATTTTGATGTCGTTCATGGTCGTCTGGAGAGGCATCCGGAATGGCTGACACTGGTCAATGACTAATACGTATCAGGGGAATCATAATGCCTAATCCGCACACAGCAACACAACCAGGCCTGGATACGCCCAACAAGCAAACACGCTATGAAGTGACGCGCGATGATTTGCCTGTGCACTGTCCAATGCCGGGCGCCAGCCTGTGGAATTCACACCCGCAGGTCTATATACCCGTAGAAGATCACGGTTCGGCGAAATGCCCTTACTGCGGTGCCGAATACGTGCTCAAGGATTAAATATTTTTAATGATCCACAGATGAACGCAGATAAACGCAGATATTTAGTGCGGGCAATGTCCGCCCTGCAGTGTTATTTCGTTTCAGGGTATATAAATGAATCTCTTATTATTTAAAGCATCATCCGTGTTCATCTGCGTTCATCTGTGGACAGTTATTATTATATCTGCAGATAGAGCACGGCCTCTGCAGCTGGGCTGATATCAATGCACATAAATATCCCGGATTTTTCCAAGGCACGCGTGCTGGTTGTCGGTGATCTAATGCTGGATCGCTACTGGCATGGTCCAACTTCGCGCATTTCCCCCGAAGCGCCGGTCCCCGTGGTTCACGTGCGTGATATTGAAGAACGCCCCGGGGGGGCGGGCAACGTTGCACTCAATATCGCCATGCTGGGTACGCAATCCACGGTGCTGGGATTGACCGGCGATGATGATGCGGCCAATGCGCTGGAAAAAAATCTGCATGCTGTTGGTGTCAACACCCGTTTTATTCGCCTCGATGAAAACGCTACCGTAACCAAGCTGCGAGTAATCAGCCGGCACCAGCAGTTAATCAGGCTGGATTTTGAAGATGGTTTTATTGGCCAGGACATATCAGGACAGGAAGCCGAGTTTGCGAAACTGCTCGATCAGCACGATGTCGTCGTCTGTTCAGATTATGGCAAGGGCGCGCTGCGTAATGTGCAATCGCTGATCGCCCTGTGCAGAGAGAAACAAATCCCGGTGTTGATTGATCCCAAGGGGACTGATTTTGACAGGTATTCCGGCGCGAACCTGGTAACGCCCAACCTGTCCGAGTTCGAAGCCGTCGTCGGGGCCTGTGAAGATGAAGCCGAGCTGGTTGAGAAAGGGCAGCAACTGTGTGTGCAATGCAGTTTTGACGCATTGCTGGTTACGCGCAGTGAGCACGGCATGACATTAATCCAGAAAGATGGCGAGGTGTTTCATCTGCCCACGCGTGCGCGTGAAGTGTTTGATGTTACCGGTGCGGGTGATACCGTCATATCCACGCTGTCTGCTGCGCTTGCAGCCGGCGATGACATGCATAACGCAGTCGCACTGGCTAACCTGGCGGCAGGTATTGTTGTTGGCAAGCTGGGCACTGCCAGTGTGTCGCCGGAAGAGCTGTACCAGGAAGCTCACAGGCACGTCGCAGTCAAGCGTGGTGTCGTCAGCCAGGATGAGTTGAAAACAGCAGCCAGTCAATGCCGTCAACGCGGTGAAGTCATTGTCATGACCAATGGCTGTTTCGATATTCTGCACGCAGGGCATGTGACCTATTTGCAGCAGGCGCGAGATCAGGGTGATCGCCTGGTTGTCGCGGTTAATGTTGACGAAACCGTGCGCAAGCTGAAGGGTGAAGACCGTCCGGTCAATCCGCTCGAACATCGCATGCGTATGCTGGCGGCACTCGAATGTGTCGACTGGGTGCTGCCATTTGAAGAAGAAACACCGAAGCGACTGATTTGTGATGTTTTGCCGGATATTCTGGTAAAGGGCGGCGATAACGATCCGGACAAGATACCCGGTGGAGATTGTGTCCGTGAGAACGGTGGTGAAGTCCGAGTACTGTCCTATGTTGAAGGTGTCTCGACAACTGAAATAATAGGCACCATACGCGGGAGAACCTAGCAGCTATGGCAGACATCCCCATGAGGGTCGATGTTGATGCAGTTATCGTTGGTGGCGGTATCGCAGGGATGTGGACACTGGCGCGCCTGCGCGCTGAGGGATACAACGCCATCTTGCTCGAAGATGAAGCGCTCGGTGCCGGGCAAACCCGTTATGCACAGGGCATCATACACGGTGGCACCAAGTACGCGCTTACCGGCAAGCTCACCGCATCATCTGAAGCCGTATCAAATATGCCGTCGATCTGGCGCGCCTGTCATGCAGGTAATGGCGAACTCGATCTGAGCGATGCTGTGATGATATCCGATGCGCACTACCTGTGGTCGACAGCAAATCTGGCGTCAAAAATTACCGGCTTCTTCGCGAGCCAGGTCATGCGCGCGCGCACCACGGCGTTAAAGCCTGAACAGCGCCCGGCAATTTTCCAGCACGAAAATTTCAGGGGCAGCATCTATCGCCTTGACGAGCCTGTTTTCGACACCATCAGTGTATTGCGCGCATTGGCCGCACCCGTGATGTCCTCGGTTGTTGCGATCAGGAAAGGCAGTATCCAGCTTCAGTCTTCAAAGCTGACTGTCGAAGCGGTGAACGGCGACGGCTACGAGATAGGATTCAGCAAGCTGATGCTGATGGCTGGGCCGGGTAACGAAGCGCTGCTGCGATCTGCAGATTTATCAGAACCGTCGATGCAGCTCCGGCCACTGAAGATGGTAATGATGCGCGGTGGTATCACTGAAAAAGTGTATGCGCATTGCATGGGAGCAGGCATCAATCCCCGCGTTACTATCACTTCGCACACGGATAATGATAATAATATTGTCTGGTACATGGGAGGGCAGCTCGCTGAAGACGGTGTTCGTCGCTCCGATGACGAACAAATCGCCCGGGCAAAGCAGGAGTTGACCACCTTGATTCCGTGGCAGAACCTGGATGCTGCGCAATGGGCAACACTGGACATTGATCGTGCCGAAGTCAGGCATGCCGATGGCCACAGGCCGGATACTTTCTACTTCGATCAACAGGGCGATATCATCACGGCATGGCCAACGAAACTGGCGCTTGCGCCATTGCTGGCACAGCAAATGCTTGAGCTTGCATCCACTATTGAGAAGACAGATGCAGCATTGCCTGCCTGGCCCTCACCGCCATTTGCGGACTTTCCCTGGTCCGAGGAATCCAGATGGAGCTGAGGCATTTAGGTTCGACCGGCATCGATGTCAGCCCGCTTGGCCTGGGAACTGTGAAGATCGGCCGCAACGAGCAGGTCAAGTACCCGCAGGGTTTCGAAATACCCGATGATCAGGCCGTCCGCCAACTGTTCGAGCTGGCGCGCGAGCTGGGTATCAATTTTATCGATACAGCACCGGCTTATGGTTCCAGTGAAGAACGTCTCGGGCAGTTGCTGCCGAATCGAAATGACTGGGTCATCATGACCAAGGTCGGAGAGATTTTCGAAAACGGTGAATCACACTTTGATTTTTCAGCCGCTCATACGCGCCGCTCGGTTGAAAACAGTCTCAGCAAACTCAAGCGAGACCATGTTGATATCGTGCTGGTGCATTCCGACGGTAATGATATGGATATCATCAACAACCGGGGCGCACTCGAAGAACTGCAGCGCTTAAAGCAGGAAGGCCTGATTCGTGCTTATGGCATGTCGACCAAGACCGTCGAGGGCGGTAGCTGGATTGTCGAGCATACCGATGTAGTGATGGCGACATACAACCTTGAAACCGATGTCGAGTTGCCGGTAATCGAGCGTGCGCGCGAACTAAACAAGGGTGTCGTCATTAAAAAGGGATTGCAGAGTGGTCATGCAGCGAGTGTCGAAGATGCATTCAGGCTAGTGCTGACACAGCCTGGTGTCAGCAGTATGATCGTGGGCACTATCAATGCCGATCATCTGCGTTCAAATGTTGATGCATGCAATCGCGTGATCAACAATATGGCTTGAGTGTTCAGTGAGTGAATCAAATCGACAATATCTGATCATCGGGCCTTCCTGGGTAGGTGATATGGTGATGGCGCAATCATTGTTCATCACCTTGAAGAAACTCTATCCAGATTGCGAGATTGACGTGGTTTCACCCGAATGGTCATTGCCTGTGCTGGAGAGAATGCCACAGGTAAGGCAGGGTATAGCTTTGCCAGTAGCACATGGGGAATTCAGCCTCGCTCAGCGATACAAACTTGGACGATCGCTCAGGAGCGGGAATTACACGAATGCAATCGTACTCCCCCGGTCGTGGAAATCGGCATTAGTTCCGTATTTTGCCGGTGTGCCGCAACGTACAGGGTACAGGGGGGAGATGCGTTACGGATTGCTGAACGATATCCGCGGTCTGGATACCACAGTACTGAGCCAGACGGTGCAGCGTTATGTCGCACATGCGTACGATGAATCCGGGTATTCTGTGTCGCCTCCCGAAGTGCCCTGTCCGGAATTGCGTCCAGACAGAAAAAATGCAGAAAGCCTGCTTGTGAAGCTTCAGTTGAAGCTGGGGAAACCTGTTATCGGATTCATGCCGGGTGCCGAGTATGGCCCAGCCAAGCACTGGCCGGTAGAATATTTTGCGCAACTTGCAGATTTGCTGATTAAGAATGGCTACCAGGTTTGGGTCTTTGGCTCGGAAAAGGAAAGAAACCTGGGCGAGGAGATTGTGAAGGGTTCTAGTGTTGATGCATATAACTTATGCGGAAAAACCGAACTCGTAGATGTTATTGATTTGATAACATGTACTGAACAGGTGGTCACCAATGATTCAGGCCTGATGCACGTTGCTGCAGCGCTGGATGTTAAGGTGAATGTGATATATGGCTCCTCTACACCTGATTACACGCCACCGTTAAGCGATTCGGCTGAAATACTGTACCTGCGACTATCGTGCAGTCCATGTTTTAAACGGGTGTGCCCCTTCGGCCATACCAATTGCCTGTATCAGATTAAGCCTGATGATGTTTATTCAAGAATTATTAACTGAAGTCCGTCAAAAGCCGCTTGAGAATTTCATGGGCTTGTGTGTGCTGGTTATTGCGGTATTTGGTGCGGCGGTTAAAGACGTTGCCAGCACTGTGTTTCTGATATTTATTCTCACAAGCATATTTTATGTCAAACAGTGGCCGCGGGCATGGCGTAGTCTGGGTGATGTTGAAAGGCTTTTGTTGACAGGGTTCCTGCTCTATATGGCATCCGGGTTTCTATCGTATGTGAATGTTGCAGATGATTATGAATTTGTTAAACAAATGGGTCGATATCTGAGGTTTGCATTAATTGTGCCTTTATATCTGTTCCTTGTCCGCAGCGATCTTAACCTGACCAGGTTTTTAATAGCGGGCGTTGTCCTGTCAGGTCCCGTATATCTGCTTATTGCCTTATTGAAGCAATATAATTACCCGGGTTCTGTCGGGTCGGGTGAATATCATCATATTATATTTGGTGATGCGGCGATGCTGAATGCCATGCTAATACTGGCCTTCCTTGTTACGAAAAAGTTTTCTGTTTTTACCAGTCTGTTATTCATTGCATCAATGTCCTGTGCAATATATGCATCTATCCTGTCAACGGCCAGGGGTGCATGGCTGGCGGCTCCGGTGCTGATCGTAATGCTGGCCTGGTATGCAGTAAAAACACGGAGTATCAGGATAAGAGGCATATATGTAATTATTGCTATTGTGCTTGCCATGGTCGCATTGAGCCCGGTGAGGGACCTTATTGCCACGAGATCTATTGACGCAGTAAACGAAGTCAAAATGTTTAGCAGTGGCGAGGGAGCCGATACTTCAGTTGGCGGCAGGCTGGCTTTGTGGGATGTTGCAATTAAGGTCTGGAAGGAAAACCCGGTTTTAGGCACGGGGGCGGGTGACTATAACGACGACCTGGTAGATTACCAGAGCCAGGGTTTGTATCCAGAAGTGTATGTGCACGATAGTGTGCATAATATTTATCTTCAGGCGCTTGCTTCGACGGGGATCGTTGGTCTGCTGGTGTTTATACCTGTGTTCATTATTATTCCACTGCTTTTTCTGCAAAGAATAAAACATGGTAGCGGGCAACTGGAGCGCTTGTCAGGTCTGGTTCTAATTGTGTCTGTTTCGATATTTGGCCTGACTGAATCGTGGACATTGCGATCTCCATTTATCGCTATATATGTTATATACCTGGTTGTCATTTTTTCTCAGGCGGGTAAGGGGCTTAGGGATGTAAAACAGCCGCCTGTATCAGGAGTCTAGATACATCCATTCAGGTTAGGCAGCGCCGCTTATTGCTCGATTGGTTTTAGCTGTATCATAAAATCGTTGCCGAATGTCCTTAAGCCAGAAAGCCCGAATGCCAGCTTTTTATAAAAGTGATACTTGTAATAAAAATCCGAATGCGGTTTTTTTGTCACAGAAGGGATGGTTGATTTGCATGGGGTTTCAGGTTTCTTGCTCGGCGTGTAAAAATTTTTCCACTTGCGGCGTTTAGGTAGATAGCCAAGTGCTCGCAGGCCATTCTTGATCAGTATGGTGTATTCAAAAGTCGTTTCAAATCCCGTTAACTGAAACAACTTTAATAATGTATCTCTTTCAAAGAAAAAAATATGGCCACTGGCATGTCTTCCAGGCGTGTGCTCTTCATTATAGAACTGAATGAGTCCGCGGCTATCGACATAGCCGTTAGGTACAGCAAGGTAGAGTCTGCCATCATGTTTCAAAATACGGCGTGACTCTTCGAGGAAGTCTCGAGGATTGGGGACATGTTCCAGTACGTCTCCGATATGTACCGCATCAAATGAATTATCCGGGTAAGAGGCTGAAAACAGGTCGCCGGTGTAGACGTCAAGGCCAAGTGTTTCCCGTGCAAAGCTGGCAGGCAGTTCACCAAGTTCAACGCCATGTGCACTCCAGTTAGTCTGTTCGGAGATTCGATGCAAAAAGTAACCGCTCGCGCATCCGATGTCCAGTATGGAGCCCGCATGACGCTGTTTAAGCAGTTTTGATATATAATAGTCGGCCTTTGCTTCCTGTCTCCAGCGATCAAACTCATAGGGAAGAGCGGAATAGAACTGTGATAGCTGCTCTATTGCAGGAAGCGGATTGAAATATTTGACCTTGCAGTCTGGACACTCAACAAGGTCAAAATCAGTTTGATAGACTAAATTTACCTTGCACAAAGTTTCGGTGCTGGCTGTGCTGCTGCAGATAGGGCAGATATTCATTGGCTTGTCGGGTTTCTGTGTATTTATGTTACCGGTTAAAAGTTTACATGCAATGATGGCAGGTTCATAGCTATAACAAAATTGCAGCAATAATCATTAAAGGTGGTATTCGTGGATAGTAATGTTGAATTGTATATTGAGCTTTTAAAAAAGGTGCTTACAGCATCAATATATGATGAGAGTGCCTGGTCAATCAAAAGCAAGGCTGCAATCAGGCCTGGAAAGCCGATAAGTAATATCGGTCGCAGAATCAGAAATCTACTAATCGATTTGTTCAGAAAACAGTCTTTACTACTGGTCAAAGTGAAGCCATTTGATGCGAAAGTACGTGATGAAGGCATCGACCGTCCAATTATCGGATTTACTATGGTAGGGCGTAAGCGCCTGGATAATGTACAGGCATGTATAGAAGATGTATTGAAGAATAACATTTCAGGCGATTTTATAGAAACAGGAGCCTGGCGTGGTGGAACAACGATCTTCATGAGGGCTCTGTTGAAAATACATGGTGTCACTGACAGGACTGTTTGGGTCGCTGATTCGTTTGAGGGTATGCCGGTTCCAAAGAATATCGAGGATGGAGATGATCTGAGTCATCTTGATTCACTGTCCGTTTCACTTGATACTGTTAAATCAAATTTCGAGAAATTTGACCTGCTGGATGATCAGGTCAAGTTTTTGAAGGGCTGGTTCTGTGACACTCTACCGGGCGCGCCAATTGATGAAATCGCCATCCTGAGACTGGATGGCGATCTATACCACTCAACTATGGATTCGTTGACAAACCTTTATCACAAGGTTAGTAAAGGTGGTTATGTAATAATTGATGATTATTACTCGTGGCCTGAATGTGGAAGGGCGGTAACCGATTTTCTGCAGCAGAATAACCTGAGTCCTGAACTTGTCGATATTGACAGTAGTGCAGTGTATTGGCAGCGAAACTAGTTTTAATCAGACCTGGTCAGCTTTTCTTCAGGTAGAAAATCGCCTGATCGCCTTTCGCTGTATTGTTTAGTTCTGCTGCTTTGTTTTCAAAAGTTTCAAGCTGTTTCTTGCTGAATATGTCCCTGGTCTTTTTGTCACTGCTAAGCGGAATGTCGCGTAGATAAAGTTCGCTGCCAGTGAATTGAAATTTTGCGGAATCATATACGACCTTGCTGATGGAGAATCCATGTTTCTTTGCAAGTAAGTCGAGACTGTCCCGGCTGTGCAGGTATAGGTGGCGTGGAGGGTCGAGTTGTACCCAGTTTTCCCGGTAATGTTCCCAGGCATAAGAATCAGCGAGCGGTATTCTGATGAGTGCAGTTCCGACAGGAGACAAAAGCTTCGAAATTGAATCAAATGCCTGGTCCTGCTCTGGCATGTGTTCCAGTGAGTGGTGGAGCATGATCAAGTCATATTTATGCTTGCTATCTGAGAATTCTGCAAGATCCTGCTTGTGAATTCTGATGTTGTCGTAGTATGAGATATCGTTATCAATAAATGGATCTACGCCCGTCAGGTTGGTGAAGCCTCCCATTGACATTCTGAGCAGTAAGCGCCCTTGTCCGCAACCGATATCCAGTATTGCGGAGTCGAAATCTATCTGAATGTCCTTGATCCATGATATGTATTCAAGCGGTTTTGAATACCTGTTAACGATACTGCCGACAGTACTGGTGCCTCTGAGTGAAGCCAGTACACGTTGGCGATCTATCCAGCTTCTGAGTTTATAACTCAGATTTTTTGTTTTGCTCCTGTATGAGTAATAGTTTTCAGGATAGTACTTGCCGAGGTTGGCTGGTATTTCACTGATTTGCACACATCCGCATGACGGGCACTGGAAATAGTCGAATACATCATGAGTCCCCATCATCATTTCCTTGACGGTATAGTGTTTTAATCCATCGATGTTGCCGCAGATGCGACATGTTTGCCTGGCCATGCTTAGAAATACCTCAAATGTTCAGGGAAGAGGGTCCAAATGTGAGTTTTCTCCATACTGCCCATACGAGAGCGGTATAGAACTTCCAGTCCAGGATAAGCCATCTTGTCAGTATGTTGCCGGATGTGAACACGATATGAAGTGCCCAGTCGGCGCTTCCATGTAAATGCCGCCAGGCAAAAAGAAATTTATTTCTGTACGAGACGAGTTGGCGATGCCATTTTTTTCTGGTGGCCCCGATGGTTGAGCTGGTTTTGTGATAAATCCTGCATTCAGGCCGGTATAGCAGTTTATAGCCCTTATCGAGGGCGCGCATGGCGAGGTCGGCATCTTCCCAGTAATAGGGGGAGTAAATTTCATCGAAGCCACCAAGCTCAAGTGCTTTTTTACGATCGCACACGAAGCAGCAGCCCAGCAGGACGAAGTGCTCGTTGATTTTACCGGTCATTTCGTTGTCCTGTGGCTTGATGCCGTGATTAAACCTTAGAAAACCTTTTTTGTAATATAAAACAGGTGCTGTCTCGGTTGTTGTTATATTTGAAATATCGCCCTGGTAGTTGATTATGTCGCCTTTCACGGCAAACAGGCTTGTGTCCTCAAAATATTTAATCGCATTCTTGAAGTAGTCGGCTGTGAACCTGACATCGG
>CALLCZ010000022.1 GCA_937998645.1 uncultured Gammaproteobacteria bacterium
GCTAACGTACTGTCCCCCTTGAAAAAACACGTGGACTAGTGATGCCGGCAAAAAAGTCTGTCAATCTGGAGAAAGCCCTGACCGAACTGGAGAAACTGGTCGAGGAAATGGAACAGGGCAACCTCAGCCTGGAAGAGTCACTCAAACGTTTCGAGAAAGGCATCGCACTTACGTCGGATTGCCAGGAAGCACTGCAAAAAGCCGAGCTCAAGGTCCAGGAACTGATTGAAAAGAACGGTAAACTTCTGGAAAAAGACTTTGATGTCAATGAATAGTGAATGTCTGATTTCAACTCCCGCCTGAAACTCTATCAGCAACGCATAGATGAAGCGCTTGATGCCTGCCTGCCGAATGGCCAGGCACAGAAAAACAAGCTGACTGAAGCAATGCGCTACTCCGTCATTGGCGGAGGCGGCAAGCGCATTCGACCTGCTATGGTCTATGCTGCCGGCGAAGCCATGGACGTTGATCAGAATATACTCGACACACCTGCATGTGCCGTTGAGATAATACACACTTACTCGCTGATACATGATGACCTGCCGGCAATGGATGACGATAACTTGCGCCGCGGCCAGCCCACCTGCCACAAGGCATTCGATGAGGCCACGGCGATCCTGGCCGGTGATGCGCTGCAGGCCCATGCTTTCGAGATTCTTGCTGCCAGCAATCTTCACGTCAATGACAGGCGGCGCCTCGAGATGATTACCTTACTGGCCACTGCGAGTGGATCAGACGGCATGGCAGGCGGCCAGGCAATAGACCTGGCAGCGGTAGGCAACCGGCTCACACTGGAACAACTGGAAGCCATGCACCGCCTGAAGACCGGGGCGCTGATCCAGGCCAGCATTCTTCTCGGGGCAATGTGCAGCCCAACGGTAACCGAAGACGAACTCGCCATGCTTGGCCGCTACGCAGATTGCATTGGATTGTCTTTCCAGATTCAGGACGACATTCTGGATGTTATCGGTGATACTGAAACCCTGGGCAAACCCAAAGGCTCCGATGAGAAAATGCAGAAGCCGACTTATCCTTCAATTCTTGGACTGGACGCATCGAGAAAGCTGGCGCTGGATCAGCACCAGCAGGCTCTGTCACATCTTGAAACCCTGGGCCAGAGGGCAGATACTCTACGGCAATTGTCTGCTTATATCGTGGAACGCGAATTCTAGCCCACTCGATGAAAAACTCATCCGCAAACCGCTGGCCACTGCTTGAATCCGTAGATTCACCTGAAGATTTACGCCAGCTGCCGCGTGCGCGATTATCCGAACTGGCGCGCGAGATGCGCAGTTATTTACTGGAAACCGTATCGACAACGGGTGGGCATCTGTCCGCAGGCCTCGGCACTGTAGAGCTCACCATTGCCCTGCATTATGTATTCAATACGCCCGCTGACAAGCTGGTGTGGGATGTCGGCCACCAGACCTATCCTCACAAGATTCTTACCGGAAGGCGCAAGCGTATGCCAACACTGCGGCAGAAAGACGGGCTCGCCGGCTTCCCAAAATGCAGTGAAAGTGAATATGACGCTTTCGGCACGGGCCACTCGAGCACATCGATTAGCGCCGCTCTCGGTATGAGTATCGCAGCCAGGCAGGCCGGCGAGAAGCACAAATCCGTTGCCATCATCGGAGATGGCGCGATGACAGGCGGCATGGCATTTGAAGCGCTGAACCATGCCGGTGACAGTGATGCCGACCTGCTGGTAATCCTGAATGATAACGACATGTCGATTTCACCCAATGTCGGTGGTCTATCCAACCACCTGACGCGGTTGTTATCAGGTCAAATATACTCAACGGTGCGTGAAGGCGGTAAAAAGGTACTGGAACATGTGCCCGGCGCACTGGAACTGGCACGCCGCACGGAAGAACATGTCAAGGGCATGGTCGCACCAGGCACCCTGTTTGAAGAGCTGGGCTTCAATTACTTCGGCCCCGTCGATGGACACGACCTGAATACACTGGTGCCCATTCTGCAGAACCTGTACGAGCAGAAAGGCCCGCGTTTTCTGCACATTGTTACGCAAAAAGGCAAAGGTTATTTTCCGGCTGAAAATGACCCCGGCCGCTATCATGGTGTCGGCAAATTCGATACTTCAACCGGCGAAGCCACTGGCAGCAAGGAAAGCGTTCCGACATTTACCCGTGTTTTCGGTGACTGGCTGTGCGACATGGCCGCAGAAGACAAGCGACTGGTCGGAATAACACCCGCCATGCGTGAAGGCTCGGGACTGGTCGAGTTTTCGCAGCAGTACCCGGACAGGTATTTTGATGTCGGCATCGCTGAACAGCATGCCGTCACCCTGGCAGCAGGCATGGCCTGCGATGGCCTCAAGCCCGTGGTCGCCATCTATTCCACATTTTTACAGCGCGCTTATGACCAGGTCATACACGATGTGGCCTTGCAAAACCTGCCTGTGTTGTTTGCAATCGATCGTGCAGGTATCGTCGGTGCCGATGGTCCAACCCATACAGGCGCTTATGACATCAGTTACCTGCGCTGCATACCGAACATGGTCATCATGACGCCCGTTGATGCCGATGAAGCCCGCCGCATGCTGACCACCGGCTTTTTACATGACGGCCCCGCGGCCGTGCGTTATCCTCGCGGCGCCTCACATGGAAACCTGCCGCGCAAGGAACTGACCGCTATGGATTTCGGCAAAGCCGAACTTTGCCGCAAAGGCAGCAAGGTTGCCTTGCTCGTATTTGGCACCCTGATGAATGACGCGCTGGAAGTCGCAGAACAGCTCGATGCCAGCCTGTACAACATGCGCTTTGTGAAACCGCTGGATGAAGATACCATCAGGCAGGCTGCCAAAGAGCACAAGCTGCTGGTCACCATTGAAGAAAATGCCGTTGCCGGCGGTGCCGGCAGTGCGGTCAATGAATGGCTGGCAGCCAATGCCGGGCCGACAAATATACTCAATCTGGGTTTTCCGGATACCTATGTTGGGCAGGGGACACAGGCTGAAATGCTGTCAGAATGGCGCCTGGATGCTGTCGGCATGCTTGGGAGCATTCAAAACCGGCTCGCCTGCATGAATGTATGAAATTGCCAATGATCATCATTTTCGATAAAATCCTACTGTTTTACTCAAGTATTATTCTGACTTAACCGGAAATTGGCTGGATAATGGCTGCAAGTTACCTGCTGAAAGTGGTTACCGAGTTCGCATCGGCCCACACATTGCGAGATTATCCTGGCGCCTGCAGTCGCATGCACGGCCATAACTGGAAGTTGGAACTTGAGGTGGTAGCGTCTGCACTAGATGATGTCGGTATGGGTATCGATTTCAAGCAGATGAAGGCCGCTGCAAATGAAGTGGGCGATCGTCTGGATCATCGTTATCTGAATGAGCTTGAACCGTTCACTGAAATTAACCCGACAGCGGAAAACATCGCTGCTTATATGTACCGGGAAATAGCAGCAATATTAAACAGCGATACCGTCAGGGTAAAAGCAGTAACCTTGTGGGAAACAGATCGAGCCTGTGTTCGCTACAGTGAAGAGAATAAATGACATGAGTGACACAATCGACGCAAAACCGACCAACGCATCTGACATGGTGGATGTGCAGAGCAGCCGTGATAACCGTGCGATTCATATCGACAAGGTCGGTATCAAGGACATTCGCCACCCCATCCAGGTAAAAGACCGCTCCGGCCATGTGCAGCATGCTGTCGCCAATTTCAACATGTACGTCGACCTGCCACATGATTTCAAGGGTACGCACATGTCCCGCTTTGTGGAGATTCTCAACAACCACGACTGGGAAATTACCGTTGAGTCCTTCAAGATCATGCTCACCGAAATGACCAACCGCCTGGATGCGGAATGCGGCCATATCGAGATGACGTTCCACTACTTTGTTAACAAGGCTGCACCCGCTTCAGGCGTTGAAAGCCTGCTGGATTATGAAGTGACGCTGATGGGTGAACGCCGCAATCATACCAACACCATGTATGTCAAAGTTGTTGTGCCGGTGACCAGCCTGTGCCCATGTTCGAAAAAAATCTCGGACCGCGGCGCACATAATCAACGCTCACACGTCACGGTCACGGTCAAGACGCAGCAGTTTGTCTGGATAGAAGAGATCATC
>CALLCZ010000023.1 GCA_937998645.1 uncultured Gammaproteobacteria bacterium
AGTGAATTTCACACGATTGCAGACCAGACAATAGCGGATATCCAGGACGCCATCGATGAAAGCGGTGCGGATATCGATTACGATGAAGTCGGCGGTGTGCTGACGCTCGAGTTTGAAAACGGAACAAAGATTATTTTCAGCAAGCAGCCGCCTGCGATGCAATTATGGATGGCGGCGCGTTCTGGCGGGTTTCATTTCGACTACGACAGTGACAGGCGGGAGTGGGTATGCGACAGCGGCGATAACGAGGAATTGTATGCCATGTTGAGTCGTCTATCGACAGAGCAGGGCGGTGAAGAGGTGAGTTTAACGGCGCCATGAGCTGAGAAGATAATCATATATTTTAATGACTTAGACGCGCAATCAAATATCCATGATAAAAAAAGCCCCCAGGTGTTTGATTTTTTCAAAAACAGGAGTACAATGGACGCTTAGCTGACCTGACAACATGTCAGGAGGTTTGAATGCGTACTGTTATAAAAACAATAATAACAACAGTATTGCTTCCAACACTGCTGGCAATGGCCGGCACTGTTGAAGCACGGCTGAAATACTACCGGTATAACGACAACATACCGATGGTCGAGATGTCCCTGAACATGATGGTCGCGATGGGTGTGCTCGAACCCATCCCAAGTCGCCTGGTGCATGACGGCAATCCCTATCACCGCATGGTGAACGCCAGTTACGGCCCATATTCCCGCAGCGGCTATTCCACTTATCCTGAACGTTCTCGCCGTTACAGTAATTATCGTTACAACGACTACCTGGACGGGCCAATTGACCCTTACGACAGTTATTACGGCGGATATAACGACAGGTACTACGGCAGTCGTTATGGCTATTCGCCCGAATATCAACGCTATCGTACATGGGGAAGTCAGTGGGACAGTCCCTGGGCTGATCGCTGGGATAATCAATGGGACAGCCCATGGGGCAATACCTGGGGCAGTCCATGGGATTATCAACAGGGTAGTCCGTGGAGTTCCAGCTGGGGCAGCCCCTGGGGTAACCAGTGGAGCAATCCGTGGAATTCAGGCCGGGGCAATCAATGGGGTAACCAGTGGAACAACCCGTGGAGCTCAGGCCGGGGCAATCAATGGGGTAACCAGTGGAACAGTCCGTGGAGCTCAGGCCGGGGCAATCAATGGGGTAACCAGTGGAACAATCCGTGGAGCTCAGGCTGGGGCAACCAATGGGGTAACCAGTGGAACAGTCCGTGGAGTTCAGGCTGGGGCAGCCCCTGGGGAAATCAATGGAACAATCCGTGGATGAATCCCTGGTCCAGTCAGTCTGGTTATTCGGGCGCATGGCCGTATACCCCGGGTTATTCAAACCTGCCACTGTCACCCGGTATAAACACGGGTGATGACTGGTCTAAAAACAATTCTTACCAGTCTGATGATGCATCGCGACAAAATCCTGGTAATGACGGCTACAAGGCGGAAAAAACTTCATGGTTTGCTAATCCATCCAGCATGAGATACAGGCACAGCGGCCATCGTAAAGTCAACAACAGGCCGTACCGGAAGCTGAATGGTTTATGGATTGGCGATAACGGAGCGATGCTGGGGATTCGAGGCAACCGTTTTCTATGGTATGACGACGACAACCAGTATGCCAAAGGGCAGCTGGTCAAGTCGCCGACAATGATGAAGGCAAGGATTGAAGGTTCTGCTACCGTTGTTCGCTACCATTATCAGCTGCATGGCAATGAGCTGGTGATCATGAGCAGGGATGGCAAAATGCATACATTCAACCGCATGCCTTTAGTCGAACTGCCTGTTGCCTCTGCCAGGCCGCATGCCGCATATACAAGTTATAAACCGGAATCGAGTAATTATCATTTTTCATATGCAAGTTATAGATCCGGTCAAAAGCTCGACAGGAGCAGCCTGAATTTACGTAATAATTCTGATCGTGTGGGCCGGGCTGCTGGCGCAAATAGAAGTACGCATTCTCCGGCTCTGCGTGAAAATCACTCACGTGAATATTACTCAGATGAAAGATCCACGGCACGAAGCCGGTATCTGCCAAATGTTGTTAACGGCTCCAGGGACGATGGTCCATCGGTTTCGAGACCGGCAGATCCGGACAGCGATTTCTATACGGGTGAAGCATTCATCAATAATGCCGGCCAAAAGCATCTTGCTCCGTTAATGTCTGCCGGCGCCTCTTCGGCAGATCCTGCGGCCACAATCCCGTTGTATAAAAAGTACCAGCCTGCATCGGGCAGGGCAAAATCCGATAATGGCGCGGATTCTGCTGCACAGACTGCTGAGGACATTCGTGTTGAGTCGAGTACCTGGACGGATTATGCCGGTCTCGATATGAATGATCCGAATACATATTTGTACTCATATCTGAAGGACAATGATAACAAGCGCACATCAGCCTCTGATTCGACAGATACGGACAATAGTGACGGATCGGTGCGTTCTGCACTGGCAGATCAGAGCGATTCCTCGAACATCTGGAAGCCGAATAATTCGTATCCGGACCGCCGCGGCTATATTGAAAACTCACAGTCAGATAATTCGGCACAGAACACAGGGCAGGCACGGTCCGTAACGGCAAATTCCGATATGAAGGGTTTCGCCTGGCCGGCTGGCGGCACGCCCTGGGATTGAGCCGGCATTCTCAGATTCTACAGCCGCAGTCGCGGATTAATCCTCGTGTTCATAACGCAGCTCAACAGGCTGCATATCTCCATCGGCTTTTTTAAACCCGCGCATTTCCAGCACACCCCTGGTGTTTAGCGACACGATGATGTAATAGGCTTCGGGATAACCCGCTTCCTGCATATCAGTTGCAGAGGGTACCGGCGGACTTTCGGGATGTGAGTGAACGATAGCGAACAGGTCTTCATCATGCTCGCGCATATGTTTCATTGCGGCAATTTGCTGTTTAGGCTCCATCTCGAAATGCACCGAAGGATCGGCTGCAATATTTTTCACAGCATAGTAATGAGCCGGGCTGCCGCCAGAGGCACTGATCAGGCCGCATGATTCGCTGTGTTCGTGTTGTTGTGCATGGGTGAGGATCTGGTTTACCAGTTTTCTCGGGAGTACAAGTTCAGTATTCATTTTCTATTTGCCACATACAGGACATGCAGGATCAGGTTTTAATTGCATACTGCGCCAGTTCATTGATAGCGCATCAAAAACAAGCAGGCGACCGACCAGCGTTTCGCCGATAGCGCAGATGACTTTTATGGCCTCCAGTGCCTGCATGCTGCCGATAATGCCGACCACCGGTGCAAGAATGCCATTCTCACTGCAGGTCTGTTCCTCATCGTCGGAGACCGGGTAGAGGCAATTGTAACAGGGACTGTCCTGCCGGCGCTTGTCAAACACGCTGATCTGGCCTTCGAAGCGGATAGCCGCACCGGATACCAGTGGTACGCGATGCGCAACGCAGGCGGCGTTGATCGCAAAACGTGTCTCGTAGTTATCACTTGCATCGAGAACAACGTCGGCCTGCTGTACCAGTTTTTCGAGTGTCTGCTGATCAGGTTTGATATCAATGGTGGTGATCTGTGCATCCGGATTGATGCTCAACAGGTTTCGCTTCGCCGAGTCGACTTTTGGTATACCGATGTCATCATTGTGATGAACAATCTGGCGTTGCAGGTTGGTTAATTCGACGCTGTCAAAATCAACCAGGGTCAGGGCGCCAATGCCGGCGGCAGTTAGATAAATGGCTGCGGGAGAACCGAGTCCACCCATGCCTATTATCAATACGTGCGCATCCAGCAGTTTCTGCTGACCTTCGACATCGATCTGCGGCAGCATGATTTGCCGGTTGTAACGAAGTAGTTGCTCATCATTCATATGATTAATGTTAACAGCAACGGGAAAGCAGTGGCGAGGGACGAGGTTCGAGTGGCGAGGATATCCTGCTGGAGTCAACGTGCGGTTGCTTCAATCCGGTTGCTGTTATTAAACGAGTTTGCGCCAGTCGTGTGGACGCGGGTCCTGCAGTGGATGGTTTAACGTGAGCGTGGGTGTCTTGTCGTTACTGGTTTCATCGGCGCCGATGCTTGCACGCTGTGCGTCCTCGCAATAGGAGAAGACGGCACGCTTGAGCCGGATGACAAGGCTGTCATCGAGATCGAAACCCACTTCGCGCAGTGCAGATTCGATCATTTGCAGGGTAAGTTTCTCGACGTTGTAGCGAATATGCATGCAGCACGGAGCAACCACTTCGATGTGTTCGATACCCTCTATACTGTTCAGCAACTGCTCGGCTTTTTTCGCCTGGTCGGGTGTCGAAAGCTTGAAGCGAATTTCACGGTTCTTAATGGTGTCATGACAAAGTGGCATATGTTCAATCTAGGCCAGATGCCTGCTGATTTCAAGTCCTTTATCTAGCATATCCGGATTTACCATGCTGGCCAGCTGTAACGCGCGGCTGGCCGGCAAGGTCGGTAAGCTGGACAATATTTTCAAAGCCGGCCTGTTGGAAACAGTCATAAACTAGCTGTTGCTGATCATAGCCGTGTTCGACGATCAGCCAGCCACCGGCTTTTAGGTGCTGACCCGCTTGCCGTGCCAGGTGCGTGATCGCATCCATGCCCTGTTTGCCCGAGGCCAGTGCTGCTTCGGGTTCAAAGCGCACATCGCCCTGGACCAGGTGCGGATCATCGAACGCAATATAAGGTGGATTGCTTATTATCAGGTCAAGATCAAGGCCTGTCAGCGGTTCAAGCCATTGGCCGTGCACAAAGCGTATGTTCTCGAGTTTGTGTAGCGATGCGTTGTGACGGGCGATATCGAGCGCTTCTGTTGAGCTGTCGGTTGCAATGATATTCCATGCAGGACGTTCTGCAGCGAGTGCGCAGGCTATGGCGCCGCTACCGGTACCCAGGTCGGCAACAGTCAATGCAGGGCTGCTGGAAAATTTTTCCAGCACGAACTCGACCAGTGTTTCCGTTTCAGGTCTTGGTATGAGTACATCACTCGTGACCTTTAAAGACAGTGACCAGAATTCTCTTTCACCGGTGATGTATGCGACGGGCTTACCGTCAACGCGTTGTTGCAGAATCTCTTCAAACTGCATCGCCTGATGTGGTGACAGCTGATTATCAGGCCAGGCGATTAAATGGCTGGGTGAACAGCCGAGTACATGGCAGAGCAGGATGCTGGCATCGACAGCGGGGCTGGGGCTGGTGGCCTGCAGCCTGTGCCGCGCCTCACCCAGTGCCTGGCTGATGGTCGTCACGACCTTATTGTTCGGCGAGTAATGCCAGTTGCTCGGCCTGGTGTTCGTTTATCAATGGCTCGATGACCTGATCGAGGCCGCCCTGCATAAAATCATCGAGCTTGTACAGGGTCAGGTTGATGCGGTGATCAGTCACGCGTCCCTGGGGAAAGTTGTAAGTGCGAATTCTTTCGGAGCGGTCGCCGCTGCCAACCAGGCTTTTGCGTGTTTGCGCTTCTTCACTGCGTTGTTTCTCGAACTCGCTGTCCATGATGCGTGCCTGCAGCAACGACATCGCACGTGCCTTGTTCTTGTGTTGCGAACGTTCATCCTGGCATTCAACCACCGTTCCGGTCGGGATGTGCGTCAGGCGAACTGCTGAGTCGGTCTTGTTGACATGCTGACCACCGGCGCCCGATGCGCGGTAGGTATCTACCCTGAGGTCAGCAGGATTGATTTCGATTTGTTCGATTTCGTCGGGCTCGGGCATGATCGCGACGGTTGCGGCCGAAGTGTGCACCCGGCCCTGGGATTCGGTTTCGGGTACGCGTTGCACGCGGTGTGCGCCGGACTCAAATTTAAGGCGCGAATAGGCGCCTTCGCCGATGATGCGCGCAATAATCTCCTTGTAGCCGCCGTGCTCGCCTTCATTCTGGCTCAATATCTCAACTTTCCAGCGGCGTTCTTCCGCATAACGTGAATACATGCGGAACAGGTCGCCGGCAAAAATGGCGGCTTCATCGCCACAGGTTCCGGCGCGTATTTCCAGGAATATATTGCTGTTGTCGTGCGGGTCTCTGGGTAGCAGCAGCTTTTGCAATTCCACTTCAAGCGATCCAAGCTGCTCGGAAGCCATGGCTTTTTCTTCGACAGCCATATCGCGCATCTCGGGGTCTTTATCGGCGAGCATTTCTTCTGCGCTCTTCAGGTTTTCCCTGGCCGATGCATAGTCCTGGTAGCAGTTCACCACGGGTTCCAGCTGTGCGTATTCCCTGGAAAGATCACGGAACTGGTTTTGATCGCCAATTATGTCAGGGTCTGCCAGCAGGCCGGCAATTTCTTCGTGACGATCAATCAGGTTATTGAGCTTGTTTAATATTGAATCTTTCACAGCGGTTTCGTGCAATATGCGGGTTAATCGGTGGACTTGTCTATAAAAAGACGGCGCGCGGCCTGAATCAGGTCGTGGCGCTCTTCTTCACCCGCCTTGCGCAGCTCGGTGCTGGGTTGATGCAGGAACTTGTTGGTAAGCGTATGTGCCAGAAATGTCAGTACATCTTCAGGGGACTGTCCCGAGGCGAGCTGTTTCATGGATTTTTTCAGCACCGCGTCACTGAAATCCATTGCCGTTGATCGCAGCTCGGAGATGACATCGACCGCAACCAGCGAACGTTGCCAGTCAAGGTAATGTTCGACTTTCTCATCAATGATCTCGTGTGCCTGCTCCGCGGCCTGCTGCCGGTTTTGCAGATTCTCGTTGATAACCTCCTGCAGGTCATCGACGGTGTAAAGGTAAACATCATCCAGCGAGTTGACTTCAGGTTCTATGTCTCTGGGTACTGCAAGGTCGACCATGAATATCGGTGAATGCTTGCGTTCTTTCAGTGCGCTTTCAACCGTGCCCTTACCCAGTACAGGCAGGGGGCTTGCAGTTGAGGCGATCACAATATCGGCGCGGTAAAGGTAGTCGCCAATATGTTGCAGGCTGATCGCCTCGCCATCGAATTCCTCGGCAAGCAGTTGCGCACGCTCCAGGCTGCGGTTGGCAACGATGATCTTTTTAATGTGCTGGGATTGCAGATGCCGCGCAGCCAGTTCTATGGTTTCACCTGCGCCAATCATCAGGGCGGTCGAATCATTCAGGTCGCCAAAGATCTGGCGTGCCAGGCTGGTCGCTGCAAAGGC
Source organism: uncultured Gammaproteobacteria bacterium (assembly GCA_937998645.1). Classification (GTDB taxonomy): domain Bacteria; phylum Pseudomonadota; class Gammaproteobacteria; order SZUA-229; family SZUA-229; genus JABDQW01. The sequence goes on from CALLCZ010000023.1 coordinate 7,108, forward strand.
GACAGATACCGGGCTTGAGCCGATCGCGGTATCGGTACGTACCTGCTTGGCGACAGAAAAGGCGTGTTGAAATAATTTACCCAGCAGCTGGCCGACGGTGCCCTCATGGCTGGCCATGATATACGCCTGCTTCATCTGGCCGGTAATCTGCGGTTCGCCCAGTACCATTGAATCCAGCCCGCTGGCGACCTCCATGGCATGACGGATCGATTGCTTGTGGTCGTGAATATATAAATGGTTTTCCAGTGTCGAGGGTTCCAGGCCGTGGAATCCACTGAACCATTCAATCAGGCGCTGGTCATCATCATTATGCGCGTCTTCACTGGCCTGATTATCGGAATGCAGTACACAATATAATTCAGTACGGTTGCAAGTTGATACAATAGCGGCTTCGGTTACGCCGTTCACCTTAATAAGGCTGTTTAGTGCCTCTCGCTGATTCTGCGGGGTGAATGCCAGCCTCTCACGCAACTCCAGTGGCGTGGTTTTGTGGTTAAGGCCTAATGTTATCAATGACATAGCTGGCGTGTATGTGGCGAGAAAACCCGTGATTTTGAGGCATGCTACCTCTTAACTCAAGCGTACCGAAATTTGGAGCAAAATGCGTTATATTCTTTTATATGAAATCAAAAAATTTAAATTCTGAAGTGCTTTTTCTCAAGCAGGGTTTTTTCTACCTGCTTGTTTTATCTATGCTGACATTAAATGCCTGCGCAAAAACCCATGTGCAAGGTTCAAACGAGGATTTTGACAGCATTCCAGTTCAGACCGGGCTATCAGAAGATCTTCTCTATGATTTGCTGGTAGGCGAGTTCGCCGGTAATGCTGGCGATATGGAACTATCGGTTGAGTCTTATAACCGCGCTGCGATGGAAACGCCCGATGCCCGGGTTGCAGCACGGGCGAGTTACATTGCCGTGTACGGCGAGCGCTACGAGGATGCGCTGGTGTTGCTCGAGCGCTGGGAGAAGCTTGACCCGGATGATAGTGAAATTGCACGCATGTATGCCATCACCTATCTAAAACTCGGACAACCGCTGGAAGCTGCGACATATATACAGGGTATTCTCGATACCGTTGAAGGCAACGGGCATGAGAAAGCGCTGGCGGTCAAACGCCTGCTCGCAAAGGAATCCAGCACTGAAGACGGCCTTGTGGTGCTGGACGCGTTGAACAAGGCAGAACCTGGAAATCAGCATATGTTGCTGCTGCAGGCCCGCTATGCGGCGCAGCTGGAAAAATATGATGATGCGTTAGAGCTGCTTGACCAGGTGCTTGCAATCGATTCGACACAGGCAGATGTGCATATTATCAAGGCCAGGATACTGGCTGCCCAGGGCAAACAGGAGCAGGCGATGGCGCTGATCGCGCTGGTGCTCATGGAACAGCCGGATAATGACCATCTGAGGTTGCAGTATGCACGCATGCTGGTCGAACAAAGGCAGTTTAACCAGGCCAAGGCCCAGTTCAACTTGCTGCTGAAAGATGACCCGGAAAATGCAGATATTCTGCTCAGTCTCGGCCTGCTCAATATCGAAACAGGAGAACTGGACGAGGCCTCCATTCACCTGACGCACCTGGTGGATATGGGTCAAAAGCAGGATATTGCGAATTATTACCTGGGACGAATTGCGCAGAACAGGGAAGAGCACAAGATTGCGATCAGCTATTACCTGAAAGTGAAATCGGGTGATTATGTGTTTGATTCCAAGATGCGCATCGCCGGCCTGTTTGCACGTCTCGGCAGGGTTGATGAAGGTCTGCAGCAGCTCGAAGTACTGGCTGAAAAACAGACCTCCTGGCCGCTTCGTGTCAGGGCTTATCTTGCCCAGGGTGAAATACTGGCAAGCAAACAGCGTTATGCGGAAGGCATGGAAATGTACAGCCGCGCACTTCAACAGAAACCGGATGATGCGGACCTGTTATATGCGCGTGCCCTGATGGCGGAAAAGGTTGATCGTATCGATATCACCGAGGCGGACCTGCTCAAGCTGCTGTCCGCTGAACCGGAAAACGCAAATGCGCTTAATGCACTGGGATACACGCTGGCAGACCGGACAGAAAGGCTGGAAGAAGCGCTCGACTATATCAAGCGTGCGGCCGAGCTGGTGCCGGATGATCCCGCGATACTGGATAGCCTGGGCTGGGTCAGCTATCGACTTGGCAATATGCAGGATGCACTGAAATGGCTGGGAATGGCTTTCGAACGCCTTGAAGATGCTGAAATTGCAGCACATTATGGTGAGGTGCTATGGAAGAACAACCAGCGGGATGAAGCGGAGAAAGTGTGGAAAATCGGCCTGGAAAATAATGCGGAACACCCTGTCCTGCTCGAAACCATGCATAGACTGAAGGACTGATTTTTGCCTTTGATGTTGCTTCAACAAACGCGCATATCATTCATGCGCTATCTACTCATCTACCCCCTGATATCGATACTGGCTTCATGTGCAAGCATATCTGAGCAGGTAATGGATCGCCCGCAAGACTGGGAGGCGAGGCTGCAACAGCATCAGCAGATCGAGGACTGGACCATCAGGGCCCGGCTGGGAGTGCAGTCCGAGACGGATGGCGGCAGCTTTGATGTGTTCTGGCAGCAGGTGGCCGATGCGTATGAAATTCGACTCATCGCACCCATGGGGCAGGGGGCTGTGCTGATCAATGGTGACAGTAATGGCGTCAAGATCAGCCTGGCAGATGGCCGGACAGAGTACTCGAATGATGCCGATGCGCTGTTTTCATCGATGACGGGATTGTCGCTGCCTGTTAACGGCCTGCAGGACTGGTTGCGTGGAATGCCTATACAGGGTGAAGAGATTCAATACATAAGCTGGAATGAGCTGGGGCAGTTGTACAAATTCGAGCAAAAAGGCTGGCAGGTCGAGATGAGTCGCTACAAGGCTGTTGCCGATTATGAATTGCCACATGCATTTTATCTTGAGCGCGAAGACCAGCCTGAACTCAGTGTGCGCCTGCTGGTGCGCGAATGGCTGCCAGAACAGTAAGCGTCCAAACATCAATGAACGAGCACAATCCTTATTGGCCTGCGCCTGCCAAGCTTAACCTGATGCTGCATATCACTGGGCGAAGGGCGGATGGTTATCACGAGCTGCAAACGGTATTCCAGTTTCTGGATCTTTGTGACGAGCTGCAGTTTGAAGCCACCTCTAATGGCCGGATCGAAAGGGCAGAGGGGCTGTCATCAATCAATGCTGAAGACGACCTGGTGGTGCGCAGCGCGAGGGCCTTGCAGAAAAAAACCGGCACTGTGCAGGGCGTCAATATACGTGTAAGAAAACGAATTCCGGTGGGTGCCGGCCTGGGTGGCGGCAGCTCGGATGCGGCCACCACATTGCATGCGCTGAACCGGCTATGGCAGCTGGATCTCGATGTAGACCAGCTCGCAGATATCGGCCTGGGTCTGGGTGCCGATGTGCCGGTATTCGTGCACGGTTTTGCGGCCTTTGCTGAAGGCGTTGGCGAGCGCCTGCAGCCCGTTTCCGCTGACGAGTGCTGGTATTTGCTGATCACTCCGGATGTGCATGTTTCTACTGCAGAAATATTCTCTGATCCAGATTTGACACGGGATTGCCCAGCAATCAAAATATGCGACCTTTCGACGACCGGCCGGGATAATGTGTGCGTCCCTGTCGTTACCCGGCGTTACCCGGAAGTTGGTAAGGCGTTGAAATTACTGGGTGATTTTGCGGAAGCAAGAATGAGCGGAACCGGGGCATCGGTTTTTGCACAATTTGCCGGCAAACAGCAGGCTGAGCAGGTACTGACACAGCTGAAAACAACGGCGGACTGGACTGACAGCTGGCAGGCGTTTATTTGCCAGGGTAGAAACCAGTCGCCCCTGTTTGATTTCATGAAGAAGATATAGACGGGAGCACAGGACGTCGCGACATGTTTAATGGCGGGGGCAAGGCACCAGCCAGTTTAGTAATATTGGGCCGTCGCCAAGCGGTAAGGCACCAGGTTTTGATCCTGGTATGCGGAGGTTCGAATCCTCCCGGCCCAGCCAAAAAGAAACACTGATGTAAATGAGTGTTAATAGATAGGAATCGGATAAATGAGAACCGATAAGAGGTTCGACAAATTTGCCTGGAGCAAATTTGAACAGCCGAAGGCTGGCCCGAAGGGCGGAGTACATGGATGTACGGAGTAATCCTCCCGGCCCAGCCAAACATAAACGTTGATGTATATGCGCGTTTATAGATGAAAGTAGAAAAGATGAGAACCGATAGAGGTTCGACAAATTCGCCGGGAGCGAATTTGAACGCACGAAGTGCGGCCCGACAAGTTCGACAGGATCGAACTTGAACAGCCGAAGGCTGGCCCGTAGGGCGGAACCCATGGATGGGTGGAGTAACGGCGAAGGGCAGGACGCCCGGAGTAATCCTCCCGGCCCAGCCAAATATAAACGCTGAAGCATATGAGCGTTTAAGGCTGAAAAGTGGACAGATGAGAACCCTTAAGTAAGGGTCGACATGTGCCTGGAGCAAATTTGAACAGCCGACTAAATTTGCCTGGAGCAAATTTGAATGACCGAAGGTCAGCCTGAAAGGTGAATTACAGGACGTGATTCATAACGCTGGCCCGCAGGGCGAAGGGCAGGACGCCCGGAGTACAAAATCGCCGGGAGCGATTTTGAACGCACGCAGTGCGGCCCGCAGGGCGGAGTACATGGATGTAAGGAGTAATCCTCCCGGCCCAGCCAGATAGTTGATATTTTATGGCCAATGTCCACGCACGCGGACTTTGCCAGGTGGTTGCAAGATTTAAACCACATAACGTGCACTACACGAGTAGCAGACAGTGACAAAAGACGAAAGCGGAATGATGATATTCAGCGGCAATGCCAACAGGCCGCTTGCCGAAGACATAGCCGCTCGACTCAACACGCCGCTTGGCAAAGTTGCCGTTGACCATTTCAGTGACGGCGAGACGCGTGTCGAAGTCATGGATAACGTTCGCGGGCGCGATGTGTTCATTATCCAGCCGACGAGCACGCCGGTAAATGAGCACCTGATGGAGCTGATGGTCATGATCGATGCAATGCGACGTGCATCAGCCGCGCGAGTCACCGCAGTGATACCGTATTACGGTTATTCGCGACAGGACCGTAAACCACGGTCCGCACGTGTACCGATTACGGCAAAGGTTGTGGCAAACATGCTGGCGAGCGTGCACCTGGATCGTTTGTTGACGGTCGATCTGCATGCTGACCAGATCCAGGGATTTTTTGATATCGCGATAGATAATGTATACGCTTCGCCGATATTGCTGGCAGATGTCTGGCAGCAGGGTTATCCCAACCTGCTGGTAGTGTCGCCGGATGTGGGTGGTGTCGTTCGTGCTCGTGCCCTGGCCAAGCGACTGGGTGATGCCGATCTGGCAATCATTGATAAACGCCGCCCCCAGGCGAACCAGTCCGAGGTGATGAACATCATCGGCGAAGTTGAAGGCATGAACTGTGTCATTGTCGACGACCTGGTTGATACAGCCGGTACCCTGTGCAAGGCGGCGGCAGCCCTGATGGATGCAGGTGCAAAAAGTGTTGCGGCTTATTGCACGCACCCGGTGTTGTCGGGCAAAGCAATAGAAAACATATCCGGCTCGGTGTTGAATGAACTGGTTGTGACCAACACCATAATATTGAGTGACGAAGCCAAGCAATGCAAAAACATTCGCCAGGTTTCTATCGCAACCATGCTTGCTGAAACAATTCGTCGTATTCACGATGAAGAGTCTGTAAGCGAAATGTATATCGATTAATTGAAACGGTTTCCGGCCTGTTCTGTAAAGAATGGCCAGAAGTTAAAGAGTCATGTTGTACGAGTGGCTTTTTATGAGCGTCTTTCCTGGTCGCGAGGAAGACATTTAAGTAAACGCGGTTATTGGCTCAGATGATTCTGATTGATAACGGCATTACGGAGTAAATCATGAGTATTGAATTGAATGCAGAATTGCGTACAGACACGGGGAAAGGTGCGAGCCGCCGCCTGCGTCACGCAAACAAAGTACCGGCTATCCTGTACGGTGCCGGAAAAGATCCTGAAAACCTGACGCTTGCGCAAAAGGATGTTCAGTATGAACTCCAGCACGAAGCTTTTTTTACCCAGGTGCTCGAGCTGAACATCGGTGGAAAAAAACAGGACGTGTTGTTGCGAGACCTGCAGCACCATCCATACAGGCATGACATCCTGCATATGGATTTCCAGCGTGTGGAAGCGAAAAAAGAAATGCATGTCAATGTACCGCTGCACTTTATCAATGAAGATATAGCACCGGGTGTGAAGACGGAAGGTGGCGCTATCAGTCACGTCATGAGTGAAGTAGAAGTCGTATGTCTGCCGAAAGACATTCCGGAGTTCATCGATGTTGATCTCAGCGAATTGCACATGGGAGAGATCGTGCATTTGTCAGACCTGAAATTGCCGGCAGGTGTTGAAGTGTTTGCCCTGAAACAGGGTGAAGAGCATGACTCTGCTGTTGCTTCCATTCATGCACGCAAGGTTGCTGAAGAGCACGAGGAAGCTGAAGCACCAGGTGAAGCTGCCGAGGCACCGGAAACCAAGGAAGAGGGTGGCGAGGCAGAAGACTAGGCTTCTCCCTGGCTGTTTCAAGGTTTCATCTCACAATGTGAGCAGCGATGTCAGCACTTTCATATGATATAAAGCTGATAGTGGGACTGGGTAACCCCGGTCCCAAATATTCTGAAACCCGGCACAATGCCGGGTTTTGGTTTGTTGAGGATCTGGCCAGTCAGTATCGCAGCCGTTTCCTGCCCGAGAAAAAATTTCACGGTGAAGTCGCGCGTATCAACCTGGAAGGAAAGGATGTCTGGCTGCTGAAACCTGAAACCTATATGAATCGCAGCGGCCTGTCCGTCGTCAGCCTGGCTGCGTTCTATAAAATTGCAGCGGAAAATATACTGGTCGCTCATGACGAGATTGACCTGAAGGCAGGAACCGCACGCCTGAAAAGCGGCGGCGGGCATGGTGGCCACAACGGCTTGCGCGATATCATTTCGCACCTGGGCACAAAGGATTTCCAGCGTCTGCGTATCGGTGTCGACCACCCGGGCAGCAAGGACCTGGTAGTTGACTATGTCCTGAAACGGCCGGACTCGAAAGACCGCCAGGCGATAGAAGATTCAATCAACGATGCGCTTCGGGTTATGCCGAAAATTGCTGCAGGCGAATGGGAAAAGGCCATGCATCTGTTGCATACAAAGTAAGTGGCAAGGGAAGAGTGGCAAGTGGCGAGTAAAATATACAGTAGGCCTGCATAAGTGAAGCGTTGCAGGCGACAGTTTTTGTTCAGGAGAAAATAGTGGGTATCAAATGCGGTATCGTCGGACTACCCAACGTCGGCAAATCAACCTTGTTCAACGCGCTCACCAAGGCGGGTATTCAGGCGGAAAACTATCCGTTCTGCACCATTGAACCGAATGTGGGTATTGTGGAAGTACCCGACCCGCGGCTTGAAAAAATTGCCGAGATCGCAAAGCCGCAGAAGATCATTCCTACCACGATGGAGTTCGTCGATATCGCAGGACTCGTTGCCGGCGCATCGAAAGGTGAAGGGCTGGGTAACCAGTTTCTGGCCAACATTCGCGAGACCGATGC
>CALLCZ010000024.1 GCA_937998645.1 uncultured Gammaproteobacteria bacterium
AACTGGTCCGGGTTCATTTCACCGAGACCTTTGTAGCGTTGAATATTCTGTCCCTTGCTGGCCTGTTGCATCAGCCACTCCATGACCTCGGCAAAATTGACGACTTCCGCGTGTTTCTCACCACGCTCAATACGGGCACTCGCACCTATCAAGGAGTCCAGCTTACTGCCAAGATCGGCTAATAATTTATATTCACTGGAGGTAAAAAACTCGGTATCGAGTATATAGCTATGATCCAGGCCATGTACCGTTCTGGTCATTTCAAGTGCTGCATGGCCTTCTTCGTCGGTAATGACCTGACCTGAATAGTAGATGCCAGATAACCTATGTTTTTCTAATAAATTCAATAACTTATCTAAATATTTCTGAACTTTCCCTGACTCTTTCAGATCTTCTTCTGTTAAACCCTGCAGGTAAATCATTTCATTCAACACATTGTCATCGACTCTACGCGACAGTCGGCGAATGATCTTGTTAGCGGTCAGGTATTGCATAGCCAGATCTTGCAGAGCAGTATCGGATATGGACGGCGCATCCGCGTCCACGTACAGGTGCGCACCTTCCAGCGCCTGTTGCAGCAGGTAAGCATCGAGCTCATCATCGTCCTTAACATAACGCTCCTGCTTACCCTTTTTAACCTTATACAGGGGCGGCTGCGCGATATAAACATGACCGCGTTCGATAATCTCTCCCATCTGGCGATAGAAGAACGTTAACAACAAGGTGCGGATATGCGATCCGTCAACATCAGCATCCGTCATAATAATGATGCGGTGGTAACGTAGTTTGTCTGGATTGAACTCGTCAGCACCGATTCCACAACCCAGTGCTGTAATCAGCGTGCCAACTTCAGCCGATGACAGCATTTTGTCGAACCGGGCCTTCTCTACGTTCAAAATCTTGCCTTTGAGCGGCAAGATTGCCTGGCTGCGGCGATCACGACCCTGTTTTGCTGAGCCACCTGCAGAATCACCCTCCACCAGGTAGAGCTCGCTCAAAGCAGGATCTTTTTCCTGGCAGTCTGCCAGCTTGCCGGGTAAACCGGCAATATCCAGCGCGCCCTTGCGGCGTGTCATTTCACGTGCTTTTCTGGCCGCTTCACGAGCACGCGATGCCTCAATGATTTTTGACGTGATGGCTTTCGCTTCTGCCGGACGTTCCAGCAGGAATTCCTGCAGTTTTTCACTCATGGTTGATTCAACTGCGGCTTTCACCTCGGAAGACACCAGTTTTTCCTTGGTCTGAGAAGAAAACTTTGGATCAGGGACCTTCACGGAAAGCACAGCGGTAAGTCCTTCGCGTGCATCATCTCCCGATACATTCGCCTTGGCACGTGCAGCAATACCTTCCTTTTCCATGTACTGGTTCAAACTGCGCGTCAGCGCCGCACGAAAACCGGCGATATGCGTTCCACCATCCTTTTGAGGGATGTTGTTGGTAAATGGATAAATATTTTCCTGGTAGGAATCATTCCATTGCATCGCGACTTCAACACCAATACCGTCTTTTTCTGTATTGAAATGCAATACATTCTCGTGCAGAGGCGTTTTATTCTTGTTCAGGTGCTCGACAAATGACCTGATACCACCCTCGTATTCAAAAACATCACTTTTATCGCCTCTCTCATCAGAAAGTGCGATTCTGACACCTGAATTCAGGAATGACAGCTCCCTCAGGCGCTTGGATAGAATATCGTAATGAAATTCTATATTGGAAAAGATGGATTCACTGGGCCAGAAACGCAGACCCGTACCTGTTTTTTCGGTATCCCCGGCAACAGCGAGGGGCGCTACCGGTTCTCCCATGGCATATTCCTGCGTGTATTTCTTACCACCCCGGTAAATTGACAATTCCATTTTTTCCGACAAGGCATTTACAACGGACACGCCTACACCATGGAGCCCCCCTGATACCTTGTAGGAATTATCATCGAATTTACCGCCGGCGTGCAGTACGGTCATAATGACTTCAGCTGCAGAGCGGCCCTCTTCCGGATGTATATCTACGGGAATGCCGCGACCATTATCAGTAACGGTGACTGAATTATCGCTATGGATCTTTACTTTAATTTCTGAACAATGGCCTGCCAGTGCTTCATCGATAGAATTATCAACCACCTCGAATACCATGTGATGCAAGCCGGTGCCATCATCGGTATCTCCAATGTACATACCGGGGCGCTTGCGTACAGCATCCAGTCCTTTTAGTACTTTAATATTTGATGAATCGTAAGTTTGTTCAGAACTCATAGGGATAACACGTGGACATCTAAAGAACGCATTATATCAGGCTTTTAAGCACAATACGTTGTAGCGACACACTACTGTTAGATAATATAAATACACTATCTCAAAACAGAGAACTTTAATTCATATTCCCCTGTTCCACGTGGAACATGCGAACATCAGACCAACCCTGCAGATCTATTTGATCTGGTTCTATAGCAGACAGAAATAGCTGTATCGGCATCGACTTTAAAACCGACAATATTTGTTTTCGATGCTCTTTGTCCAGTTCTGCGGCCAGGTCATCGTAAAGAAGTATGCAATGCCGTGCTGCTGATTGACTGAACTGCTGAACCTGCGCGAGTTTCAACAAAGCCACCAGCACCTTTTGTTGGCCACGCGATATTCCTGTCTGAGCTGATTTTCCATCGACCTGTATATATAAATCCGCCCTGTGTGGACCCGCCTGAGTCATTCCCCTTTTCAAATCCCGTTCAAACGTCTGTTCCAGCACAGTTCGAAGACTTTCTTCTTTTTTCCAGCCTCGCCTGTACTCCAGCTTCACATGCTGACTCGGAAAGAACTGCTCAATCAGGTTCAGATAGAACGGATAAAGATCCTGAATGTATTTTTCTCTTTTAAGATCGATATGATTTGCTGACTGTTCGAGTTCCTTATCCCAGAGTTTGCAATAAGACGGTTTTTGCCCGGATCTTAGTGCTGCATTCCTTTGTGACAATGCTTTCTTGTAGCGCTGCCAGGCTTCAAAAAAACCCTGTTCCACGTGGAACACCCCCCAGTCTATATATGCTCTTCTTTCACCTGGACTACCTGTAATCAGCCGATAACTGTCAGGGTGTATCGCCAGAACTGGAAATATAGCGGTAATATCGGCAACGCGCTGTATGGGTTTCTGGTTCGCGCGAACTTCGAGTGAGTCTTTGCTTCGTTCAATCCCGATGGGAATTTGATTATCGAGTTGATCTGTTGCTTTTGCCAGTAACTGCAGACGGCTGGCATGGTGATTGATCAGATCTGAAAGATAGGGTGTTCTGAAAGATCTTAAGTGGCTTAAATAATAAATAGACTCTAACAGGCTGGTTTTACCGGAAGCATTCAGACCATAAACGAGGTTAACGCCGCTACAGGGTTCAAATTCAATATCGACAAGATTACGAAAATCACGAATCTTAAGATGTGATAATTGCATGAAAACCGCTTTTTGTACTGAAGAACAATCTGATACCCAGATACCAGATTCTAACCCGCATTTCTTACCGGGATTTCGGATTCAGGTGCATCTGTAGTGTTTCTGAGTGCGCGTCTGGGCTGAAAAGCATAGCCATAGCTATGGTTTGATGGACTAATTCGCCTGGAGCGAATTAGTATGCCTATGCACCCGAAGGGTGAAACACAGGGACGTGTTTCATCAACATGCGTGCTGAGGGACGCTACAGATGTGCATGAAACGAAATAGCGCCCCACCAAATAGACTATATTAGAATGAAATCGAGTTTCTGGTTTTCTAATCATACTGTTACTCGGGAGATACAGCGGCCTGGTGAGAAATGCGGGTTAAGTACTATAACCTCATCGGCATAATGACATACTTGCAATCAGGGTGGTCCGGGTATGTCATCAGGCAACTGCTGTTAGAGTCTCTTAAAGTACTCTGTACCGTGCTTGCATCAGTTACATTGAGTACATCGAGCATGTAATTAACATTGAAGCCGATCTCCAGCGTATCACCCGTATAGTTGACCTCTACTTCAACATCAGCCTCTTCCTGGTCCGGGTTCTGAGCCTGCAGCAGCAAAATATCACCTTCAACAACCAGCCTTATGCCACGGTATTTTTCATTCGACAGGATGGATGCCCTGACCAGGGCCTGGCGTAGATTTTCTCTATCGGCAATGATTCTATTTTTTCCGTCTTCCGGTATGACTCTGTTGTAATCAGGAAAGCGACCGTCGATTAATTTAGATGTAAATCTAATATTTCCAACTTCAATTCTTATGTGGTTGCTTCCCAGAAATATTTTCAAGGGTTCTTCGCTGTCCTCGAGCAGTCTGACCAGTTCCTGAATGCCCTTTCTGGGTACTATGACCTGTTTGATTTCAGCCAGATCACAGTCAGCCTGTTTTTCACAATAAGCAAGCCGGTGACCGTCTGTTGCAACTGCACGTATTAAACCCGTACTGACTTCCAGCAAAAGACCATTAAGGTAATAGCGTACATCCTGTAAAGCCATCGCGAATGAAGTCTTGTCGATCAACTCTTTTAATGTTGTCTGAGGTAACTCAAATTCCGCCACGGTATTGATTGAATCCAGTGATGGAAAATCTTCAGCTGGCAAAGTTGAAAGTGAAAATCGGCTTCGACCCGATTTAATCATTGCCTTATTAGAATCTACTGTAATGCTAATACTTGATTCTTCAGGAAGCGCTTTGCATATATCAAGCAACTTCCGGGCAGGTAATGTGGTGTCACCCGCCTCATCTGCAACCATGTTCAGCGTGGTTACCAGTTCGATTTCCAGGTCTGTTGCCGTAAGGGATATTTTATCTTTATCAGCCTTGATAAGGATGTTGGACAATGCCGGCATCGTCTGGCGTTTTTCTACAGCACCGATAATTTTTTGTAATGGGATTAACAGATCTTCCCTCTGGATCTGAAATTTCATGCGAGCTACCTATTAGTATTATTTTTTATATATCTATCTAGTATTTATAATTAGTAACAGTCATTTCTGTGGATAAATCTAATATTATTAATATAATCAATTACTTAAGTTGTGAATATTAAAGCACTTAGTGGGAACTCAGCAGAGCTTTACTGTAGATGATCTGTGGATAACTTTTCAAGCTTTTATTGTCTACACTTTATCCACATTACACACACAGCTCATCTAGAGCTTGTTATTCTGTGCTAATTACTCAGAATCCGCATCATATTCATATAGTCTTCGTTAATTTTTGCATCAGATTCGCGCAATTCGGCTATTTTACGGCAGCCATGCAATATGGTGGTATGGTCTCTTCCACCAAAAGCCTCTCCGATCTCGGGCAAACTGTGGTTGGTAAGCTCCTTGGATAAGGCCATGGCGAGTTGTCTGGGGCGCGTAATCGAACGGCTGCGGCGATTGGATAGCAGATCTGAACTGCGTATCTTGTAATATTCCGCAACGGTTTTCTGAATGTTTTCTATGGTTACGATACGGTCCTGTAAGGCAATCAGGTCGCGCAGAGTCTCCTTGGCAAATTCCATGGTTACCGGTTTACCGGTGAAATTAGCGGTTGCCATGACGCGACGGAAAGCGCCTTCAAGTTCTCGAATGTTGGAGCGAATGCGCTTGGCGATGAAAAATGCCACTTCATTCGGAAAGTGAATACCTGATTCTTCTGCTTTTTTCTGCAGAATAGCGACACGGGTTTCCAGTTCGGGGGGTTCAATACAAACCGGTAATCCCCAGCCAAAGCGCGATCGTAATCTTTCTTCCAGGCCATCGACTTCTTTCGGATAACGGTCGCAGGTAAGGATGATCTGGTGCCCGCCTTCCAGCAATGCATTGAAGGTGTGGAAAAATTCTTCCTGCGAGCGCTCTTTGCCGGCAAAAAACTGGATGTCATCGATCAGCATGCAATCGAGAGAGCGGTAGTACTGTTTGAATGCGTCTATGGCATTGTGCTGCAAGGCCTTGATCATATGGCCGACAAAACGCTCTGAATGAAGATAAACAACTTTTGCATCGGGGCGATGCTTGAGCATCATGTTGCCGACTGCGTGCATCAAGTGGGTTTTGCCCAGTCCGACACCACCATAGAGGAACAGCGGGTTGTACGCGTCCCCCGGATTTTCTGCGACTTGCTGTGAAGCTGCTTTGGCCAGCTGGTTGGATTTACCTTCTACAAAGCTTTCGAAGGTGAAGGCAGGATTCAGGTTGCTGTCTATGGCCTGCCTGGGTTTCGCAACTTTTGTCGGAATACCAAAATCCGTGACAGGTGCAGATTTTTGCGGGGCTACGGGTTGGGGTTTTACAGGGCTTTCAGTTGCTGGTGCCGGTTTTGCCGGGCTTGATTGGGTGCCAATCTCAAGCAGTAAATTGACATCATCATCGCGGGAAACCTCGAGCAGAATATTCTCGATCTTGTCCCTGAAGTTCTGTTTTACCCAGTCGAGTACAAAACGATTGGGCGCCAGCAAGGTCAGTTGATGGTTATCCTCGCGTACCTGTAAAGGGCGAATCCAGGTATTCAGCTGTTGGTCAGACAGCTCCTGTTCAAGTCTTTGCAGACAATTCGTCCATAGTGCATTGTTCACTCGAACCCAACCCTCCGATCGAATGATGATTAAGATATATAGGCAGGAAGAGCACCGCATTGTATACCCGTTATTCTGGCTTATCCACAAGCATTTAATTATTTACTCAAAACATATAAAAAACAGCAGCTTCTGCTTTGACTCGGGCCATCCTCATCAGTAAAATGCGCGGTTCGCTGAATACATAGGTACAGGTTCAAGGCAATGAAAAGAACATTTCAACCAAGCCGAATCAAACGCGCAAGAACTCATGGTTTCCGTGCGCGCAGTCAAACACTGGGTGGTCGCAAGGTTTTAAAGGCGCGTCGTGCAAAAGGCCGCCATCGTCTGGCGCTTTAAAGAGGCCGAAGAATAGTGCGCAGGGCGCGCTTGCAAAAGCGTGCCAGGTTGTTAAAGGCCTCCGAGTTCAACCGGGTTTTTGACAAGGCAGTGCGCTCAAGTGATCAATACTTCACCGTACTTGCCAGACAGAATGAAACCGGGTTTCCGCGTTTGGGCCTGGCAATCTCAAAAAAAAGGGCAAAACTCGCAGTAACACGCAACCGGCTCAAAAGAATCATCCGTGAAAGCTTCAGGCAAAAACAGCTCGAGATATGCTGTGCGGATTATGTTGTTCTGGCCGGGCACAAGAGCAGCACCGCGAATAACAGCCGCCTGATTCAATCACTGGAACAACACTGGCAGAAACTGAATAAATTATGCGCCAAATCCTGATAGCACTGATAAAACTGTATCGTTATACGATCAGCCCTTATCTGGCACCAAGCTGTCGTTATACGCCCACCTGCTCCAGTTATGCGATTGAAGCGGTTGAGCGTTTCGGAATTTTTCGCGGCAGCTGGATGGCGTTGCGTCGCATAAGCCGCTGTCATCCATGGCATTCCGCCGGCTATGACCCTGTACCTGGCAATAACAACCTGAGCATGACACGAAAGGATCACTGATGGAAAACCAGCGCCTGTTGTTGTATTTCACCCTGTTTTTCATCAGCTACCTGTTGTGGGCAGAGTGGCAGATGGATTATGGGCCGAAGCCGGAAGCGACTGTCGCCGAGGAAACAACACAAACCCTGAAACAGGATATCGCTGAAGTACCCGAAGCAGCAGCCACCCCGGATGAGGTGGCCTTTGTCGAAAGTAGTCAACAGCAGCAGGCCCACAGGCAGCGGATTAATGTCATTACCGATGTACTGGATATCGAGATCGATACCAGGGGTGGTGACATCAGAAAAGCAGTATTGCGCCAGTATTCGAAAACAGCTGAAAACCCGGAAGAGAAACTGGTGTTGATGTCTGACACGGAAACCAACTTTTTCATTGCGCAATCCGGCCTGGTTTCTGTTAATGCTGATACTGCACCGACTCATAATGCTGTTTACGCTGCGGAAAAAACCGATTACCGGCTTGCTGAGGGCGTGGATGAAATCAGGGTGCCGCTGCAATGGACGGGTGAAAATGGCGTTCGCGTCAACAAGATATATACATTTCGACGTGGTGAATATGTAATCGATCTGCAGCATGCTGTAGAAGCCGGCAGCGAGAACTGGAGCGGTAGCCAGTATATGCAACTGGTACGCACACCGCCACTAGAAGATGACAGCAATGCCTTTATAAGAACCTATACAGGCGGCGTAATATTCAATGATGTCATCAAATATGAAAAAGTTGATTTTGAAGACATTGCCGAACAGAATTTAAAATCAACAATTGGCGATGGTTGCCTGAATATCAATAACAGTCAAAAAGGCTGTGAATTAACGGGTGGCTGGCTTGCGATGATGCAGCATTATTTCCTCGCTGCATGGATACCCGAAGCCGGTATTGATAACCTGTTTTACAGCAAGAACCCGTCCAATACCTATAAATATCTCCTCGGTGCGCGTTCAACAGCACAGAAGATTCCTGCTCAGGGTACGGGCAGTTTTAATACCCAACTGGTTATTGGACCAAAACTGCAAAACGAACTGGAACAGATTGCACCTGGTCTTGAGTTAACCGTCGATTACGGTGTTCTCACGATTATTGCGAAACCCCTGTTCTGGCTGCTCGATATTTTTCACGGCTGGTTTGGCAACTGGGGCTGGGCCATTATATTTCTGACAATTACCGTTAAAGCCATCTTCTATAAATTGTCAGAAATGAGCTATCGCTCTATGGCTAAGATGCGCAAGGTTGCACCACGCATCAAGCAGATGAAAGAACGCTTCGGGGATGACCGCCAGGCCATGAGCAAGGCCATGATGGACATGTACAAGCGTGAAAAAATAAATCCAATGGGTGGGTGCTTCCCTATTCTTGTACAGATGCCGGTATTCATTGCCCTGTACTGGGTACTGCTTGAAAGTGTTGAAATGCGTTATGCACCCTTCATCCTGTGGATTGATAACCTGTCTGCAAAGGATCCCTATTTTATTCTGCCGGTCATTATGGGCGTTTCAATGTGGATACAACAAAAACTCAATCCGGCTCCCGTTGATCCCGTTCAACAGAAAATCTTTCAGTACATGCCCTTCGTGTTTACGGCCATGTTCGCCTTCTTCCCTTCCGGCCTCGTTCTTTACTGGGTGGTTAACAACATCCTTTCGATTGCGCAGCAGTATGTGATTACCCGGCGCATCGATAGAGAGTAAAAATCTTTTAAATCCTTTAATGGATACTATAGCGGCAATAGCAACACCACCCGGCCAGGGAGGTGTTGGTATTGTGCGTGTCTCCGGACCACAGGTTATATCAATCGCGAAAGCAATCCTTGGTCATTGCCCGCAGTCCCGCATGGCTGAATACCTGTCTTTTAATGATGAAACAGGCAGCGTTATCGATAAGGGCATTGCGCTGTATTTCAAACAACCAAACTCGTTTACCGGTGAAGACGTGCTGGAGTTGCACGGCCATGGCGGTCAGGTCGTTCTTGATCTGTTGTTGCAACAAACAATAAAGCATGGCGCGCGTGTTGCGCGTGCCGGTGAATTTTCAGAGCGTGCATTTTTAAATGAGAAAATCGATCTTGCACAGGCAGAGGCAATTGCCGATCTTATTGCCGCTGAAAGTGAAGATGCCGCTCGGGCTGCGATACGTTCACTCAAAGGCGAATTCTCATCCAGTATACATGCGCTTGTTGAACAGCTTGTTCAGTTACGTATGTATGTTGAGGCAGCACTGGACTTTCCCGAAGAAGAAATAGATTTTCTTGCTGACAAAGCAGTTGCTGAGAAATTAAATACAATCAATACACAGGTAACCACTGTATTTGAATCAGCCAAACAGGGGTGTTTGTTAAAAGAAGGTATGACTGTTGTTATTGCGGGCAAACCAAACGCAGGAAAATCAAGTTTGCTTAATCAGCTTGCACAAAGCGAAACTGCAATCGTAACAGATATACCAGGAACAACACGCGATGTATTGCGTGAGCATATTCAAATTGATGGTTTACCGTTGCATGTTATAGACACGGCTGGTTTGCGCGAATCGGAAGATGTTATTGAACAGGAAGGTGTAAAGCGCGCATGGAAAGAAATAGAAAAATGTGATCGATTACTGTACGTCATCGATTCACAAACAAAAGAAGTATTGCCAGAGGATATATATAAACAGATACCGGAGACCACCGGGTTAAGTATTGTATTTAATAAAACGGATTTGAGCGGGGAGGAAAACCGTGTAGTCGAAAAAGATAATAATACGGAGATTTATCTGTCAGCAAGCAGTGGTGAAGGCATTGATCTGTTAAGACGGCACTTAAAACAGTGCATGGGTTATGAACGGCATACCGAAGGTCAGTTTATTGCAAGACGCAGACATATAACGGCATTGAACAATGCATCGAATTATTTAAACAAAGCATCACAATGTTTGAAAAATAATACGGGGGAACTGCTGGCCGAAGAACTCAAGCTGGCACAAAATGAGTTATCGAGCATTACCGGTGAATTTAGTAACGAAGATTTACTAGGAAGAATCTTCGCTGATTTTTGTATTGGTAAATGATAAAGAAGTTTTTAACCGCTGAGGCGCAGAGAACGCAGAGGTTTTTGTAGGAGCGGGTCTATCCATGAAAACAGTCTGTATGATTCATAACTGTCATTATCTGTAATAATTCAGACTTAAATTGACACAATACATAGTTGCTTCATGATTAATCTGACAATTCATTCCTAAGATGAATGACTCGAGTCACCCTGAAAGCAGACACTCTAGATTATTAGTTTAACTTCCGAAATACTGGGGCCAGACCAATTAGCAGACGGTCGTAAAATAAAAACGGCAGCCTTCGCGACTGCCGTATTAAATAGCCTGGATTGATGTAATTCTTTATTAATTCTCTAAAGGACCTCAACCACTTCTCTAGTTGCCTCATATAGCTTTACCAACTTGCCTTCTATGCGGATTGTTATCAAACCGCGTTTATCGACTGGCACCACTACCTGGCCATGTTGATAGATTTCCTTATCCAGCACCTCTCCTTTTGCCAACTTCTTTTGCCACCCAGGAGGGAGAGATTGACCCCTTTCAACTTTTTTCTGCAATCCTGGTGGTAATTGCTGATCCTTGTCTTTTTTTGCATATACTGGGCCCGCTATTAAACCGGCTAATACCAGCAGTGTAATAATGTGCTTGATTTTCATAGTACTACGCATCCCTTTAGAAATGTTTCGGTCACTGCGATGTGCCAGCACTGCCTACAAGGTCATTCAGAGAAGATTGGTCTGGCACATGCGGAATTTGATAATTTTCGTCAATTGCTGGACCCTGAAGATAGATCGAGCTTTCTACTCAATTAATGGGCCTAAAACAAGTATAGTCCAATAATGATTATTGAAAGATTTTGTGATTACAGTTCTCAATCAGCTTTCTTGAGGTCGATTTTAGTCATCTGGCGATAGAGATTGAGTTATACGGACCAAGAGTTTTCTGACCGCCAGCAATCGGCCATTATAGCTGCCGTTCGCGTCAACCTACACGGGCCGAGCTACGCCTGAGTTTCCAATTCGCCGCATACAGCGCCGCAATAAGAAATAGCGGGGTAGTCATCACGAAGTAGACCGATGTCGGAAAACGACCCCAGCCCCACCCAATGTATACCACTGCAAGTACTGGGCATGCCAGAGCGCCAATCCATTCCCGACGCCACGCCGCGAAAACGAGCAATCCCAATATCATGGACGGGATATTGTGAAGGACGAACCCAAACGCAATTTCCAACGCGCCTTTGCCCTCTTCAAAGACGTCGAAAGAGAAAATGACCAGGAATAGTGCGAAAACGATAAGCAACAGCCTTGGTGCCCATAGGAGGGCTTTTCTGCTTGTTGTCATTATCTTTAACCTTCGTAGAGGGAGACACTAGAGTCTTTAGTGTAACGGAAACATCTGCTATGTGTTGTTACCAGCCGGTTGACTGAATGCGGCTTTTTGACTATTCAGAAAAATCTCAGGTCTGCTAGGTCAGGTTTGCCCGCGGAGTGTGTCGAGTTAGCATCCAGTAGATCAAATACAGAATCGTCGGCGGCAAAACTCCAATCCAGAACCACAGGCCAGACATCGACTCTGGCTGCAAGACAAACTGAACTCCCACCCCCAGAACCACTATTGCGCCGCCCAGACCTTCACGCCAAAGGGCAATCGCGAACCCTAAGACCGGGCTGATCGGGAAGGCCAGGAAATTTACAATATTACGCAAACCCTCGAGTCCCAAACCCTCATCAACAAGACTTCCTCCGAGCATGATCGAGACGAAAGCGAGAATCGCCGTACCCCAAATACGAGCAATCCACCTAATCACAGTTGCTATCTTCATTTGTCTATTATACGTCTTCAAGTTCATTCGTAATGAGTAGCTCGGTGATCCAAGGTACTTCGGGAGTATTTCATTGAATGGCAGCTTCGGGTCGATTTCAGGAGTTGAGTATAAAATCATGTACGTCTGCTTATGAGTAGTTTGAGTCAATGCTAACTATCAGGGTATTTCGGGAGCGGCATACTGTTCTGTCAGGGCAGGTCTGAGCTTCTATACATAATCCTGATTAAAATATATTAAACACTATTATTACAACTGATCAGATAGTATTAACTTTAAAGGGACTTGAAATTACAGAACACAAATCATGCAACGTCCGCAGATAAATATGCCGGGCGCCACTGCTGCGCCACATAAGAGTGGTGCAGTTCAATTTAGGACTGTTAGTAAAACAATTTTATGTACCGCAGCGTTCAATGAACATGAAAATCAAAAACAGAAATTTACGCCATACCTGCGAAAGCGGGTATCTCTTAAGTCCTTGAATGTGCAAAAAAGAGTGCCTGGAGATTCCCGCTTACGCGGGAATGACGCGTAAGTGTGACAGTAGTGGATCCGGATCCTTTACTTCTTTTTGTTGAATAACTTAATATCCTCTGCGCTCTTTGCATCTTCGTGATTAAATCATCTGCTGTGATCAATCTATTCTGATAATCATCAGGCTTTCATTAGCAGTGCGGTACCGCTCCCCAGCAGTAATACGCTAATCAACCTGACGAACGTGTCCCGGCCCAGAGCAGAGTGTATTTTGCCGCCGAAAAACAAACCCAGCCCTGCGACAGGTACAGCCAGGGCCATATAACTCAACATTTCCAGCGTGTAGAACCCTTTCAATGCGTAGCCTGCCAGCCGCATTGCGCCATCGATCAAAAACAGGGCGGCGAATGTAGCGCGGAAAGCGCTTTTATCGAGATGACGAAGGTTCAGATAAATAACGTAGAAAGGTCCGCCGGTACCAAACAAGGTACCAACGAAGCCGCCGAAAAAGCCTGACGGTACAGAAATGATCCGGTTTGCCTGACACAGTTTCATCGGCAGTAACTGGTAAATAGCAAATAATATGATGAAACCACCTAGCGCAACTGAAAGCATTTCCGGTTTTACCGACTCCATTATATAAAGTGATACTACAACCCCTATCAATGAAAATGGCAGCAGCGGCCAGATTTCATTCCATCGTATGGATTCACGATTATTCATTCCCTGGCTCGCCGAACCAAGATAATCAAGAAACACAACCAGCGGAACAACGATGGTTAATGGCAAGGTCAAAGCCAGTAGCGGAACCGCGATCAGTGCGGAGCCAAATCCGGCGACCCCTCGTACCATATAAGCAAAAAATAATACTGAAGCTGGAAACAGTAACGACAGAACGGTTGTCGCCAGTTCCCCTTGGCTGGATATATCAATCATTGTTGGATCCTGAATTTTTGTTAATATCACCTGAAGATTGCTCGAAGCGGATTGCATTAATTGCTTCGGAAGCGAATACTCCCCTAATTTGTACGATAATGAAATATAAAATTAGATCAATAGCTTATGGCGCTTTGGTTACAATTCGGTTACAAAAAAAACATTATGTTAGGTGTGCTTAATGGAGACACGATAGATATTTACAGCGGTGAGTTATTTAATGACCCGCAAGCTGTCGGCGATACCTGCCGACTCGATGAAGTAGATATACTTATGCCCTGCACACCGGGAAAGATGCTCGCGCTGTGGAATAACTTTTATTCACGCGCCGAACATGAAGGATGGGACATACCACCCGAGCCGCTCTACTTCGTTAAAACATCCAATTCGTTCAATGCTCACAAACTGCCGATTATTCGGCCACGATCCTATGACGGTCCGGTTTTCTTTGAAGGCGAGCTGGGCATTGTTATCGGTAAAACCTGTAGCCATGCTTCAGAAATGGAAGCCGCCGATTATATCTTTGGCTATACCTGCATCAACGATGTTACCGCTAAAGACATTCTGAAGCGTGATCCATCTTTTCCGCAATGGACACGCGCCAAAGGATTCGACACATTTGGCGTATTTGGGCCATACATTGCCACGGGCCTGGATGTGGATACACTTGTTATTCAATCCTGGTTAGACGGTGAGTTGTTACAGAATTATCCGGTAACGGACATGGTGTTCAGGCCACACAAGCTGGTAAGTATGATCTCGCAGGATATGACCCTGTATCCGGGTGATGTCATTGCCTGTGGAACAGGCCTGAATGCAACGGCCATGGAAGATGGTCAGACCATAGAAGTATCTATCGATGGCATTGGCGTGTTATCAAATAAAATGGCAGCCACCTAGCAACAAGAGTCATTTGCATTTGATATTTGTATCGAAGGACAGGGAACAGTTCCATAGGAACAAAACACGCAGCAATCCCCTGCTTCAGGCTTTATTAACTGTTTGCATTGCCTGCATTCATGAAAGTACAGGCACGAATCGGTTGGCATGGTTAGCGTTTCAGCATAACCACAGTATGGACAGGTCAGCCTTGATTCAGGGATAATTTTCATCGGACGTATTCTTCTCAATCCTGACCGCTTGCCGGTTTGTCCCTCCCCGTCGCAAGCTCATAGATATTTAACAGGTCCTCTTCAGATACTGTAACCAGGGTATCGATCTGGCTAAGCGCATAAACCAGGTCGGCATGTGCAATCGGTGGGTAATGATCATCGTGTACTATTGTTTGTGCACTCGCTTTTGTATGCAGTGCCGGGTATCGGTAATACTCGAACAAGGCGTTGAATACGATAGCGATACCCAGTATCACAATGGCGTTGATCAATACCGGTTGCAGGACATAGGTATAGCCCATTTCATGAACCATGGGCCCGCCAATTACGGCGCTCAGCGCTGTTGCACCGCCCGGTGGGTGAATACATCTCAGGTAATGCATGGCCGCGATGGCACAGCCGACACTCAGTGCTGCAGCCAGCAATATATCCGGAATGAAATGAGCACAGCTGACACCGATCAGTGCGGATATCAGGTGCCCGCCCATAACATTCCAGGGCTGGGCCAGCGCTGAATGCGGCACCGCAAACAGCAATACCGCAGATGCACCCATGGAGGCAACCATCAAGGCCGTTGCCTGTGCATGCAACAAGGCATCGCTTACAAAATAAACCCCGAGAATACCGCAGAAGCCACCAAAGCTGGTGATAAGTCGTTCTTTATGACTGACTGTCTGGCGGTTAAAGCCAACCAGGTCAAGAATGTTGTTGATTCTGTTATTCATATCAGCTCCAGTGATCGAATTAAATTCTACAGTTCTCGCAGATATGTGGCACCATGATAGATAATTTTATCGAGTCCGGCTGTAAAGAGCGAAACAAGTTATAAGCTGTACCGGCACCCGTGAATATTTTCATTGTTACTGAGCAAATCCACGTTCCATGATAACCTTTCAATTGTAAAAGAAGCCACTGTGAAGTTATAAGCATAGTATGAATACAAGCAGTAAAAAATCCGCGATATTTTTGATTCATTGCAAGGATCAGCCGGGAATTGTCGTATCAATAACAGACTTTATTTTCAATAGCGGCGGTAATATTCTCAGCCTGGATCAGCATGTTGATTCAGAGCATCAGAAATTTTTTATGCGGGTTGAGTGGGACCTGCAAAATTTTTCTATAGCACCAGACAGTATCGGTATGGAATTCGAGAAAGGCGTTGCATCACGTTTTGGCATGCAATGGCAATTGCATTTTTCCAGTGATGAGCCGCGTATAGCCCTGTTCGTGTCGAAATTGCCACACTGTTTTTACGATATCCTGTCACGTTATGAGGCGGGTGAATGGCAGGCGGAGATACCGCTGATTATAAGCAATCACAATGACATGGCCGCTGTCGCCGGGCGATTCGGCATCGATTACTTTTATTTGCCTGTTAATAAGGACAATAAACAGGAACAGGAAGCAAAACAGCTGGAGCTGCTGGAAAACTACAGGATCGATTTCATTGTGCTTGCACGTTATATGCAAATATTAAGTGAAAGTTTTATACAGCATTACCCGCAGCGAGTTATCAATATTCATCATTCATTCCTCCCTGCTTTTCCCGGAGGGCGCCCGTATCATTCGGCTTATGAGCGTGGTGTAAAGATCATAGGTGCCACCAGCCATTATGTAACCGCGGATCTCGATGCCGGCCCGATTATTGAACAGGATGTGGTTTACGTTAGCCATAAAGACACGGTAGATGACATGGTGCGAAAAGGCCGGGATCTAGAGAAGGTCGTATTGGCACGTGCGATATGGCACCAGCTTAATCACAATTTGCTGGTATGTGAGAACCGCACGATCGTGTTTGACTGATTTGATCTACCGCAGAGGCGCGGAGACGCAGAGATTTTTTAATTATTTGTAGTAAACCTGTAATATCCTTCGCGCCTCTGCGGTTAAAAGCAGTAAGTTTTGCGTTTTTTGCAGCTGGATGCTTACGCGTTACCTTTGCCGGTAATTGATATTCGCGCGTATACCTGCTGATAATATTTTTCATAACGTACGGCAAGCTTGTTTAACCATGCCTTGCGTTTGGCATTGGTTTCTTTTTCTTCAAGCTGTTTTGCAAGGTGGCTTATCACGCGCAGGATGTTTGACTGGCTGAGTAACAGGTCTTTTTCGAAGTCATCTGTTTCAAGCAGCAACTCTTTCGCGGTCGCGATGCGTAATGAATCAAACGTGGCCTTGCCTATGGAGTCATCGGAAAATTCCTCGAACACGATTGTCGGCCTGGCTGCTGCAAATTTTTCAAGATCGTCAAGCGCCTGCTCGGATGTATCGGCGATTTCATCAACAAGCCTTGTTGATTGATCACTGATGCCTTCAAATGCAAGCACCAGCTTGACCCGCCTGAGGGTTGTCAGATGCTGCTCATCTTCAAGAAACAGTTTGAGTGCGCTGTATCCGGAATCAATGGTATCCGCTTTTTGCTTACTGGCGCTAATAGCGTGGGTATTGGTAAAAACAAGAATGCCAAGCATGCTCGTTATGAGCATTAAGCTGAAAGGTAAAGACATTAATATACGGTTAATTTTCATCGGTAATAAAAGACTTTGGCTAACGAAAAGAGTTCAATCTATAAAGATCTAGATTAAAGCAATGAGTTGATGATGAACATTCTACCAAGGAGGTATGTTTGCAGACAGCCAGCAGAAAGGATCGTGGCTACTGTAAAAAACAAAAAGAAATAAGCGCATGATTACATTATAATTTGCGGTCTGAATATATTTTTCACCGGGCAATAATGTTCTATAGCGACAGTTTTGATGTGATAGTGATTGGCGGCGGTCACGCGGGGACCGAAGCCGCGCTTGCTGCTGCACGCATGGGGGTCAAAACCCTGCTGCTGTCGCACAACATCGAAACCCTGGGGCAGATGAGCTGCAACCCTGCGATCGGCGGTATCGGCAAAGGCCACCTGGTGAAAGAGATCGATGCTATGGGCGGCGTCATGGCAAGGGCAGCTGACCGCGGTGGTATTCAATTCCGTATTCTCAACAGGCGCAAGGGGCCTGCGGTGCGCGCTACCCGGGCACAGGCTGACCGTGTGCTGTACAAGGCCGCTGTTCGACAGGCACTGGAAAACCAGCCGAATCTTTCCATTTTTCAACAGGCAGTAGATGACCTGATTATTGCCAGTGATGGCCAGGGCGATCGCGTCTGCGGTGTCATTACCCAGATGGGGCTTAAATTTCGTGCACCTGCGGTGGTATTGACTGTAGGCACCTTCCTCGGCGGCAAGATCCATATCGGTGAAAGCCACCATGCAGGCGGCCGCGCCGGTGACCCGCCATCGATAACGCTGGCGCAACGCCTGCGCGAGCTGCCTTTTCGCGTCGGCCGCCTGAAAACCGGCACCCCGCCCCGCATCGATGGCCGCAGTATCGATTACTCCGGTTTACAGCAACAACCGGGCGACGAGCCTGTGCCGGTGTTTTCCTTTACCGGATCGGTCAGCGAGCACCCGCAACAGATCTGCTGCCATATCACCCATACCAACCAGCGCACACATGACATCATTCGCGGCGGTCTTGACCGTTCGCCTATGTACAGTGGCGTTATCGAGGGCATCGGCCCACGTTACTGTCCGTCGATCGAGGACAAGATCGTACGTTTTGCGGACAAGGAATCACACCAGATATTTATCGAACCAGAAGGCCTGAATACTCATGAGGTCTACCCTAACGGTATTTCGACCAGCCTGCCGTTTGATGTCCAGTTTGAATTCGTGCGCTCGATGAAGGGTTTTGAAAATGCCCACATCACCCGCCCCGGTTATGCGATCGAGTATGATTACTTTGATCCACGTGATCTCAGGGCATCGCTGGAAACCCGCTTTATCGGTGGCCTGTTCTTTGCCGGGCAGATTAACGGCACTACCGGCTATGAAGAAGCCGCGGCACAGGGTCTGCTGGCCGCGATCAATGCTACACGCCAGGTGCAGCAGCGGGAACCCTGGACACCTGCCCGTGACCAGGCCTATCTGGGTGTGCTGGTCGATGATCTGATTACTCGCGGCACCACTGAACCGTACCGCATGTTCACCAGTCGAGCCGAATACCGCCTGATTTTGCGCGAAGACAATGCCGATTTGAGGTTGACGCCTGTCGCACGCGAGATGGGCCTGGTCAGCGATGAGCACTGGGGGGCATTTGCACAGAAAAGCGGTGCCATTGCACATGAGCAACGCCGTTTGAGCGGGCTTACGGTACTGCCCGATTCAGAACCCGGCGAGCAGTTATCCAGCTATCTCGATAAACCGCTGTCACGCGATTACAAGGCCAGCGATTTACTGCGCCGCCCCGAAATTGACTATCAAAGACTCACTGCTGCAATTGGCGGTGCAGTCAGTGATGATGCCGTGGCAGAACAGGTGGAAATACAGGCCCGGTATGCAGGCTACCTGGAGCGTCAGCATGCCGAGATCGAGAAGGCGCGTCGTCATGAGCAGGCATCAATTCCAAACCTGATCGACTATCAATCCGTACGCGGCCTTTCGGCCGAGGTATGCCAGAAGCTATCGGATTATCGGCCCGAGACCATCGGTCAGGCCAGCCGTATTCCGGGCATGACACCCGCAGCAATATCATTGTTGATGGTGCATCTGAAAAAAACAGCTATGAAATAAGTTTTAATAACTTGTGGAAAACCTGTTAATAAAATTAAAAACCGGTTTGGAAATCATGGGTATAGAGCTGCCCGAGGCAGCCCCTGGCAAGCTCATCGATTACCTGGGTTTGCTCATTCACTGGAACCGGGCCTTTAACCTGACCGCAATTCGCAACAGTGATGAAATGTTGAGCAAGCACCTGCTTGATAGTCTTGGCGTGCTGCCCTACATCGGCGAAGGCATGATTCTGGATGTGGGCAGCGGTGCGGGTTTGCCGGGTATTCCGCTGGCGATCGCAATGCCGCATAATCGTTTTGTGTTAATTGACAGTAATGGCAAAAAAACCCGGTTCCTGACACAGGCTCGAATTGCGCTGGGACTGGATAATGTCGAAATCGTCAATCAACGAGTCGAAGCGTATTCACCCATGAAGGATGATCATAGGATATACTTCGACGCAGTGGTTGCACGCGCCTACGCGAGCAGCAATGAAATAATAAAAAATACAGCGCATTTGCACAAACCGGAAACCCGGATATTGATTATGCAGGGCAAGCTGGACGAATCAATAGATGTTCCAGGTTATGTTTTGAAACAATCACATACGTTGAATATCTATGGGCTGGACGCTGAAAGGCATTTACTCGAAATTGAGAAGACATACTAATATGACTCAAGTACTTGCGTTGGCAAACCAGAAAGGCGGCGTTGGCAAAACCACCACCAGCGTTAATCTTGCCGCATCACTCGCAGCCACCCGGCGCCGGGTGCTGCTGGTCGACCTGGATCCACAGGGCAACGCCACCATGGGTGTTGGTGTGGACAAGAATTCCCTCGAAAATACCCTGTGCGATGTGCTGTTGCAGGGTCTTGATGCGCGTGATTGTATGCAACACATTGAAAATGTGGGTATTGATCTGTTGCCGTCCAACAGCGATCTGACCGCTGCGGAAGTCGAGCTGATGCGCTCAAGCGGTGCCGAAACGCGATTGAAAGACTGTCTTTCAGATATCAAGCATGACTACGAATTTGTGATTCTGGATTGCCCGCCGGCGCTGAACATGCTGACGCTGAACGCGATGGTTGCATCCGATGGCGTAATCATCCCGATGCAGTGCGAGTACTATGCGCTGGAAGGCCTGACATCCCTGATCGATACCATAGAACAGGTGCGCTCATCGGTTAATCCCAGTCTCCAGATCGAAGGCCTGTTGCGCACCATGTATGACCCGCGCAACACCTTGTCCAATGATGTGTCTTCACAGTTAGTCGAGCATTTCGGCGACAAGGTGTACCGCACCATCGTGCCGCGAAACGTGCGTCTCGCAGAAGCCCCGAGTTATGGCCTGCCCGCTTTGCTTTACGAGAAAACATCACGTGGGGCGCTCGCCTACCTGGCGCTGGCCGGTGAAATGCTGCGCCGTGATTCTCAATATTCATCGCCGAGCAGATCGACAGAACCGTCGGCGATGGCCTGAGCCATAACTTAGACTTAACGCAGAATTCTCAACGGTAAATTAGATGGCAACGAAGAAAAAAGGACTGGGTCGCGGATTGAATGCCCTGCTTGGCGGTACTGAAACGGTAGCTGTCATGACTACAGTTCAACACGAAGATGAACTGCGCGAACTCGCGATTGACCTGATCAGGCGCGGACCCTGGCAACCGCGCACACACTTTGATGAAGATTCACTCAACGAGCTGGCCGAGTCCATTCGTTCCCAGGGCGTGGTACAGCCGATAGTCGTGCGTGCTTCCGCCGATAGCAGCTATGAAATCGTCGCGGGTGAAAGGCGCTGGCGAGCGGCCCAGATTGCCGGCCTCGAGCAGGTGCCCGCTGTTATCAAGCATTTTGATGACCAGACCGCGGCGGCGGTTTCCCTGATCGAAAACATTCAGCGAGAAAACCTGAATCCACTGGAAGAATCGGTTGCGTTACAGCGACTGATCGATGAATTCAGTATGACCCATCAGCAGGTGGCCGACACCGTGGCGCGCTCACGCGCAGCGGTGAGCAATCTTTTGAGGCTGCAGGATTTGAATGCCGACGTTAAGCAGTTGCTGGAAAATCGCACCATCGAAATGGGACACGCGCGCGCCCTGCTGGGGGTGACCGGTGCGGTACAGAGCCAGCTTGCGCGGGAAACCGCGAAAAAGGGGCTGTCGGTGCGTGAAACCGAACAGCTGGTGCGCAAGACATTAAATCCGCCGAAGAAGGCCAAAGCGGTAAGCAAGGATCCGGATATTAAAAATCTGGAGAATGATTTGTCAGAAAAGCTGGGGGCGGTGGTCAATATACATCAGAAAAACAAAGGCAGGGGCCGCCTGGAAATCAGCTACAGTTCACTGGATGAACTCGAGGGTATCCTCTCGCATATACATTAAAATACGCCGATAAAATTCTTTTATAACAACATATTAACTTGACCATAAAGGGCACGCTACTTATAATCTGCGCGCGTTCCAAAGCCGCGCAATACTGTTTCCTGCGCTGAAGGTTAACACCGTTGTCGACTGAATCGATTAATCGGAATACAGCCAGGCAGGCCAGGGGCTTCGTCATTGCGCAACTGGCTATAACATTATTATTGTCAGCTATCCTGCTGGGCTGGTATTGGCCGAGCGGCTGGACAGCGGCCTATTCGGCACTGACCGGCGGCATGATCGCAACCCTGGCAAACGCCTGGTTTGCATACCAGGTTCTCGGTCCGAGTCAGTCTGACGAACCGGCAACCGTCCTCAGGGGCTTCTACTGGGGCGAGTTGAATAAGATTTTATTCACGTGCGCGATGTTTGTTGCAGCCTTCGTGCTGATCAGGCCCGTGAATGCAGCAGCCTTACTGGCTGTTTATTTTTTTGTACACATGACACCTGCTGCTGTAAATATATTCAGCAGACGCAAATAAAGAGAGCTAATAATGTCGGGTGAAGCCCAGACCGCTGGAGAATATATCAAGCACCATTTGCAGAACCTTACCTACGGTAAGTTTCCGCAAGGTCATGAACATGCCGGTCAATGGGGCTTTGCGCACAATGCACAGGAGGCCAAGGAAATGGGCTTCATGGCGATTCATGTCGACACCATGTTCTGGTCGATACTTCTCGGTGTTCTGTTCCTGTACCTGTTTAGAAAAGTGGCGAAAACCGCGACCACGGGTGTGCCCGGTGGCATGCAGAATTTCGTTGAGATGATCGTCGAGTTCGTCGATTCCAGTGTAAAAGGCGCTTTCAGCGGCAGAAATGCAATGGTCGCTCCGATGGCGCTGACCATATTTATCTGGGTGTTCCTGATCAACGCCATGGATCTGGTACCGGTTGACTGGTTGCCACAGGTCGCCTCGCTGATTGGCCACCATGTTTTTGGCATGGATCCGCATCATGTGTATTTCAAGGTTGTGCCGTCAACCGATCCAAATGCAACCTTCGGCATGGCGCTGGCAGTATTTGCGCTGACCATTTTCTACAGCTTCAAGATCAAGGGCCCGATCGGTTTCGCCAGTGAGCTCACCCTGCACCCGTTCAGCTCGAATAATAAAATTCTGCAGCTGGTGTTTATCCCGATTAACTTCCTGCTCGAATTTGTTGCGCTGCTGGCAAAACCCTTATCACTGTCGCTGCGTCTGTACGGCAACATGTTCGCGGGTGAAATGATATTCATCCTGATCGCACTGATGTATGGTGGCGGTCTGGCTCTCGGTATTTTTGGTGGTGTGCTGCAAATGGGGTGGGCCATTTTCCATGTCCTGATCATTACCCTGCAGGCATATATCTTTATGGTGCTGACCATCGTCTATATGGACCTGGCATACCAGACCGGCGAAGAACATTAACGAATTAATTAAGTATTTTTTACTAGGAGAAAATCAATGACTGAAGTAACTGCAATGCTGTACATCGCAGGCGCGCTCATGATGGGTCTGGGTGCTCTTGGTGCTGCCATCGGTATTGGTGTACTGGGCGGCCGCTTTCTTGAAGGCGCTGCTCGTCAACCAGAGCTTATCCCGCTGTTGCGCGGCCAGTTCTTCCTGATGATGGGTCTGACTGACGCGGTACCAATGATCGCGGTTGGTGTGGCTTTCTACGTCATCTTCGCCGTTGCCGGATAACTACGACTTTATTAGATACGGTACTAGCGTATGAATATCAATTTAACGCTGATTGGGCAATCGATCACTTTTGCCCTGTTTGTGTGGTTCTGTTACGCATTTATCTGGCCACCCCTGATCAATGCGCTTGCTGCCCGCAAGAAGCAGATTGCTGATGGCCTGGCCGCAGCAGAGCGCGGTGAGCATGAGCAGGAACTGGCGAAGAAAAAAGCGGCTGAGCAATTGAAAGAGGCGAAGGGTCAGGCGGCAGACATCATTGCACAGGCACAGAAGCGTGCGAATGAAATTGTCGATGAAGCCAAGGACGATGCAAGAACCGAAGCCGAGCGTATCAAGCTGGGAGCCAATGCCGAGATCGAGCAGGAAGTAAACCGCGCTCGTGAGCATTTGCGCAAGGAAGTCGTTGTACTGGCAATCAGTGGTGCCGAGAAAGTGCTCAAGCGTGAAGTCGATACCAAAGCACATGCTGCCACGCTCGAAGAACTGGCTGCACAGCTCTAGGCTGGGGTCAGACGAATAATGGCAGAATACACGACTTCAGCACGACCCTATGCAAGAGCGGTCTATACCCAGGCAACAGAGACATCGTCTGTGGAGAGCTGGGGCGAGGCGCTGACTTTGCTGGCGGCTGTTGCTTCAGATGCAAGCATGCAGGAATTGCTCGACCAGCCTCAACTCAGTAAAGAGCAGAAAGGCGAACTGATGCTCAAGGTTGTCTCTGACAAGCTGAATAAGCAGCAGCAGAACCTGGTCAGGCTAATGGCTGAAAACGACCGACTAAAAGCACTCCCGGAAGTTGCCCATCAGTTTGAAGTTTATCGCGCAGAAGCCGAAGGCAAAGTAGAAGCTGAAGTTATCTCTGCATTCGCCCTGACCAGCGAACAGGAACAGGCTAT
This sequence comes from uncultured Gammaproteobacteria bacterium, assembly GCA_937998645.1. Taxonomy (GTDB): domain Bacteria; phylum Pseudomonadota; class Gammaproteobacteria; order SZUA-229; family SZUA-229; genus JABDQW01. Next base: position 24,463 of record CALLCZ010000024.1, read on the forward strand.
TACCAAAATGCTGAAAAGCAAACTGGGCCGTGATGTATCTATCACCACATCGACCGACGAGTCACTCATAGGTGGTGTCATTATCAAGGCCGGAGACACAATTATCGATGGTTCAATGAAATCCCAGCTCGAATCGCTGGCGATCAACCTGAGCCGTTAAGAGGAAAGAAAAAATGCAGCTGAATCCATCAGAAATCAGTGAACTCATTAAATCCAGAATCGAGAGTTACGATTCTACCGTCGAGGCCCGCACCGAGGGTACCGTGGTCAGCCTGACTGACGGTATCCTGCGTATCCACGGCCTGGCCGATGCCATGCAGGGTGAAATGATCGAATTGCCCGGTGATACCTATGCCATGGCGCTCAACCTCGAGCGTGACTCCGTTGGTGCGGTGGTGATGGGTGCTTACGGCCATCTGTCTGAGGGTGACACCGCCAAGTGTACGGGTCGTATTCTTGAAGTGCCGATTGGTGAAGCAATGCTTGGCCGTGTGGTCGATGCGCTGGGCAACCCGATAGATGGTAAGGGTCCCATCGATAGCAAGCTAACGGCACCCATTGAAAAAATAGCACCGGGTGTTATCGAGCGTAAGTCTGTTGACCAGCCGGTGCAGACCGGGCTGAAATCAATCGACGCCATGGTACCGATCGGGCGCGGCCAGCGTGAGCTGATCATTGGTGACCGCCAGACTGGTAAGACCGCGGTTGCGATCGATGCGATTATCAACCAGGCGAAATCCGGCATTAAATGTATTTATGTGGCTGTTGGCCAGAAGGCATCGACGGTAGCTAATATCGTGCGCAAGCTTGAAGAGCACGATGCCATGCAGCACACCATTATCGTAGCTGCGACCGCATCAGAATCAGCCGCGATGCAGTTTATTGCACCCTACTCCGGCTGCACCATGGGTGAATTTTTCCGTGACCGTGGTCAGGATGCGCTGATTATTTATGATGACCTGACCAAGCAGGCCTGGGCCTATCGCCAGGTGTCATTGCTGTTGCGTCGTCCGCCCGGTCGTGAAGCCTACCCGGGTGATGTCTTCTACCTGCACTCACGCCTGCTGGAGCGTGCTGCCCGCGTCAATGCTGAATATGTCGAAGAGTTCACTAACGGCGAAGTCAAAGGCCAGACCGGATCATTAACCGCGCTGCCAATCATCGAAACCCAGGATGGTGACGTATCAGCTTTCGTTCCGACCAATGTGATTTCGATCACAGATGGTCAGATCTTCCTTGAATCAGACTTGTTCAATGCAGGTATCCGTCCTGCGATTAACGCGGGCCTTTCGGTATCCCGTGTTGGTGGTGCGGCACAAACCAAGATCGTCAAGAAGCTGGGTGGCGGTGTTCGTCTGGCACTGGCCCAGTTCCGTGAACTTGCAGCATTCGCCCAGTTTGCATCCGACCTCGATGATGCAACCCGTGCACAGCTGGAGCGTGGTGAGCGCGTTACCGAACTGATGAAACAGGCGCAGTACTCGCCGATGACGGTTGCTGAGATGGCGTTTTCACTGTTTGCCGCCAACGAGGGCTATCTGGATGATGTTGATACTAACAAGATCGTCAGTTTCGAGGCCGCAATGCAGGCGCACCTGAAGAGCAGTAATGGCGATTTGCTGGACAAGATCAACGAGTCCGGTGATTACGATGACGACATCGAAGCAGCAATGCGCGCGGCGCTGGATAATTTCAAGGCCAACGGCGTTTACTAAGCGGCTTATAACGGGATTACGGGACAGATAAATGGCAGGCGCTAAAGAAATACGCTCCAAGATCAAGAGTATCCAGAATACTGCAAAGATCACCAAGGCCATGGAAATGGTTGCTGCGAGCAAGATGCGCAAGGCGCAGGATCGCATGCGTGCCTCGCGCCCGTATGCCGAAAAGATTCGCAATGTACTGGCGCATCTGGCGCAGGCGAACCCCGAGTATAAGCACCCGTACCTGGTTGATCGCGAAGAAGTGAAGCGCGTTGGTTACATCATCGTTTCCACCGATCGTGGTCTCTGCGGTGGCCTGAACACCAACATGTTCAAGGCGGCGGTAAAAGAAATGATTGAATGGGATAGCCAGGGTATAGAGGTCGACGTTTGTGCAATCGGCAGAAAAGCGGTCGGCTTCTTTGGCAGGTTCAAATGCAACCTTGTCTCGCAGGCGGACCACCTGGGCGACAGCCCTTCGATGGAAGACCTGATTGGCACCGTCAAAGTCATGCTCGATGCCTATGACGAAGGCAAGATCGATCGCCTGTACCTGGTGCATAACGTATTCGTAAACACCATGACACAGCAACCGCGAATTCACCAGATGGTTCCGGTCAGTGGTGAAATCGATCAGGAACTTGAACACCACTGGGACTACATATATGAGCCTGATGCCAGGCACATCATCGATGGCCTGATGTTCCGCTTCATCGAGTCGCAGGTTTACCAGGGCCTGGTTGAGAATATTGCCAGTGAAATGTCAGCCCGCATGATTGCGATGAAGAGCGCGACCGACAATGCCGGCGAAATCATTAAAGAATTGCAAACCGTTTATAACAAGGCGAGGCAGGCCGCGATTACCCAGGAAATCTCGGAAATCGTCAGTGGTGCCGCTGCTGTTTAAACGCTTTGCTGAACAGAATTTAAATATAGTAATGAGGAAACAATCATGAGTACCGGAAGCGTAGTCGAAATTATCGGTGCGGTTATTGATGTGGAATTTCCACGGGACTCCATTCCAAAAATCTACGATGCACTCAAGCTGGATGAAACCAACCTGACCATGGAAGTTCAACAGCAGCTGGGTGACGGTGTGGTGCGCGCAATTGCACTGGGACCGTCTGAAGGCCTGCGCCGTGGTATGGAAGTGAGAAACACCGGTGATGCCATCCGCGTACCCGTCGGCCAGAAAACACTGGGCCGCATCATGAACGTGCTGGGCGACCCGATCGATAATAAGGGCGATATTGGTGCTGAAAGCGATGCAGCGATCCACCGTGCACCGCCTACATTTGAAGAACAGAGTTCGGCCACAGAAATTCTGGAAACCGGCATCAAGGTTATCGACCTGGTTATGCCCATCGTCAAGGGCGGCAAGATCGGTCTGTTCGGTGGTGCGGGTGTAGGTAAAACCGTAACACTGATGGAGCTGATTCGTAACATTGCGGTAGAGCACTCCGGCTTCTCGGTTTTCGCCTGTGTAGGTGAGCGTACTCGTGAGGGTAACGACTTCTACTACGAAATGCAGGAAGGCGGTGTTATCGACAAGGTGGCGCTGGTTTACGGCCAGATGAATGAGCCGCCGGGTAACAGATTACGTGTTGCGCTGACCGGTTTGACCATGGCTGAATATTTCCGTGATGAAGGCCGCGACGTGCTGATGTTCGTTGACAATATTTACCGCTACACGCTTGCCGGTACCGAGGTATCTGCATTGCTGGGCCGTATGCCATCGGCGGTGGGCTACCAGCCGACGCTGGCAGAGGAAATGGGTGTATTGCAGGAGCGTATTACGTCAACAAAGACCGGATCTATCACCTCATTCCAGGCGGTATATGTACCTGCGGATGACCTGACCGACCCGTCGCCAGCGACTACCTTCGCTCACCTGGACGCAACACTGGTATTGTCTCGCCAGATCGCCGAGCTGGGTATCTACCCCGCCGTGGATCCGCTGGACTCAACCTCGCGAATTCTCGATCCGCATGTTGTGGGCACCGAGCATTATGAAACAGCACGTGAGGTACAGGGTACCTTGCAGCGCTACAAGGAACTCAAGGACATCATCGCTATTCTCGGTATGGATGAACTGTCGGATGAAGACAAGCTGGTGGTGGCGCGTGCACGCAAGATTCAACGCTTCCTGTCACAGCCGTTCTTCGTTGCAGAAGTATTCACCGGCTCGCCGGGTAAGTACGTCAGCCTGAAGGACAACCTCGCTGCATTCAAGGCCATCCTGGGCGGTGAGCATGATGATCTGCCTGAGCAGGCCTTCTACATGGTCGGCGGCATTGAAGAGGCCGTTGAAAAAGCCAAGAGCATGCAGTAACAGGCGAAGAGTGATATAAAATGTCAATGACCATGCACGTAGATATCGTCAGCGCGGAAACCGAGATTTATTCTGGTACGGTTATCGAGTGCTATGCGCCGGCGGAAATGGGTGAAGTCGGTATTCACCCTCGCCACGCCCCGTTGATTACCAAGCTGAAGCCGGGCGAAGTGCGTATCGTTCTTCAGGATGGTGATGAAAAGTCATTTTTCGTTAATGGCGGTATTCTAGAAATTCAGCCTCATGTTGTAACCATCCTGTCAGACACAGCCATAAGAGCTGCAGATATCGACGAAGCTGCGGCGATGGAGGCTAAATCCAGGGCTGAAGCTGCAATGGCGGACAAGAAATCGGATCTGGATTACGCACGCGCCAAGGCTGAACTGATCGAGGCGGTTGCCAAGATAGAAACGATCAAGAAACTGCGCAAGAGAAAATAATCAAAGCCCGTCATTGAAACAGCATATAAGCTAATATTATAAGGCCGGTATATACCGGCCTTTTTTATTTTATTTATGGCTATTATTATGAAACTCAGTGTGATTATTCTTGCCGCCGGTCAGGGCACGCGCATGAAAAGTGCATTACCAAAAGTGATGCACAAGCTTGCGGGCATACCCATGCTTGAGCATGTGTACAATCGCAGTCTTGAACTGGGGGCCGAAGATATTCATATCGTATATGGTCATGGCGGTGAGCACCTGCATGACTATTGCAGTGACTTCGATGTCGAGTGGGTGTTACAGGATCAGCAGCTCGGCACAGCTCATGCAGTACAACAGGCGAGTCCAGGCATCGCCGATGATCATATTGTGTTGATACTGTATGGCGACGTCCCGCTTATAAAATCAAAAACACTCAAGGCGCTGATCGACAATGTCAGCTCAGATAGCATTTCCCTGCTAACCGTTGTTCTTGAAGATCCGTGCGGGTATGGAAGAATTATTCGTCATGACGGCGAGGCTGTTGCCATCGTTGAACATAAAGATGCAACTGAGGAACAAAAGAAAATTACTGAAGTAAATACCGGCATACTCGCATTACACGCCGGTTACCTTAATGAATGTTTGAATAAAATTGATAACAGAAATGTTCAGGGTGAATACTATTTAACAGATGTAATTCAGTTGGGAGTTAAGGACGGGAAAAAAATAATAACGTCACAGCCGGATAATACATACGAGGTGGAAGGTGTGAATGATAGAAAGCAATTGTCGAAACTCGAACGAATTAAACAGCAGGAACAGGTCGAATTGATTATGGCTGAAGGTGTTTCAGTGGCTGATCCAGCAAGAATCGATATACGTGGTGAGCTTGATATCGGCAGTGATTCCTTCATCGATATCAATTGTGTTTTTGCAGGCAATGTGACTGTAGGCAGGAATGTAACGATAGGCCCTGGTTGTGTTATCAGTGACAGCACAATAGCGGATGGATGCATTATCAAACCCTACTCCGTAATAGAAAAAGCCACCATTGATAACAATGTAGAAGTCGGGCCTTTTGCACGTCTGCGCCCGGGCGCGCACCTTAAGCAAAACAGCAGAGTTGGTAATTTTGTTGAAGTCAAGAATACGCAGCTAGGAGAAGGGAGCAAGGCCAGCCACCTTAGCTATTTAGGTGACACCGAGGTCGGCAGTATGGTCAATATCGGCGCAGGCACAATCACATGTAATTATGATGGTGCGAACAAGCACAAAACCATCATCAAGGATGGCGCGTTTATTGGGTCGGATACACAGCTTGTTGCACCGGTAACAGTAGGAAAGAATGCGACGATTGGTGCCGGCAGCACGATTACCAGGGATACAGAAGACGAGAAATTAACTTTGAGCAGGACAGCGCAAAAAACCATCAAGGGCTGGGAGCGGCCGAAAAAAATATAACTGTCTAATCTCGCATTTATCTATGTGTAGTTATTGTAATAGTCCGGACATGATCTGACATCTATCACCGGATTTAAAAAGGTCGAAACCAGTCCACAGTGGCAGAAACTTAACGTTTATCCTGCATTTTCGGCATTAACCTGTGGCCTTGTAAGCGGTATAAGCCGTTTATTTCAACATGGAATGAAGCTGTCGGTTTGGCATTTAATGTACTTATGTGGCGCAAATTAGCAAGAAGACATCATAAGTAACTGATTGTTGTCAATGATTCGCATTGAAATTAGCATATTGCCAGTGCTGAGGTTGGTAATTTAAACCGCAGCTAATTAAAATAGCCGCTTCCCTGAAATAACAGGAAGCATGAAATTGGCTACGGTAATGACATCACAAACAAAATATACTCGCCCTGAAAGAAGAGCAGTAGATCAACGTCAGATATTGCTCGAGCATATCTGTCTACAACTTGCAGCAATGGGGCATCGCTGCGAGCTTAATACTGATCGTAGTTATCTATCGATTGCTGACAGCCTGCTGAAAAACTATTCAGAACAGAGGCGACTGCTGGCAGAATACCGCTGCCCTGCTGACCAGCGTATACAGGATTTCATTAATAGCTACTATGCACGCAACGGTGTAGATGTATCGATCAAGCTACCCGGTGAAACATTTACACTGAATGCGCCAGGCACCGCACGCGAATTATCGTTGCCATTTAGCGGGAACAAGTATCAATCATCCTTGCTTGAATCATATCGTGTTCAGCAAGGTGTACTGCATAATCCAAAAAGTGACCGGCGTACAACAGCCGGTGTCTTTCATATTGTGGAAGGTGGCTTGCCTGTACCTGCGGACAAAAAGGCGGTCCCGGTGAATGTGCATGCCAATTTGCTGCAAGCTGCACTGGATCCACCTGAAGAATTAATGGGGCTGCCTATATCAAGTAACTTTCCTCATCCAATTAACCTCTGGGTGTCACTTTTGGTCAGGCCTATCGTACGGCCGGAAGTGGAAGGTGTTATGCCGGCGAGGAGCCTGGAAACACGAATGTTCGCACCCGGTAGCCTGATTGCGAATCTTGATTTTGTAGAATCAATATTTGGTAATGCAGGTGATCCATTCCTTTCTGAAAATGACGCCGCGCTCGATATTGATCACTGGACAGGGCACAGTGGTTGCATAATTCTTGCACCTCATCTGATCAAGCTGGGCAAAAAGGCTCTTGGTCTGCCGCACTTTGATGATGCTACTGAACGCCAGCGTAAAGACGGCATGTGCTGGAAAGATGCTGATGAACTCTATAATGATGGCAACGCATTCAAGATCGTATGTCGTGATATGACGGGAGTGGTTGTTACAATTATCGCTGATAACTATTTTGGTTATAGTAAAAAGGAAATCAAGTCACAGATAAGTTATTCGGCAAACCTTTTCGGTGGTGTTGAGGAAGAACATGCAGGTGGTGCCCTCGCCTTCCCGCGCTTCAATCTTGGTGAGGTATATTTGCCAAGGATTGAAGAGGAAATGAGTGACCATACTTTTGATCGACTATGTAAGCAGCTGGAAGGCGGCATAGAAATCAAGCAAGAAGGATATGCCGTTGACGTGAATTATCCGGATATTATCTATATTCCCGAGAATGCTCATATCGACATGCAAAAGCAGCGTGTTAGCTGGCACAAAGACGGCGTGCTGCAGCATATAAAGTTGTTGGCTAAGCATGCATATCTCTATCCCAGCGGTTTCAAGGTTCACATGGAGAAGCACCCAAGTGCACCAAGCTGGCGTCTTATAGGGACCCTGGGGGAAGGTACCTTTTGCCATAAACCCAGCACGGTTTCGGGGGGCGGAAAATCAGAAATTTCGAAATCGATTCAGGACTCGATGCTAAGTGGGCCGATATTTATCGGTGATTATGAAAAAGATCTTGAACAGGTTGAAGCGATTTTTAACAGGGATTACTCTGACAGGTTTAAAGACCCATCGAAAAAAGATAATCGATCTTTATTGAGTAGTGAGCGTAGTCTTGGTTCGGTCATAAAATTACTGACACCATCCCCGCTATTTACTGACGAACATAATCAATGGCTTGAAACCATACATCAGCATATTTTTGCACTGGTTTTTCTTATCAAGCGTTTCTATAACCCGGTGTGGGGTAATAACTGGCGCAAGCATTTCTCAGTTGATGAAGTCAATGGTAATCCCGGTCATGAACTGAAATACGATGGACGTACACTGATTACCGGCTATTTGCGTGTTGGTACTCACAGTGATGGTACCTGGCGTGTTTACAAGATGAGACAGGACTTTGTCGCAGCTAAAAAAGTGCAAACAGAAGATGATATATCGGCGTCCGTTGTGGTACCAACGAAGCATGTAAAGGGTCTGAATAAACACATCAATAGCGAGAGTATCAAGCTGGTAGTTAATTGTGAAAACCACCTGTTCCAGCGTCCTGATGATGCGATTAATCGCGGACTGGATAAACAAACAGAGTCTGACCTGGCCGGGAACAATAATTTTATTTCTAACTTCGAGCCCTTAACCAGCCGGGATGCGCGTGAGCTGGTTGAGGATGCAATACATTTCCAGGATTATTCTGCACCCATGCGGAAAAGAATTCGTGATGCTGCAAAGAAGCCGGATAGTGAATACTTTGTATCATCGGCACATCCGCGAATCGTTAATGGCAAGCCCAGCCCGAACATGCGCTATTTGCAGAGACGTCCCGATCTGGCCAATCCAAGGCACAAGTATCTGGCGGTGATGGGTACACGACTGGCACGTGGCCTGACACTTGAACAACCTGTACATTTCCCGGTTAATGCAGTGCTGCAGGGGCGTCGTAATAACCCTCAGGATAAAGAACGTGGCATTCGACCATTGGCAGTATACAACCCGATTCATTACCAGGAGCTACCCGAGTTATTCATGGACCTGATTTGCAGTCTGACTGGAAAGTCACCCTCTACTACGGGTGCTGGCTCCGAAGGCGCGCTTACAAAAGGCCCGTTTAATGCGTTATCAACTACTACAGACCTGAATAATGCACTCGTGTCCTTTATTTTATGCGGGCATGATGGTTTCTCATCAGCAGCCGGATATATCGGATCACGACGCCGTATTGATCATGATATCAGTATGCTGATTCCGGAAATCTGGTGCCGCTTTCCGATCGAGCAGCGCGAACCACAGTACCTTATCGAGCATGGCTACCTGGAAAAGCTTGATGATTTTGAGTTCAAGGGTAAAACTGTATACGCCAGCAGGCTTGGATACCGCATCACGCATAATTTTGTACATGCCTATTTTGGCAAGTTATTTGATAGTCCTACCATCGTATTTGATGAAGCTATGTTACGGCCTGAAACGCAGGATATGGATGCCTATGTTGACGGTATTAACAATATCACTGAAGCACAACAGCGCGTGGCTAAAGCGTATTTTGAAGATGATTCTATTAACGATGCCTGTCCCCCATTACAGGCAATACTCCATATAATGGCAAACGGCCATTATGATGGAAAGACTGTTGATGATCCCGCGATACGAGGGATGTTTACTCGTGAATACCTGATGCAAAGCGACTGGTACCAGGAAAGACTCAGGATCAAGCAGGAGCGTGATGCTGCACTCTGGCAGATGAATAGAGACTACGTAGAGCAGAAAATGGATGAATTAAAGGAGGATGACACTGAAAAATGGGCTGACTTGCAGGGACGTATCGAAAAAGCAGAGCAAATGATCGAGTGGGTAAGCAGCCAGAATTACCTCGATCAGCTACAAGGTACTCTGGGGGCTGACTGGGTACACAGAGAAAACGCCTGACATCCCGATATCGCTCATAATATTAAGGGCTTATATGATAAAAATTTCGTTGACGGGGACAGGTTGCCGTGTATAATTCTGATTAGCCTGAAATATATGGCAGTATTTATGTACACCATTACGATGTTTGTTATCAGTAATTCGTCCTGCAACTCATAAGTAATACCTGTATTTCTTAGCAATAACCAACATAAGTAATTTTATTTAAACAGGTAATATCCATGTCAAACACAGTTACAGGAACAGTTAAATTCTTTAATGATACCAAGGGTTTTGGATTCATCGAACAGGAATCAGGTCCAGATGTCTTTGTGCATTTCAGCGCAATCACTGGCGAAGGCTTCAAAACGCTGACCGAAGGCCAGAAAGTTGAATTTACAGTAACCCAGGGTCAGAAAGGCCCCCAGGCTGAGAACGTAAAAGCGGTTTAATACCCCCCCTCTTTTGAGTTTGAATTTGAGCCCCCGGAAGACATAAGTTTTTCGGGGGCTTTTCATATCCGGCTAAAAACTATCGAAATAATTGAAGCGGCTGGATAAGAGCCTGCATGCGCGGCTTTCTAGATACAGGCTGAAGCCTGTTGCATTACATGCACAATCCCTCTAAAGACAGTGCCCGACTGCTATATCAGCCTCAAATGAGCCGCCTGCAGCTGTTCAACGGGCGCCGCACAGACCCGCGTCACAATATAAATTCATAATTATCAATATGTTATAAATGTTTAGTGCAGTATATCCTGATGCAAATTATTGACAAATAGCACCTGATATATTAGAATTTGCTAATATACAGATTGCGGCTTGCTGCCACAGGTAATGTTATGAGTAGTATCAGGAATATATTTATCGGGCTGGTTTTATCCATAGTTTCGGCTTCCGCCATTGCGGAAGAAGAAGTTTGTGCACCCTTCAAAGATGGTGTCGTCGATGGGTCAGTCGTTTCGAAAATGCTGTCAGCGGCTAACGACGGCCACTTGTATCGAATTAATCCGGCCTCATCAAAAATTGGCTTTTGTATCGACAGCCCAGTGGGCTTGATCGAAGGTGAATTCAAAGATTTCACCGGTGGACTCACCTTTTTACAGGAGGATGCATCTACTGATGAGCAAGCACTGGTTATGGTAAATACAGCCAGTCTCGAGACTGACGGATCTTTTATTGAGGGTTTGCTTAAAGGCAGGAAATTCTTTGATGTCGAAAATTATCCCGAAATCCTGTTTGTGAGCACCGGTTTTAAATGGGTCAGCGAAACCGAGGCGGTTCTGATGGGTGACTTAACAATGCACGGTGTCACAAAAGCAGTAGGGTTCCATGTGGAATTAATCGAACAGCCAGGTGATGATGAGCCGGGTAGTCTTGAGCAGGAGCAGCGGATCCTGGTTAGAGCGACGACTCGCATTCTCCGCTCTGAATTTGGACTGACCGCTTTGTCTCAGATGGTGGGCAATTCAGTTAATTTGTGTATGAGCGTTGACGCGGTTAAATACAGCGCCTGATACAAAACCCGTACGATTGCCTCCTTTGTTGTAATGTTGAATCTATACCGGCCCTTGATACGGGCCGGTTTATTCTCCTGGTTTTGATATATCGCATTCCTGCGGTGTAGACTGTTCATTATAATCGACTCATCGAGGTTGATTCGAACAAGTAAATGTTGAAATTCATTTTTCCAGTCCTGCTTCTTTTCTCCAGTATTGCTAATGCAGCTGATAATCGTATCTGTGCGCCTTTCAGGGACGGTATAGTTGATCAGGCGCTGGTGGCAGAAATGCTGGAAGCGGCGAAAGACGGGCATCTTTATCGTATTCACTCGATGACATCAAGAGTCGGCTTTTGTGTCGATAGCCTGATCGGGCGGGTTGAAGCCGAGTTTGAGGGATTTCGAGGTGGGCTCGCCCTGCGTCGCGAAGTCTGGGGTGATGAATCGCAAATGCTGGTGATGATTGATTCGGATAGCCTGAAAACGGATTATGACTTCATAAAAGATATGTTGAGAAGTGAACGCTTTCTTCATGCGCAAAAATATCCAAAAATATTATTTGTAAGCACCGCCTTAAGGTGGGAAAGTGATACCAGTGCCAGGCTGTTCGGTATGCTGACGATGCATGGTATAACCAGGCCTATCAATTTTAGAATGGAGTTAACCGATATTATTGGCGAACGTGCAGATCATGAGCAGGAAATTGTAGTTACCGGGCATGCAGATATTCGACGCTCGGATTTTGGCATGTCAAACCTGTCCGGGTTTGTCAGTGATAATGTTGAACTTTGTATGAGTGTAAGCGCATTAAGATTCCAGCAGCAATAGTGATCAAATTTGCTCAAATCATATTTTCATCAGTGTAGACGCGTTTGAGCATTAACGGATATTCATAAAAAATTATGAGTCGCGAAGATCGCAAAAAACCATAGTTATTTAGATTTTGCTTTATTGGCGTTATTTGCGGACAATATGGTTCTTGTCTGTGTTTATCTGTGTGAATTCCACCATGCGGGCAAATCTGCAATAGAATCAATCACATCATAGGGCTTGATACCAAGCTCCAGGTCGCTTTGTTGAAACTTGCCTGTTGTTACCAGCAAGCCTTTAATGCCGGCATTCTGTGATCCCTCGATATCACCCCGGATGTCATCTCCAATCATGATTGTCTCGCTGGATTTACAGCCAAGCCTGTTGAGTGCACTGGAGTAGAATTCTTTAGAGGGCTTCCCTAATACGATGGCCTCGCGCCCGCTTGCGTGTTCCAGTGCTTTTACAAAGGGTGCTGCATCCAGTCTGAGGCCGTCTTCTGATCGCCAGTAACGGGTCATGCCCAGGGCAATAAGTTTTGTATCGGTTTTACTCATCAGCAGGCGAAATGCCCGGTTCAGTGTTTTGAAATCCCAGGCTTCACCCAGGTCGCCAATGATGACTGCTTCAGCACCTTGTTCAGCCTTGTGTTCGCATTGCTCGAAATCTGCAAATTCATCGCGTGTTGCCTCAGGAATGAATAGCGCAATCTTTCCGTTTATGTTGTTGTGCAACCATTGCTGTGCTGCAATTGCCGGAGTCAGGAAGTCATCAGGGTCAGCTTTGATATGAAAATTTGCAAGTTTATCTACCAGGGCTGAGCGTGGGCGTGAGGTGGTATTTGTAAGGAACAAGTGGGGGATGGCATTATCCTGGCACCATTTTATAACTGATGCTGCGCCCTCGACGGCATGACTACCCGTATAAAGTACGCCATCCAGATCAAATAAAATAGCTTTCATACTTTAGCGCCAATCATTTATTGATTACCAGATATCAATAACAGGTCGTCATATGACGAGCGGTATAATATATGGCAGTTACCAATCTAGCGAGAATAGATCACGAGTGCAAATATGATGTTAACCATGCTTTGCTTACTGTGGTTAACATTGTGTATGTTTAGTCAGGCATGAAGCCGCTGGATGTGGACAGGTCGGTATATCACAACCTGCTGGAGCTACTGGAAAAAAGGATTGATACACTGGGGGCGCTGGTTTGAACCAGGAGCCTGATCCGATCTGATTTTTAAAGACGGGTCAGGCAAATCCGCAAAATCCGACGTAGCCACACCCTCTTCCGCTCAGCAGAGCGCCAGGCGATCCGCTGAGGGCTGGGTCCACATCCAGTCTTGATATTATTTGTGAATTGAATGTTTAACTACAACCTTTTGGTCGTGGCAGACCGGCAATCTTGTTGGCACATTTGATCAGGCCGGTAGGAAACAGTGAATAAATATATTTTTGATCACTACGGTCCTTGCCATACTTTTTCTTCATGATTTTTGAGAATGAGCGTGGCTCGCATACCTGTCCATTGTCGATGAAATATTCTCGTGCTTCGTTGATGATATCCCAGTGCTCTTCGGTTAATTCATCAATTTTTTCATTTTTTGCAATTTCTACAGCGAGTTCTTCGCTCCATTCATCCAGATTTTCCAGCCAGCCGGCCTCACTTAATTGAATGACCTTGCCGTTAACTTCAGCCTGCATCTTAATACCTCGAATTAATAACCTAGTAAACTAGTCGGGTATTATAACGGATCGCTTGAATGATATAAATATTACTTTAATTGTGGTTTTAACGTACCAGGTCAGGCCAGCATTATCTGACCAGCTGTCTGTTGACTTCATCCCTTTTCGCCTGTCCTTCGAGCAACTCTATCAGTGTAAGCGCGAAATCCATCGCGGTGCCCGGACCCCTTGAGGTGACTATTTTGCCGTCAATTTCAATGGCCGTATCCTTCACGTCTATTTGCTCGTTGTTCAGCGCTTCAAGCACGCCCGGGTATGCGGTTGCCTTCTTACCGTCGAGCAGGCCGGCAGCAGCGACTGCTTTTGGCGCTGCGCAAATGGCGCCGATGTATTTCCCCTGGTCGGCATGGTTTTTCAACAACGCCTGAATGTTGTCGTCTTCCTTTAAGTGGTCGGCTCCAGGCAGTCCTCCCGGTAGCACGATCAAATCAAAAGTCTGGTCGAGTACGGTATCAATAGAAGTATCGGGAATGATGGTGGTGCCACGTGATGCGGTGACAGGCAGATCATCGAGACCGGCAGTAGTAACCTCTATACCTGCACGCACCAGCAGGTCGGTTATGGTAATTGCTTCCAGTTCTTCACAGCCCTGAGCCAGTGGTACCAGTACTCGCGACATTTTCCAGTTCCTCACGGTTATATTTATCGGCGATTAATTCTGAAACAGCAACGAGCTTGATGCCCTGCTCTTCAAGCTCACCGAGATGCTGTTTGATAAATTGTAGGGTGTGAGGATGTGGATGTGCAATAGCAATAGCATACCCGGTCTGCCTGGCCCTGTTAATAAAACGCGTGAATTCTCTTCGAATGGTTTCCGGTCTGAAGTCAGGATCAAGAAAAATATCCCGGTCGAGATGTGGCACATTATGTTTGTTCGCAAACAGCGAGGCCACTGATTTTGTAGTAGTCCTGCTGTCAATAAAATAAAGCCCGCCCTCTTCTGCCAGAGCCGACATTAACCAGTCCATATGCCCGGGGTGCTGTGTCAGCAAACTACCCATGTGGTTGTTGATGCCTTTGATATGAGGAATTGATTCGATATCTGATTTAAGCTGTCGGGTGAACTCGGCATGTGTCATGTGCAGTTTCAAAGTTCCGGGCGTGTGGCTGTGATGGCTTACAGATTGTAGCGGCAAATGCAGCATAATCTCTTTACCTGAGCTGTGTGCCTTGAAAGCAAGATTACTGGCAAAATCAGTATGTGGCAGGAAGGCGAGCGTAATCGGTGCGGGCAATTCTATAGCCATATTGCCGTATTCAAGATTGTTGCCAAGGTCGTCAATGATAATGCTTGCCAGCTTATCTGCGTATCCTGCAGGCATAAAAAAGGCGACCAGTAAAAGCAGTATTACTGGTCGCCTGTATTGTCTAAACAGCATCGAGTGCCAATCAGGATCTACCGAGTATCGTCAATCCTTTTAACAACAGAAGTGCTTCATGAAGCTGGTAGTCTTCCGTAGCCAGGATCTTGTCACCCTTGGTTTTTTTAGAGGCCTTTTCAGACTTTTTGATCTCTTCATCCGACATGGTTGGATTGCTGATATGGTTGCTCAAGTCAGCTTCTTTTATGCTCGCAAGCGAATCTTCCTCGGCAGATGTAACTGTGTATTTATCAAGTACGATATCCGGTGTTATACCGGCACCCTGGATGGACCTTCCATTTGGAGTAAAGTAGCGAGCAGTGGTTATCTTGACTGCACCGCCACTTCTGAGTTCCTGTATGGTTTGTACTGAACCTTTGCCGAATGATTTACTGCCCATAACAATAGCGCGTCTATGATCCTGTAGTGCTCCGGCTACGATCTCGGATGCGGAGGCTGAGCCGCCGTTGATCAGTACGACCACAGGCGCACCATCAAGAATGTCGCCGGGTTTGGCGTTGTATTCATAATGCGAGTTATCGATACGGCCTTCAGTGTAAACGAGTTTGCCTTTATTTATAAACAGGTCTGAAACTTCAGCAGCCGCATTCAACACACCACCAGGGTTGTTGCGCAAGTCAAGCACAAGCCCTTTGAGGTCGGCCTTGTTCTCTTCTTTGAGATCGTTGAGCGCTTCCAGCAGTTGAGGTGCTGTTCTTGACTGGAAGTTACTGATGCGAATATAGCCGTAACCAGGATCGAGCATTCTGTTCTTGACGCTTTGCACCTTGATAATGTCGCGGGTAACAACGAAGGTTAGCGGTTTATCATTGCCTTCACGAACAACAGTTAATTCTATATCGGTGCCCGGCTTGCCACGCATGATTTTTACTGCATCATTCAGCGTCAGTCCTTTGACGGTTTGTTCATCCAGGCGGATGATCAGATCCCCTGCTTTCAGTCCGGCCTTGAATGCGGGTGTGTCATCAATTGGCGAAATGACTTTTACGAAGCCGTCTTCCATGCCGACCTGTATCCCAAGTCCGCCAAATTCACCGGATGTGCCGATGCGTAGCTCATTGTACTCGTCAGGACTCAGATAGGTGGAATGCGGGTCCAGTCCGGAGAGCATGCCGCGAATGGCGTGTTCCAGAAGCACTTCGTCTTCTACGTCTTCAACATAATCTGATTTGATACGGGAAAAGATGTCTGAAAAATTGCGTAGCTGATCCAGCGGTAATCCTTTTGCTTCTTCTTTATTGGCAAGCACGTTGCCTGTCAGTGAAGCCGAGATTCCTAAAAATATGCCGAAGACCAATACCAGCGCGGTCTTGAATTGTTTGCTCATGAATATCTCCAGGCCAACATGGCCCTGTCCATCAATACTATAGCCCAGTTACGCATAATTTCGTATCCAGTGCTAGACATTATTATATATAGAGCTGTCGGTCGTCCAGTTGTTCCCGATAAGAGGTTATTATAGCTTTGCCTGGTGTTTTGCCTTTCTGGAGCACCAGCTGCCCGGATTCACCGGTTTTCCCCTTGAGCGGATCTCGAAATAGACACCAGGCATGGGCTGTCCCCCGCTGTCACCGCTGGTGGCTACAACCTCGCCGGCATTAACCCAGTCACCGGCCTGTTTGATCAGGGTTTCATTATGTCCATAGAGGCTCATATACCCCTCGCCATGGTCAATAATAGTAATAAAACCATAGCCTTGTAACCAGTCGGCAAAGGCGACACGGCCACGGCTGACGGCACGAACCGGGCTGCCATGGGCTGTGCTAATGAGAACGCCGTTCCATTTCAGCCCGCCCTGATTACGCGGTTCTCCATACGTGGCAAGAAACGGGCCGGATGCAGGCCATGGCAGTTTCCCCTTTTGCAGCTTGAATGGTTGTGAGTCAGACGGGCTTTGCGGAATATCTGCGAGCAGCTCGCCGAGAGACATCAACAGATTCTCGATCCGGTTTCGGCTGTCTTCCAGTTCGGACAGGTTTTTCTCCTGGTTGCTGATTTCCCGCTCCAGGCGAGCGAGTAGCTGATTTCTCTTAACTCTTTGACTTAACAGGGTATTTTTCTGTTTTTTCCTTGTTTTCAGGCTTTCATCGTGTTCTTTCCGGGTTGTCTTCAACGCCGCTTCCACGCGTCGTTTTTCCGAGATACTGTCGAGAAAGTCAGCAATGTGCTTCTCGCGTGCCCGATTGAGGTAATCAAAATATACGATAACGCGTCCCATTTCAGCGGGATCCTGCTGATTAAGCAACATTTTCACCTGCTGCTGCCGCCCTATCGCATAAGCCGCACGTATCTGCTCAGACAGGCTCTGGCGCTGTGTATTCAGTTTGCGTTGCAGTTTTGCGAGTTCGTTTCGCAAATCAGAGATGTTGTTATCAAGCCGGTCTATTCTTGCTTCGGTTTTATCCAGCTCCGCTGAATTCTCGCTGATCTTGCTTTCGAGCTGCTGTAATTCTGTTACAACATGTCCGCGCTTGTATCGCGTGCTTTTTAGATGATTTTTTACCTTTTCGATACTTTTCTGGACCATCTCCAGCTTTTTCTGATAACGTTCAAAATCATCATTGTCGGAGGCAAAAACAGGAGATTGAAGAAATAGCAGAAGAAATAACAGGATATGGATGCAGTTTGAGGTGCTGTTGCTGAGGTACATATGTGTTTTTAATGTTGCTCTGGATTTAGAACAAGGCGAATTGCGCCGCTAAAAAATACATAAAATGCTGCCCGTTTTCTGATATTTGGTATTTTTTTTAAATAAAAAACGTGTATTATTGTATCGCTGTTTACTTATATAATTATAATAATACTTAAGTCAGGTCACTCTCATGATGAATGTTGCAAATCTAGAAACTACTGTTTTGATGACCCGCGAAGAGGACATCAATCGCGCCTCCCGCTCCCTGAAAGCCATGTCTCACCCGTTAAGACTTAGAATACTCTGTACCCTGGGCGACCAGGAAGTGAGTGTACAGGATATTGTTGAATCGGTGGGAACATCACAAAGCAATATTTCCCAGCACCTGGCTATTCTGCGTGATAAGGGAATTCTCGCTTCACGTAAAGACGCCAACAAGGTGTTTTATCGTGTGAGTGATACACGTACACTGCGCTTGATTGGCATGATGCAGGAAGTGTTCTGTTCTGCCAAAAAGATACATGATTAAACCTGTTCAGGGTTGGTGTGTTTATAAAATCTGCTTATAAATGATCCAGGTTCTATGGAACAATTAATCGAATTTGCAGGCAACCACATGCTCATGGTTGGTGCCTTTTTTGTGGTTTTGGCGCTTGTTATCAAGGCTGAATTCGAACACCAGTCGGGCAGGGCAAACCAGATGGACCCGACGGCTGCGATTCGGCTAATGAACAATGATGACGCTGTCGTACTCGACGTACGTGAGGCGACTGATTTTAACAACGGTCATATCAAGAACGCTAAAAATATTCCGATTACATCACTAAAAAGCCAGCTTGATAGCCTGATAAAAGACAAGAACAAGCCTGTCCTGGCCTATTGCCGCAGTGGTAATGTATCAGGCAAAGCCTGTAGAATTTTGAAAAGTTCGGGCTTCAGTGATGTACATAATCTTGCCGGCGGAATTCTGAACTGGCAAGAGGCTAATTTGCCGCTCACCAAAAAATAATCATCAAACATTAATCTAGAGAAATCATCATGGCCGAGGAAAATCAACCAGCTCATGGGCAAGCCGAGGGCAGGGCGCAGGAACAGCAGTTTTCAATACAAAAGCTGTATTTGAAAGACGTATCATTCGAGTCGCCCAATGTGCCTGCAGTTTTTGCTGATGGCGAGTGGCAGCCAGAAGTAAATATTCAACTGAACAGCTCAAATAAATCAATCGGTCAGGATGCATTTGAGGTTGATCTGAAAATCACCGTGACTGCAAAACAGAACAAGAAAACGGCATTTCTGGTTGAGCTGACGCAGTCAGGCATATTTACCGTCGCAGGTTTCGAGCAGGATAACCTGAGAGGCATGCTTGGCGCATATTGTCCGGAAACGCTTTTCCCGTTTGCGCGCGAAGCCATAGCCGAACTCGTGAGCAAGGGTGGTTTTCCACCGCTGCTACTGGCACCGGTGAACTTCAATGCGCTGTATATGCAACAGGCGCAGCAGCAACAGGCAGCGGCAGCTGCTCAGGATACTGCTCACTAAATCAACACGTGAGTACGCAGCATAAAACCGTTGCTGTTCTGGGTGCAGGCTCATGGGGTACTGCGCTTGCGATTCATCTGGCGCGGGCAGGATTGAATGTCCGGCTTTGGGGTAATCACCCGGAACATATTCAGGCCCTGCAGAAAGAGCGCTGTAATCAAAAATATCTCCCTGACGTAGTTTTCCCGGATAACCTGGCGCTGTGCAGCAGCCTGGAAGACGCGCTGAGCGGTGGCAGTTTGCTGGTTCTGATTGTTATACCCAGTCATGCCTACCGGTCTTTTCTAAAATCTTCTTCTTCACTTTTCAACGAAGGCATGTCTATTGCATGGGCCAGTAAGGGCCTGGAAGAGGGTACCGGAAAGCTGTTGCACCAGGTTTTCAATGAAGAAATACCTCAGTGCAACAGGCTGGCTGTCATTTCCGGTCCAACATTTGCTAAAGAGGTTGCGCGTGATTTGCCAACGGCGATAACTGTCGCTTCTGATATGGAAGAAGTGGCAAATGAGTGGCGCGACTGTCTGCATAATGGTTATTTTCGCGCCTACACCAGCAATGATGTTACCGGCGTTGAGCTTGGTGGGGCTATGAAAAATCCGCTGGCTATCGCGGCGGGTATTGCTGACGGCCTCGGTTTTGGCGCTAATTCCAGGGCTGCGTTGATTACTCGCGGCCTGGCCGAGGTGATGCGCCTGGGTGAGGCCATGGGCTGTAATCGTGATACCTTTATGGGGCTTGCCGGTTTGGGTGATCTGGTGCTGACCTGCACGGATGATCAATCGCGTAATCGGCGTACCGGACTGTTGCTGGCACAAGGTCTGAGCAAACAGCAAATTGCCGAGAAAATCGGTCAGGAAATCGAGGGGGTGCGTTCTTCCCTCGAATCAGTCAGGCTTGGTCAGAAGTACCAGGTCGAATTACCCATCATAGAGCAGGTCCATAAAGTGCTGTATGAAGGCTTTCATCCGCACGATGCAGTGCGTTCGCTGCTGGAGAGAAAATCCATCGCCGAACTTATCTAGTCCGTCTTGGTGTATTTAGTGGGCTAGAGTAGTTTTACTGTTTCATCAGTAAAATTGTTCTGTCTCAATCCCTCATATACAACGATGGCCACTGCGTTGGACAGATTCAAACTGCGGCTGTTTTTCAGCATCGGAATACGAAGTATCCTGTTCTGATCGAGTGAGTCCAGGTAACTGTCAGGCAGTCCTCGTGTTTCAGGGCCAAAAACCAGTGTATCTCCAGCCCTGATACATGCATCAGTGTATGATCTGGAACCTCGAGTCGATATTGCATAAATATTGCCGCTGGTACTGCATGCCGATACCAGGTCAGGGTGCGTTTCGACCTCTGCCCATTCATGGTAATCCAGTCCGGCACGCCGTAACTTCTTGTTATTCAGGTCAAAACCCAGGGGCTCGACCAGCTGGAGATGGCAACCCGTGTTCGCACACAGGCGGATAATATTTCCGGTATTGGGTGGTATTTCAGGCTGGTACAACACGATATTGAACATGGAAGGATTGTATCTTTTATTTTGGCTTCAATCGCCCTAAATGCATGCAGAAAACAGTATTAATAGTGTGTTCTGCTATATATGGTAGATGGGGGACACATTTGCTAAAAACGGGGCGAAGTATGCCTGAAATTGCGATGAAACAGGACATAGAACACAAATCTACATTGCTGCTTGTCGATGACGATCCATTGATTGTTGAAAGTCTTGGCTTTATGCTCGGACAGTATTATCATGTGGTCACAGCAGGTACCAGAGAAGCTGCCAGGAGGCAGTTAGCAGTGCTGGTACCCTGCCCGGACATGGCGCTGGTCGATCTCGGCTTGCCACCATACCCGCACAAGCCAGAGGAGGGCTTCGAGTTGATCAAGGAACTGATTAACAATAATCCAATGATGAAAATTCTGGTGCTGTCAGGCCAGGATAATGATGTCAATATCCAGCATGCACTGACATTGGGCGCCGTAGATTTTATTGCCAAACCGGCAGACCCCGACTTGCTACTGAGCCGCTTACAGCATCAGCAACGACTCCATACGATTGAGATCAATCGCGAAACGCATGCAGATACACGCCTCATAGGTTACAGCGCAGGCATTGAAGCTGTACGCAACCAGATTCAACAATTTGCTGATTCGCCGTTTCCGGTGCTGATCGAAGGTGAATCGGGAACAGGTAAAGAAATGATTGCGAAGGCGCTGCATGAAAACAGCAAGCGCATGCATGAACCCTACATGGTGATTAATTGCGCATCCATTGCGCCGGACTTGCTGGAAGCGCAACTGTTCGGACACAGAAAAGGCGCATTTACCGGTGCAGAGCGTGAGCACAAGGGCTTCTTTATCGAGGTTGGTAAAGGCACCTTGTTTCTGGATGAGATTGGCGAGTTGCCTCTGGAATTGCAAAGCAAACTGTTACGGGTACTTGAAACCGGTGAATTTTATCGCGTAGGAGAAACGCAGGTTTATCAATCACAGGCCCGAATTGTTGCAGCGACAAACAGGGTTTTAACCGAAGAGGTATCAAAGGGAAGTTTCAGGACAGATCTTTATCACCGTCTTGGCATCCTTCATATTCGCATGCCGCCATTACGTGATCGCGAGGAGGATAAACAGTTACTGCTAGATCACTTCCAGCAGTTTTATGCAGATACCGTATCACCATTCACACTTGATGATGAAGCATTGAAGCTTTGGAATAGCTATACCTTCCCGGGTAATGTTCGAGAACTTAGAAATATCGTTATTCGATTGGGCACCAAGTATCCGGGCGGTATCGTGTCGCGTAAGCAGTTGAATGATGAGCTTGAAACTCAACTATCGGCCGAAACATTAAGCGAGCAAAGCCCGTTGCTTACGGATGAATATATTGTTGGCCAGATTGAAGCAGGTGAACTCAAACTTGATGATTTATTGGGCGATATAGAAAGCCGCTGTATACGTATCGCACTCGAAAAATACAACAATAACATCAGCAAGGCAGCCGAAGCCCTGCATGTTAACAGAACTACCCTGTATAGCCGGGTTCAAAAATTGGGGCACAGTTAATGTATCTTGAACATTTCGGGCTTGATCGGCCGCCATTCAAAATAACACCCGACACCAGCATGTTTTATGAAGGCAGTAAGCGTGGTGCAGCACTTGATGCATTGATTTATGCGATTAAATCAGGCGAGGGCATCATCAAGGTGGTTGGCGAGGTAGGCAGTGGCAAGACAATGCTTTGTCGTATGCTGGAGCTAAAACTGTCTGAAGTCGTTGATATCGTTTACATAGCCCACCCGAGTCTTTCACCGGATAACATACTGCATGTCATTGCGCACGAACTGCATCTTGATGTGCGAAATGATGACAGCAAGCTGGATGTCATGCAGAAACTGCAGGATTATCTGTTAAAAAAACATGCGAGTAACCGCCAGGTTGTTGTATTTGTTGAAGAAGCCCAAAGTATGCCGGCTGAAACCCTGGAAGAAATCCGTTTTTTGAGTAACCTCGAAACAGACCAGCACAAGTTGCTGCAGATGGTGCTGTTTGGGCAGCCGGAACTGGATGACAAGCTTGCACAGCCGCAAATCAGGCAATTAAAGGAACGGATTACACACGGCTTTTATCTAGACCCATTCCCGCCGGAGGACACCCTGGATTATCTGAATTTCAGGTTACGTTCCGTTGGTTATCGAGGACCCAGTATTTTCAATCAGCGCACCGCAAACGCAGTAGAGAAGTACTCCGGTGGACTGTCCAGGCGTATAAACATTATTGCAGACAAGGCATTAATGGCATCTTTCTCCGAGGGAACCCATGAGGTGAGTGCTCGCCATGTCTCTACAGCAGCAAAAGACAGTGATTTTACCAGGCCGTTCAGTTTTAAACCCATGTTAAAGGCAGGCGGAGTCATTATTGCGTTGCTACTGGCGCTATGGCTTGGATCGATGCTGCCAGGGTGGGTAAACCCTGGTGGAGACAGTGCAGCATTTGAGATGCCAACAGACAGCAAGCAGGCTACCTCAGGCAATGCTGATGCCGCTGTTCAGCCAGTACTGACAGCCCATAATGAAGAGACATCCGAACGAATTGTACAGCTTGAGGCTGAGAATGGTAATGATGAAGCCGTCATGGGAAGTGGAATCAAGCAATCATTGCTCGATCAGCGCCTCAATGAAACTGAAAAATGGCTGGGGACAGTAGCTGATGATCATTACAGTATTCAGCTCTTCATGACACAGATAGCGGACGTAACAGCACTCGAGGATTTTCTGCGTGACCCGTCCGATCTTCTTGATTTTCAAAAGATTTACGTCTATGAAACTAGGATCGGAGGAAGTCGTATGTACAGCGTTTTGTATAACGATTTTGACTCGCGAGAAACTGCCCGTTCCATACTTCAAAATCTGCCGGCAGAGATGAAGGCTAGCAAGCCATTCTTGCGTCGTGTAAGTGCGCTCAGGAAGGACCTTGAGTCAAGCGGTTAAGCTTTTAGCGTGATCAGTAATGAAAATGCGTTTATTTACCTGGTAATTTGATGGATATAAGAATAATAAAAAGCAGTTTGTTATTTGGGCTATTGGCGGTTGCAGGATGTGGGGCGTCCAATCCGCCTCAAGTGTCCGACGGGCATCTCATTTTTGAAGAGCCAGAAGCAGAGAGCATTCCGGAGCCTGTCGCGCATGTTGCTGTGCTGCCAAGGCCGGAACAAAGGCCAGATCTCGAAACATACACAGTGGTGGTGCATGATGTGCCAATTCGTGAATTGCTTTTTTCGATGGCGAGAGATGCAAAGCTGAATCTCGATATTGATAATGATATACAGGGCAGCGTCACGATGAATGCGATTGACCAGACACTGCCTAAAATACTCGATCGAATTTCACAGCAAACCAATATCCGCTATCAGCTTGTTGATGACACCTTGCGGGTAGAGGCTGATGCCCCTTATTTAAAAACATATAGCATCGGATATCTGAATATAGCGCGCCTGAGCACGGGATCCGTTGAGGTTTCGTCAGAGATCAGCTCGACCGGTACGGCTGATGTGGAAGGTAGTGAGAGTGGCGGCGGTGGAGGCAAGAGCGGTAACGATTCGAGTTCTACTGTACAGAACAGTTCAAACAACCGGTTCTGGAGATCACTAACCTTAAATATCTCGAGTATTATCGGTGAAGCAGTGAAAGCCGGTAGCAGTGAAAACATCGATACCAGCGACAAAATTATTGTTAACAGAGAAAGCGGCATGATCGCGGTTAAAGCGACTGCCAAGCAGCATGAACAGATAAAGGGCTTTATTGACCAGGTTCTTGACAGTGTACAAAGGCAGGTGCTTATAGAAGCAACAATAGCTGAAGTAAGGCTTAGCGACCGCTACCAGGCTGGTATTGACTGGACACTCGTAACCAGTGATCCAAACACAGCAGCGACGCAGGATTTGCTCGGCGGTAATCTCGGACAGACGCCGTTTTTCTCATTTAATATTGCAGAGACTGTTAATGGAAATCCGTTGAATATTACCTTGAAAGCACTGGAAACATTTGGCGATGTGAAAGTGCTATCAAGCCCGAAGGTGATGGCGATCAACAATCAAAGCGCACTGTTGAAGGTTGTCGATAACGAGGTTTATTTTACCACCGATGTGGAAGCTGTACCCGGCTCGGTCAATCAGAACTCCACAGTGGCAATTGATACTAATGTTAATACGGTGCCTGTCGGCCTTGTTATGGCAGTCACGCCTTTCATCGATCAGAACGAAGTAGTTACCTTGAATGTCAGGCCAACCATTTCTCGAATTATAAGTTTCGTTGCCGATCCAAATCCGGCGCTGGCAGATGCAGGGGTTGTAAGTGAAATACCTGTGATACAGGTGCGTGAAATAGAGTCAGTACTGAAGATTGAAAATGGTGATACAGCAGTCATTGGCGGTTTGATGCAGGATCAGATTGATAAATCGACAACGGGGGTGCCTATTTTATCCAGTATCCCGATACTGGGATCCCTGTTCAGGTACCAGGATGATACGTATGTCAAATCAGAACTGGTTATATTCATTCGTCCGGTTGTAACTAAAGATGCAAGTTTGACCGGCGATTTCAAGGAATACAGAAAATATCTGCTGGAAGAACTGCATGAAGAAAACAAAAACAAGTTAGAAACTGCGCGGGTGAGTGAAAGTGGCTCAAACGAGGACGAGCAGTAAACACTGTTTTGAGTTTTATCAAACAAGAGTGTACACATGAGCCTGTTACTGGATGCCCTGAAAAAAGCTGCTCAGGAAAAGCAAATTGCAGATTCTGCAGACATAAAAGCAGAGGCTTATGCCGGGCCAGGTCTGGAAGATGATAATGATTTAGAGCTGCAGCAGAATGATGATGGCTATGAACAGGCACAGCTGCCCGAAGAGCTTGACCTCGTTCTCGACGATGATGCGCATTCTCCAGCTGAAGAATATCACTACGACCCTGTCGCAGAAAATAAACAGGAGCCAGGTCGTGGGTTTCAAGAGCAGAATATAAGCCCAATACCCTCAACTGTTACAGATGAGGCCTTACAGCTACTCATACATAAAACCAATAACCAGCATAAAAAATCTCGAGTGATGACATGGGGTGGTGTGGTTATAGGTGCCTTGTTTATATTATCTTTCAGCGGCTCATTCTTCTATTTCAATATGGTAGAAGAGATAGAGTCAATGGAGCGCAAACATCAGATTGCACTGGCAACGCTAAAGTCAAAAACAAAGATTGAGGAAAATCTGACCTCATTGGCGGTGGTTCCAGAGACAGATAAGCAGCTGGAAACAAACATTAAGTCTGACAATAGAGCGAAAAGCTCAGAAAATGAGTTATCAGACAAGGCGGCCAAATCCAGCTTAAGCCAACAGGCAGATAAGACGTTCTCTGTGCAGCGCGCAGAAAAGCGGGATCCAGTGAGTGAGGCGCTAGAACGTGGCTGGATGTCTTATCAGAAAAAGGATTATGCATCATCGAAAAGAGAATATAAGAAAGTACTGGAGAATGAACCGAATAATCACGATGCCCTGCTTGGTATAGCGGCTATTTCCTTGCAGCAGGATGAGGTGGCAACAGCCAGGGACATATATATCAAGTTGCTTGAACGCGATCCTCGAGATCCTCATGCACACGCAGGGCTCGCAAATATAGCTCAGACACACGGCGCCAATTTAAGCGAGTCAAAACTCAAGCAGTTAATAGAATACCGCCCTGATGACGCTCACCTTCAGTTCGCGCTGGGTAATGTGTACGTACAGAGGAAAAGCTGGCCTGAAGCTCAGCAGGCGTTTTTTAATGCCTGGAAAGCAGATAATAGCAATGCCGATTATGCATATAACCTGGCTGTAAGCCTGGATCAGATTGGTAAGCACAGGGAGGCAAAAGCCTATTATGAGGACAGTCTGAAGCTCGCGGCTGGAAAAAATATCAGCTTTTCTACAGATGCTGTTAAGAACAGGCTTGCATATCTCGGGGCCAGGCAGTAATCATGAACGCACCAGCAGTTATAAAGAAGAAAAAGCGGCTCGGTGAAGAGTTGATTGAAAAAGGCCTGGTTACCTATGACCAGGTCGAGATCGCACTTACCGAGCAGAAAAAAAATTACAGGTTGATTGGTGAAATACTGGTATCGCTAGGC
>CALLCZ010000025.1 GCA_937998645.1 uncultured Gammaproteobacteria bacterium
AAGAGAATCAATGACATGAATGACACCATCGACGCCAAACCGACTAAAGCATCCGACATGGTGGATGTGCAAAGCAGTCGCGATAACCGTGCGATCCATATTGACAAGGTCGGCATCAAGGACATTCGCCACCCCATCCAGGTAAAAGACCGCTCCGGTCATGTCCAGCACGCAGTTGCCAATTTCAACATGTACGTCGACCTGCCGCATGATTTCAAGGGAACGCACATGTCTCGCTTCGTCGAGATCCTCAATAACCACGACTGGGAAATAACCGTTGAGTCATTCAAGGTTATGCTCACCGAGATGACCAACCGGCTGGATTCAGAATGCGGTCATATAGAGATGACATTCCACTACTTCGTCAATAAAGCCGCACCGGCATCAGGCGTTAAAAGCCTGCTGGATTACGAAGTTACATTGATGGGTGAACGTCGAAATCACACCAACACGATGAATGTCAAAGTCGTGGTTCCGGTAACCAGTCTTTGCCCGTGCTCGAAAAAAATCTCGGACCGTGGCGCACACAACCAGCGCTCGCATGTCACAGTCACCGTTAGAACGCAGCAGTTTGTCTGGATAGAAGAGCTCATCGATGTTGTTGAATCACAGGCATCCAGCGAACTCTATGGTTTGCTGAAAAGGCCAGACGAAAAAGTGGTTACCGAGCGTGCCTACGACAATCCAAAATTTGTCGAAGACATGGTGCGTGATATTGCTGCACAGCTGAACATGGATGATCGTATTCTTGCCTACACTGTAGAGTCAGAGAACTTCGAGTCCATTCATAACCACTCTGCTTACGCGCTGATTCAAAAAGACAAGTAAAAAGCATTATTCACCGCAGAGACGCAAAGGACGCAGAGGTTTTTATAGGCAGAACACCTGCCGCTCATCCTGAGCCTGTCGAAGGGGAACGGCTCAGCCGTATCCCGGCCTACGGGATACACCCCTCGCTCCTCGTTACTCGTCCCTCGTTACTGTCTTTATTCCAGCGCCATGGCCAATGCCGCCCTGAGCTGTGCCGCTGTGGCGTTGCTTGCCTCCATACCACGTGAATCCAGCAGGGTGAAGTTCACATAGCCCGGCTGCTCTGCCAGCACCAGCACGAATTTCTCCGCTTTGCTCGACTTTTTCTCATCGGCATCACCCCCAAACAAACCCGACAACCAGCCGGACCCAGAGCTTTCATCACCAGCTGGTTGTCCATCATAGGCGGGCATGGTGAAACTGATTTTTCCATGCTTTTTGTCCAGGCTAATATCTTCCATTTCCAGTCTGTCGAGTGCGCGAATGGTTCGGTACCAGACAAAATCCATCGAGCCCCTCATCGAAAGTACGGCTATCTTGCCTCTATCCATCCCGCCCTGTGACGGGGGATCAATATCATCAGCCTTGAAAGTCTCCTTGTAAGTGACATATGACTGCATCGGCTTGTAATCCAGCAACAGACTTTCAGCCTGGTTTTCGCTCAAACCGGCAAACAGGGTCATGCGTGATAGAACCTCCCGCTCGAGCTCAATATCGCTTTTGCGCCCTCGCCACTGAGTCTGGCCCGAGCCGTCTTCATCGTATTCAACGAACACCTCGATACCATAGTGCGCTACAAAAATATGCGTTTTGGTTCGGTCTGCAGCTGGTTCGACACGTAAACGAAACTTGTCCCTGAAGTCCGGTTCGATTTTACTGAACAACCTGGTGAGGTAATTCGCATCTTCGCGAATCTGCAATTGCGTGGTCCAGTCAGTCTGCATGAAGCCCAGCATCGGCCTGTTTTGCAGCAGCCTGATACCCTCGTGTTCCCAGAATGCCTCAATCTTTGGCCAGACGACTTCAGGCGCAGCATCAACCTCGAGGAAGTACATGCTGCCATCATTCTTCAAACGAATACCCTTGAACTCGGGTGCAACCGCCTTGTTCAATTTATGTCTGGATTGAAAGTCTTCCAGGGCTGACACCGTTGGTTCCGGGATTTCCATTTCTGCTGACGATTTTTCAAGGTTCAGGTCAGGCGGCAGTTCCAGACTCTTATAGTAGTCAGCACCCTGGTATTCAGGGCGATCGTTTTTGCCACAACCAGCGACAATCAGGGCCGCCAGTATCAGCACATTTATTTTTATAAAGCCGCTTCTCAAGATAAAACTCCGGCATCACGCAGAGCATTGCGCAATGGTTCATGAAATTCTTTGCTTAATGGTGTTAAAGGCAAACGTATCCCTTCAGGAATCAGCCCCATCTCGTTGAGCGCCCATTTAACGGGTATCGGGTTGGCTTCAAGAAATAGATTCCTGTGCAGACCCTCGAGTGGCTGATTAAGTTCCACCGCTTTTTCTCGATCACCGGCGAGCGCGGCCTCACACACAGCAGCCATAGCCTTTGGTGCAACGTTGTTAGTCACAGAGATGACGCCATGCCCGCCCTGGAGCATAAATTCAACACCGGTGTCATCATCACCGCTGTAGAGATCGAAATCATCCGGCACACGTGAAAGGATTTCGTGCATACGTTCCAGGCTGCCGGTTGCCTCCTTGATACCGACGATATTTGGAATTTCCGCCAGTCGGGCTACCGTTTCCGGCAACATATCGCAGACGGTTCGGCCAGGCACGTTGTATAGAATCTGGGGAATATCGACCGATTCGGCGATCAATTTATGATGCAGATACAGACCTTGCTGTGTTGGCTTGTTGTAATACGGCGCCACCAGCAGGCAGGCGTCTGCCCCGCCCTGTTGCGCACAGCGAGTTAGCTCTATCGCCTCGGTTGTCGAGTTAGACCCTGTGCCGCCAATCACAGGGATGCGCCCGGCAGTCATCTCGACGGTGCGGCGCATGACTTCGCAATGCTCATCCATATCCAGCGTAGCCGACTCACCGGTGGTTCCCATCGATACAATGGCAGCAGTACCGCTTTCAATATGCATTTCAACCAGTTTTGACAAACTGTCAAAATCGACTGATCCATCGGCGAACATTGGCGTTACCAATGCCACCATACTACCTCGAAACATGAATTACCCCAGGGGATTATGGCTGGACAAGCAAGTCGCACAGTTAATCAATTTTTTTCTGCAATTTCAACGAGGAAAGTGCTTCCTGTGTCTATACTCATGAGCAAAAGAACCAACTATGCGCTAAATTGATGCAAATTGACATGTCCACCCAGGAAAGAAGAAGCCACCAACGTATACCTTTTCAGGCAGAAATCATCATGCAGAGCGGAAATGAAGAGTGGAGTTGCAATTTACTCGACATCTCCCTCAAAGGCATGCTGGTAGAACCCCCGGAGTATCTCGACATAGACACCGGCAATCCCTGTGCCCTGGCGCTGTTCCTGGGTGAAGAAACAGCCATTCATGCCCGCGTCAAAATCACGCACGTGATGAACAACGGCAACTGGGGATTACAGTGGCAACACATCGATGTTGACAGCCTGACGCACCTCAGGCGGCTGCTGGAGCTGAATCTGAACGAACCGAGCCTGCTGGATCGGGAACTGGCGGATTTGGGTTAGTTTTTTTCATTGCTCAAGCTTTTCTAACAAGTTTCACTAACAATGCGGTACTGAACATTTGATTTCGCCTTGATGGCGAGTTACTTTTCTTCCAACAGCGGAAGAAAAGTAACCAAAAGAACGCCGCCCCGACCAGTTTGCCCTTCGGGTCCCCGAGGCATTCAACTTTGCCTACGGGCCGCCTTGACTCGCCGTCCGGGCTCGACAAGGCTAAATCCGACGTCCATGTCGGATTTTCCCTACCAAAGTCGAATGCCTCGGCAAACTTCACGGGGAGAATATTCTTCCCGTTAAGCTCGCCGAAGCCTGTCCTGAGCAAGTCGAAGGCGACAGCTTCACTGGTAGGGTCGATTGACCATGGATGGTCAATCGAGTCTTGTCGAGCATGGATGCGAGTCAAGACGACCCGTTGGCAGTGAAGATGGCTGAGGGCATGCGAAGCACGAGCGCCCGGGATGCCTTTTCTTTTGGTTACTTTTCTTTGGGCAAGCAAAGAAAAGTAACTCGCCCAGCAGGGCGAAATAAAATGCTTACACTATCGAGTTCATAACACACACGAATATCGCCTGTTAATCCCATCAATCTTTGTTTACACTCAACACCCCGTAAAAACAGAAATCCGATAACAATGTCCGAACAACTTGTAATAACAGCCCTTGGTGATGACCGCCCCGGTATCGTCGATGAATTGAGCAAGGCCCTGTTCAAACACAATCTGAATATCGAAGACAGTCGCATGAGTGTGCTGGGTGGAGAATTCGCCGTGCTGCTGCTTGTCAGTGGTCCACAGCAGTCAATCGACGATTTTGTCGGTGACACAGCCAGCCTGGAACAGACACTCAAAATGAAAATCCTGGTGAAGATGACCAGCAGCAAGACCAGTCCGCAGGCCGTGGTGCCATATACAGTGGAAGTGGTCGCGATTGACCACCCTGGTATTGTGCACACGCTGGCAAGTTTCTTTTCAGGCCGCCAGATCAATATCGTTGACCTCCACACTGAACGCTATGCTGCTGCGCACACAGCGACACCGATGTTTGCTGTCAGCATCACAATCGCCATTCCTGCGGATATTGCTATAAAAGCATTGCGAGATGAGTTTATCGATATGTGCGACGAGTTAAACCTTGATGCATCGATGACAGCGACAAACTAGGAAAGACACATGGCCGAGACTGGAAAAAAAGTAAAAAATTTCAAATTACCGGCAACAGGCGACAAGGAGATCAGCCTGGATGATTTCAAGGGAAAGAATGTCGTACTTTATTTCTATCCGAAAGACAGTACTCCGGGCTGTACAACTGAAGGCCAGGATTTTCGTGATGCCAAAGCCAGGTTTACAAGGCAGAACACTGTAGTACTTGGCGTGTCACGTGACAGTCTTAAATCTCACGAGAACTTCAAGGCCAAACAGAAATTCAATTTCGATTTACTCTCCGACGCGGAAGAAAAGCTGTGTAATCAATTCGATGTCATCAAGATGAAGAACATGTACGGCAAACAGGTTCGAGGCATCGAACGCAGTACCTTCCTGATAGATGAAAAAGGTGTACTACGCCAGGAGTGGCGCAAGGTCAAAGTCAAAGGCCACGTCGATGAAGTGCTTGAAGCCGTCAAGTCGCTTTGAGTATATAAAAAATAATTCATTTCAACGCAGAGGCGCGAAGACGCAAAGGGCGCAAAGGGCGCAAAGGGCGCAAAGGGCGCAAAGATAATATAGAGCTATGTTGCGAATATGTGCTGATGCGTTAACTCTATATTCACTGTAGCGGTAGGCCGACATGAGTTGCTAGCCGTTGCCAGCATAACTATCTCACCTGCAAGCCTTCGTTTATACAGGCATTCAAATATGACTTAGGTAAAGCTACGTGAGACATCTCCCGAGCATAAGGAGATCACTCCCTTCGATCGATATGACAAGATGCGATTTACACACAAAGAGCTTTTCTCTGCGCCCTTTGCGTCTCAGCGCCTTTGCGTTGAAACATCAATATTGATGCCTAGTCAAACAGCAAAGTAATATTTGCATCTTTCAGGTAATCAAACTCCTTGCCCAGGTCGGCCTGTGTTAAAGGATGCTGATCAAGCCAGCCGTATGGAAAGTGAAGCTCGACAAAATTCTTATCGACCTTGATGACAACATCAGGGACCTGCTCATCCGTGCGCCCACGATGGAACAGCACGGCGAGACGCAGAAGAACACAGAGACGAACGCCCGGTACCCTGACCGGTTCGACCAGGTCATCGAAGGCATTCATGCGAAACCTCTGGCGATGGCTTAATACCAGAGTTGCCAGCATGGCCTGTTCCGGTCTTGAGAATCCGGGCAGATCCGCATGGGTCAATATGTAGGCGCCGCGTTTGTGGTAGGCACCATGTGAAATCTGCAAGCCTATTTCATGCAGCTGGGCAGCCCAAACCACGATATCCCGGTGTTCATCACTCAATCCCCAGTCAGCCTTGACCTGGTTGAACAGGGTTCTCACCGTTGCAGTAACATTGTTCGCATGTTCTGCATCCAGGTTCCAGCGCTGTATGGCCGATTGAACGGTAACATCGCGTGCGTCTTCGTGCAGGATACGGCCAACAAGGTCGTATAGCAGGCCTTCTCTCAAAGCCTGATCAGAAACACGCATTTGATCTATACCCAGGGTTTCGAAAACTGCGGTTAGCACGGCAACACCACCGGGCAGTACAGGTGCACGATCAGGCTTCAACCCCTCCAGTTTCAGCTTTTCAACACTGCCTTGCTTGACCATTTTATTTTGCAATCGATACAGGGCATCAAGTGTAATACCACTTTCACACCATCCTTCTGCCTGCGTGATATTGCGAATCGACTTGATCGTACCTGAACAGCCCACCGCCTCTTCCCAGTTGCCTGCACGCATATAACGACCCACCGGGTAGAACACCAGCTCGGAATCAATAACTGCCCTGGTCATTCTTTTTTGCGAAATGATGCCATCGTCAAAATACTTTCTGCTCGCACTGACACAGCCTGTGTAAAGACTTTCACGCCGCTCGGATTCCTTGCCTTCACCGATAATCAGCTCGGTGCTGCCGCCGCCGATATCAACCACCAGGCGTTTACCGCTACGTGCCGCTCTGCCATGTGCCACACCCAGGTAGATCAGTCGCGCTTCCTCACGACCTGAAACAACCTCTATCGGATGACCGAAGTTTTCTTCTGCGGCGCGTAAAAACGTTTCGGCATTTCTGGCCACGCGCAGAGTATTGGTGCCAACAACACGCACATCGCCTCTGGGCAAGTCACGAATTCTCTGCCCGAACAGTTCCGTGCAAGCCAGCGCCGTTTCCATCGATGCCTTGCTGAGGTTGCCATTTTCCTTGAGCCCGCCGCCGAGGCGCACAGTCTCACGCAACCTGTCAATTACCGAGATCGTGCCTGATTCGTCCAGCCGGGCAACTATCATGTGAAAGCTGTTTGAGCCCAGGTCAACAGCGGCTACAATACGTGAATTGTCGCTGCTGCTATCGCCGTTGTTCATTTTTAGTTACAGAAGTGCGACACATTTCAGCGATTATTGAAGCCATGTTTATCATGGGGCGCAAGCTTAGGCTAATTGACTTAAGATGCCAACAAGGCAAACACTGTATAACACCTGTTTGTGCTATTGTTCGAAACACGTATATCACAGGGGGAGCTGAACTCTCATGTCACGATACAAGTATGAAATGCTGCTTGCAGCCCAGATTCTGCTATCTTTTGTCTCACCATTGTTTTCAACATCTGCTTACGCACGTCCAGTCGTCGATATCGCAATTACAGCTGTATTTGCTGCAGCCATTATTGTTATTTCGAACAAAAAAATACATCTTGTGATCGGCATGATATTGATGGTTCCAACACTGTTAATAACATGGGGTGTTAATTTTTCTAATACTGAGACAATGAACCTCATTTCATTGTCAGGCTCCGCACTTTTCCTTTGCTATATAGCCGGATTGATACTTGCTGACATATTTCGCGCCAAAATGGTGAATTTGAATATCATCGCCGCCGGAGTATCCGTGTATTTATTTTTTGGAAATATCTGTGGTTTTATATATGCCATCATCGCACGAGTAGATTCCAATGCTTTCAAAATTCCTGAAACCACCGCCAGTTATCTCGGCGACAGTCTCATTAACCTGAGTAGCGCTACTTATTTCAGTTTTGTCACCCTGACTACGCTGGGATACGGTGACATCACACCCATCAACGAATTTGCCCGCTCACTTGCGTTCCTTGAAGCCGCCATGGGCCAGATTTATCTGACCGTATTGATCGCAAGTTTGGTGGGTATACACATATCCACTTCCGAAAAAGGAGCAAAAACATGAAACAGCTTTACTTGTTTTCAGCACTTGTCATTATTTCTGTACAAAGCGCGATTGCAGGCTACCTGGATGAATATGAGGCTGAAAAAGTCTCCAATCAGGTCTACGTCATCCATGGACCGCTGGAACTGCCGAATGAAAGTAATGAAGGCTTCATGAACAACCCTGCTTTTATTGTTACTGATAGCGGCGTCGTTGTTATCGATCCCGGCAGCAGCGTGCATACCGGCAACATGTTGTTACGCGAAATCCGCAAGGTCACCGATATGCCGGTAATCGCGGTATTCGATACCCATATTCACGGCGATCACTGGCTGGGGAATGATGCTATCCAGCGCACCTACCCTGACGCTGACATTTATGCACATCATAAAACCATTTCAATGATCGACAATGGTGAAGGACAGAACTGGCTTGACTTGATGCACGACATGACGAAAGGCGCAACGGACGGCACCAGCATTGTTAACGCAAGAGATGCCCTCAAGGGCGGCGAGGACCTGTCAATCGGCGGCCACCAGTTCCAGATCATTCATAAAGGCCAGGCCCATACGGTCACTGACATCATGATCCTGTACAAGCAGGATAACGTTCTGTTTACAGGTGATAACGTTACAAACAAACGCATCATTCGCATGGTCGATGCAAGCTTCAAAGGCAATATCGAAACCATTGAAAGCGCAAAAAAGCTGAAGCCCGCTGTTGTCGTACCTGGACATGGTAAAACCGGAGGCGCGGAACTGCTCGATAATTACCATGCTTACCTCTCCACGCTTTATAACAACGTCAGCAAATACTTCGAAGAAGACTTGAGTGACTTTGAGATGAAGCCGTTAATCCATGATGAACTATCGGATTATCATGACTGGTCCGGTTACGAAGATGAACTTGGCAAGCACATCAGTGGCGCTTACCTGGAGATTGAGGCCGATGCGTTTTAATATTTGCGACTTACCGGTGAAATTATCAAGACACTTCACAGAATCGCAAAAACGAAGCATTAACGACAGGCAAATACGTTGATAACAAGCATAAACTTTAAACTCAGGATGATGATTATATTCTGCATAGGCATTGTACTGGGTGCGATGCTATATGCTTACACACCTGACTTTTTCAGAACATCAAATACGGAACCATCGCCAAACCTTATATCCGTTTCAACGCGCATCGATACTGCAGGGCAACCTTCAGCAGAACAACTGATCGGCCTGAAACAGGCAGGTTATGACATGGTCATCAACCTTGCACCGCCAGATGCTCTTGGATCAATAGCAAATGAAGGCAGCCTGGTCACCAGGTCAGGTATTACTTATGTAAACATCCCGGTCGATTGGGACAATCCGGATATAGATGACTTTCACCTGTTTAGTGACTTGCTCGACATCACGGAACACCGCCACACCCTTGTTCACTGCCAACTGAACAGACGTGCATCCCTGTTCACTTTTCTCTACAGGGTGGTTCATGAACACGCCGATGTAGACGAGGAATATGAAAAAGTCACGTTAATATGGTCACCTGAACCACACTGGCTG
>CALLCZ010000026.1 GCA_937998645.1 uncultured Gammaproteobacteria bacterium
TCACTCCATTGAGCCAGGTTGCATAGATAACCCTGTGGATCCGTTTCAATCTGTCTTCCAGCTACATTCAAGACCATTGCTTCACTCCTCGTATCTCATTATTAAGGTTCTGGCCTCCTGCCGGTGAAACATCCGTATGTCGCACTGTATACCTGACCGCGATACCACGCAGGGTAACGGCGACCAGCAAGATAACCATACTGGATGAAAATGCGATTAGCAACCATTATCATTCAATAAAATAATTTTATGGGCAAGACGGGTAAGCGTATGATTTCAGTTGCTAAATCTGTCCAGTCATACAAGACTGAAAAAGGTACGGACAGGCGCTATGCCGCTGGTTTTTTCTGTGTGATAATCCGTCGCAGTTTTCATTAAACCATCGGGGAAAAAAGAATGGACGAAAATCGTAAAAAGGCTCTTTCTGCGGCTTTATCACAAATAGAACGGCAATTTGGCAAAGGATCTGTCATGCGTCTCGGCGATGAGGGCGCAATACCCGATGTCTCTGCCATTTCCACCGGTTCACTCAATCTCGATATCGCGCTGGGCATCGGCGGACTTCCCAGGGGGCGTGTTGTCGAAATCTACGGCCCTGAATCATCAGGTAAAACCACGCTGACACTGCACGTGATTGCCGAGATGCAGAAAGCCGGCGGCACTGCTGCGTTCGTCGATGCCGAGCACGCACTGGATCCACAGTATGCCGAGAAACTCGGTGTCGATGTCGATGAACTGCTGGTGTCACAGCCGGATACCGGCGAGCAGGCCCTGGAAATCACCGACATGCTGGTGCGTTCCGGCGCCGTCGATATCGTCGTGGTTGACTCCGTTGCCGCGCTGACACCGAAAGCGGAAATCGAAGGTGACATGGGTGACTCACACATGGGCCTGCAGGCCCGGTTGATGTCACAGGCGCTGCGCAAGCTCACCGGCAACATCAAGCGTTCGAATACACTGGTGATCTTCATTAACCAGATTCGCATGAAAATCGGCGTTATGTTCGGTAGCCCTGAAACAACCACCGGTGGTAATGCGCTTAAATTCTATGCCTCGGTTCGACTGGATATCCGTCGTACCGGCGCCATCAAGCAGGGCGACGAAGTGGTCGGCAACGACACCAAGGTCAAGGTGGTGAAAAACAAGGTGGCACCGCCGTTCAAAATCGCCACTTTCGAAATTCTCTACGGCGAAGGCATCTCCCGCCAGGGTGAACTGATCGAACTGGGTGTTGCGCACAAGCTGATCGAGAAGGCCGGTGCCTGGTACAGCTACAACGGCGACCGTATTGGCCAGGGTAAGGAGAAGGTGCGCCAGTTCCTCAAGGACAACCCGGACATCGCAGCTGATATCGAACAAAAGCTGCGTGACATGTTGTTGCTGAAACCGGGCCGGGATCTGGATCTTGACGTGGAGTCACAGGAGGCTCCGGTGCTGGAAGAAGCCTAGCGCGTATTTCCAGCCTGGTAGCACCTTAGCCCTTGGCTGCGCTGGACACAGCTGTCAGAATGCTCGCGAGACGCGAGCATTCTGCGTTTGAAATCCGTCGAAAACTGAAGCTCAGAGATATCGACGACGCTGAAATAGAGCAGGCAGTTGAGCGCTTGCAAATGGAAGGCCTGTTGTCAGACCAGCGCTATGCCGAGTCGTATATCCATATGCGCATGGGCAAGGGCTATGGTCCGCTGAGGATTGCACTTGAGCTCAGGGAAAGGGGCGTTGCAGAAAGCGACTTCGGACATTATTTATATGACCGTGATATCGACTGGCGGTCTGTGCTCAAAGCCGCCTGTGACAAAAAGTTTGGTAACAGGAGTTGTGATGATTACCGGGAAAAAGCGAAACGTATTCGTTACCTGCAATACCGCGGTTTTGCTCTTGATGAGATACATGAGCTATTAGAGTAATATATTAATCAATAACTTATGAATAATATTTAATGTAAAATATGATATGATTGCCAGCGCTGAATTACGACAGAAGTTCCTCGATTATTTTAAGGCGAACGGCCACCAGGTCGTAGCCAGCAGTTCACTCGTGCCTGGCAATGACCCGACATTGCTGTTCACCAATGCCGGCATGGTGCAGTTCAAGGATGTATTTCTGGGCCGTGATAAACGTGACTATACCCGTGCAACCAGCAGCCAGCGTTGCGTGCGTGCCGGCGGCAAACACAATGACCTGGAAAATGTCGGCTACACGGCTCGCCACCATACTTTCTTTGAAATGCTGGGTAACTTCAGTTTTGGTGACTATTTCAAACAGGATGCGATTCAGTATGCCTGGGAGTTTCTGACCAGAGAAGTCGGCCTGCCGGAAGACAGGCTCTGGGTCACGGTCTATGCAGAAGATGACGAAGCAGCGGATATCTGGCTGAAGCAGATCGGTGTCGACGAAAATCGATTCAGCCGTATCGGGGATAAGCCCGGCGGTAAGCAATATGAAAGTGATAATTTCTGGGCCATGGGTGATACCGGTCCATGCGGTCCGTGCACGGAAATTTTCTACGATCATGGTGAAGACATCCCCGGCGGCCCACCGGGCACGCCCGATGAAGACGGTGACCGTTACATAGAAATCTGGAACCTGGTGTTCATGCAGTACAACCGCAGCAGTGACGGAGAACTGCACAACCTGCCGGCACCCTCGGTCGATACCGGTATGGGACTGGAGCGCCTGGCGGCGATCATGCAGGGGGTGCACAACAACTATGACATCGACCTGTTCCAGCATTTGATCAAGGCTGCCGCTGATGCGACCGGTACTTCCGATTTGCTGAGCAAGTCGCTGCGCGTGATTGCCGACCATATTCGGTCCTGTGCCTTCCTGATCACGGATGGCGTGATGCCGTCCAACGAAGGCCGCGGCTATGTACTGCGGCGCATTATTCGGCGTGCTGCACGCCATGGTCACAAGCTGGGCATGACCGATCCGTTCTTCTACAAACTGGTGGAGCCGCTCAGGGATGAAATGGGCGCGGCCTACCCGGAACTGGTGGCTGCCAGCGAAAATGTCGTACGTGTGCTCAAGCTTGAGGAAGAACGCTTTGCGGAAACGCTGGACCAGGGCATGCGTATTCTTGAAGCTGATATCAGCAACATGGAAGGGAAAACGATTTCGGGTGAAACCGCATTTCGTCTCTACGATACCTATGGATTTCCGATTGATCTCACCGCCGATATCGCACGTGAACGCAAGCTGACGGTAGACCATGCCGGTTTCGAAGTCGCGATGGACCAGCAGCGCGAACGCGCGCGTACTGCCAGTCAGTTTGGTCTGGACTACAACCAGACAATCGAGGTTGATGAAGACACGGTATTTTCAGGCTATGAAAAAATAGAGCAGAACAGCAGGATTCTTCAACTGTTTGTCGAAGGCGAGCCGGTCGATCAGATTGGCGTTGATCAAAGAGCCGTTGTCGTGCTCGACGAGACGCCGTTCTATGCCGAATCAGGTGGCCAGGTCGGTGATACCGGTAAGTTGATAACCGACAACGCGGTGTTCCTTGTCGAAGATACGCAGAAACAGGGCAAGGCTTTTCTACATATCGGTATCATGGATTCTGGCAGCCTGAATAAAGGCGATAGCGTGCATGCGGAGATCAATAATACTCTGCGCGAGGCGATCAAGCGCAATCACTCTGCAACACACCTGATGCATGCGGCATTGCGTAATGTACTGGGTGACCATGTGCAGCAGAAAGGCTCGCTGGTGACTGCTGAACGAACCCGTTTCGACTTTTCCCATTTCGAACCGGTTACCCGCGAACAGATTTATGCCATCGAGCGCCAGGTCAACGAGGAGATCATGCGCAACATCGAAACAACGGATGTGGAAATGCCGCTGGAACAAGCGAAGAAAGCCGGTGCCATGGCGCTGTTCGGTGAAAAATATGATGACATGGTGCGCGTTGTTTCCATGGGCGACTATTCCACCGAGTTATGCGGCGGTGTACATGTGGAGCGCTCCGGAGATATCGGATTTTTCAAGATTGTGGCTGAAACCGGTATCGCGGCCGGTGTTCGCCGCATCGAGGCCGTGACCGGAACCGGGGCTGTGTCCTGGGCCGAGCAGCGTGAGAGCCAGATCGATGATATTGCAGATACGTTGAAAAGCAGTCGTGATGAAGTCGAAGGCAAGGTTCACCAGCTGGTCGAGCGTTTACGCGAACAGGAAAAAACACTGGTCCATTTGAAGTTAAAGATGGCCAGCCAGGCTGGAACAGACCTCAGTGCACAGGCAGAAGAAGTCAATGGTATCAATGTGTTAGCGGCGAAACTTGATGGCGCCGACAGCAAGGCGCTGCGCGATACCATGGACCAGCTGAAGAACAAACTGGGCAGCGCCGCGATCGTTCTGATCAGCGAAGACGAAGGCAAGGTGCGTGTCGTTGCCGGTGTCACCAAAGACACGACATCCGTGATCAAGGCCGGTGACCTGGTCAACGTCGCTGCCGCCGAAGTCGGCGGTAAAGGCGGCGGACGTCCCGACATGGCCCAGGCAGGCGGCAGCCAGCCGGAGAACATCGACAAGGCATTGAGCGCAGCCAGGAGCTGGCTGCAGGAAAAGCTTGGCTAATTGGTGTCGTTGAGCGTAACCGAATTCGCGGCTAAAGCCGCTCCTACAAAATGCAGGTACAAGTGACGAGTAGCGAGGGACGAGTAAAAACTTAAATGATTTAGGCCCAGCTAGTCGACAGACTCAACACATTTTTCTCGCGATAAATACACCTATCCTTGTCCCTCGTAACTCGTGCCTCCACTGTCACTCGTAGGAGCGACTTTAGCCGCGAACAGCCGTTAATCTGAATGAAATAGAATAAAATAAACAATGACTTATAAAGGAAAGATAAAGCAATGTATTACCATGCAAGGGACTTGCGGCGCGGCCGTTACTTTGAATTAAACAGGCCCTGTCTGATCACAACCGTGACACATAATCGGAACCCCATCTTCAAGGATTTCGATATTGCAAGATTGTTAATTCGTGAGCTCCAGATAACCAGTGTTGAATTGCGTATCACATCACTAACCCGCATTTCTCACCAGGCGGCGTAGAAAACTGATATGACGTTGGCTATTTGGAATAAAGCCATGATGATTAAAATACAGCGTGTTAATCAATCGTGCCTATCACGGTTCAGGCTGGTCTTCGTGCACGTAAGCTT
>CALLCZ010000027.1 GCA_937998645.1 uncultured Gammaproteobacteria bacterium
TTCCAGGTTGGTATTTCCGATATACCAGCCACCCTCGATGTAACCACCGTTGGCCTCTTCGTTGTTGAAAATATGTGCAGGACGGTGCTGTCCCTGGAAGATCATACCTTCACCATCCATGTATTCTGCGGTAACGCGAAACGGTTTTTTCAGGTACTTGGTACCGACGCCGGCACGGGTGCGGTCCTGTTCCTGGGTCGGATCAAATGCATTCGTGCGCTTGCCATCCTGGTACCATGCAAACAGTTTCCAGCCTTCACGCCGACCGCCCTTGCCGCCAAAGACCATTTCAGATGACCAGTACACATACACATCCTTGTTGCTGTCATTGTCACCACGGTTGATGCCATTACCGTTGCCCAACATGATGGCATAGCTGTGTTCCCAGTTACTTACCTTGAAGGTATCAAATAACTGGATACCGACATCGCGGAACGCGCCAACGGACTGTGAATACTGGTTCATGTCGGCATTGGGAGTTGCTGTCGGGGCCTGGTTGGAATCTGTGGCTGTTGGAAATCTTTCCAGCAGCAACTGATTGGTGACGGAGGTGAAGTTGATGTAATCAAACACGTGAATAGCCTGCAGGCCTTCTTCCGCGCCCGGGTATTTGAACTGGCCCATGCGTATACGCGCGCCGGGTATATGGTTCAGGGTGACACTGGCATCCGTCAGGTGCTTGCCATCATCACCATAGGTGATACCGTTGTTGCCGAATTCGGCGAGTATGAAATAGTTTACTTTCGAGTCCAGTGGAAAACCGGTGCCGCGAACCCCGATACGGGCCCGGTTGACATTGAATCCGTCCTGGTCATCCAGGTTGGGGCCGATCAGTTTTGGCGGTACATAGCCGCCGGCAGGATTGGGGTCGCTATTGTCATACTGGTACTGCGCCTGGATGAAACCCCACAGATGCGCGCGTGGTGCCTGGCCCTGTTTTGCGGTTTCAGTACCCTGTAGCATCAGCCAGTTTGCACTGTAGGCCGTTTGTGTTAACAGGCAGCCTGCGATGCCGGCTGCCAGCAAGGTAATTTTTCGTTTACTTGGAATCACTGTTAATCCTCCGAAATATATATATTTTTACTATTTATTATTCTGTTTAATCGAATCAGGGCTTAATAAGGATGTAGTCCTGCTCAACCAGTTCAATGATGCGTGCTGCACCGGCTGGAACAACGCTGGCCTGGCTGTTTATCTTCGGTGGGTGTCCCAGTTTCGATGTCATCTTTTTGATGGTGTTGCCGCAGGCTGCAAAACGTACGCCATTGTCGGTGAGGCCTTTGATACGCCCCTTGTTACCGTTATCATCAAACATCAGTCTCAGGCCGGGTCCAAAGGCAACAATTTCGACGTCAACCTTGTCTGGTCCGCCGTAGGCTTTCACCAGGTTGTTGGCTACATTGAGCACCAGTGTCTGTTTGGTCGGATCAGCATCGCTGATTTGAAGAACAACTTTGTGTTCGGCGAAAGGTTTGTCATCCTGCGCAGCATATGTCTGAAACACAATGCTGGTCAGCATGACAAGTAAGAATGATTGCAAAAGCTTTATCATTGATGCCTCCATCGGGTATGTGATTTTGGTGATGGAAATATCCATCAGCCGTTTTTTATATAACTTCTTACTTCAGACGGGTGAACTGAAGAGTTATTCACTTTTTATTGAACTATCTGGGGCTGGACTGGTCTCGCGCTCGTGCCTGTTGATAAATTTTTCTAGAATGCTTCTAGTTATGCCGCCAACCTGCATGCCGACCAGCTTGCCTTCCGGTGTATACAGATAGGTTGTCGGCAGGCCCTCAAGCCTGCCTGCTCCAATTTTTTCAGAAATACTTGCGTCACTGAGCAATACCGGAAACTCGATCAGATGATTATTGATGAATTCTGTTACCTGGCCTTTGTCGGCATAACCGTAACTCGGAAAATCGATCGCGACACCGACTACGATGGCTTTCGAGTCTTTGTAGTCATCATGGAAATGAACCAGTTCGGGCATCTCTTCAAGGCATGGCGGGCAGCGGGTACCCCAGATATTGAGAGCTGTCCATTTGCCTTTGCCTATGTATTCGTTGAGATTGTGCCTGTTGCCATCCACGCCTTCGAGCAGCACATCGGGCGAAGCAATTATCGATTGCGCGTACAAAAACAGCAGGGCGCCTATGGATAATTTCGAAATATGGCAAGAAAATCTTAGTAAAAACAATGGCATATAAATGTCCCTGACGGCTGTGGAATTTTGTTACTCTATTGTAGACGACAGTCGCCCGTAGTTTATTCAGAAACGGTTCAGACCGTGTTGCATGGGAATAAATACAGGGGTCATGCGTCTATAAATGAGGAGAAAGGAGAATACATGAAAACAATAAAAAATCTGTTTGCAGCAGCGCGGCTCAAGCAGGAGTTTGCGGACAGAAGAAGCAAGCTGTACAGGGTTGCCTACTCTTGGTGCCACAATACTTCGCTGGCCGATGACCTGGTCCAGGAAACCATGCTCAAGGCCATGAAGAAGGCGGATAGCCTTCGTGACCAGGCAACGCTGGATACATGGCTATATCGGATCCTGCTGAATAACTGGCACGATTACCTGCGTGTGCAGGGCAGAAATGTTGAGCTTTTTGATGTTGGCGATGAAAGCCAGCCAGATCACGCTGACAGCTATCAGCAGTCGCAAATTGTCGGCAGGGTAAGGTCGTCCATTGAGCGTTTGTCCCTGCCTTTGAGAGAGGTTGTAACACTGGCGGATTTTGCTGGTTTCAGTTATGCGGAAATTGCGGAAATTGTTGACATTCCAATTGGCACGGTAATGAGCCGTTTATTCAGGGCTCGACAAAATTTGAAGGAGCAGTTACTTGATTTGGCTGGTGAGGGA
The DNA here is from genome assembly GCA_937998645.1 of uncultured Gammaproteobacteria bacterium. Taxonomy (GTDB): domain Bacteria; phylum Pseudomonadota; class Gammaproteobacteria; order SZUA-229; family SZUA-229; genus JABDQW01. The sequence goes on from CALLCZ010000027.1 coordinate 2,867, forward strand.
AAGATCCCGGTCAAGTTGTTGAGGGTGAAATAATGAACGATAAAACGTACACAGATGAAAAGCTCAATCTGTTTATAGACGATCAGTTAGATACTGATGAGAAGGATGACATTCGGCATTCAATACTGGATGACGCAGCGTTGCGCGAACGGGTGTGCCAGCTCAAGGCTGTTCGAGAACTGGTAGGTTACGCCTACGAAAAGGTGCCGGAATCAGACGACAGGAAAGGTCCGGACGACAGTTTCAGCAGCCGTTATTTATGGAAAGGGATTGCTGCCAGCTTGATGCTGGCCATAGGTATGCTGGCAGGTTGGGTCGTAAATGACGCGGCACGTTCAATGGAATTGGCCTCGGCTAAGGACGTTTTCCAGTACTACAAGCATACTAAGCAGGTTGACAGGGCTGAGCGCAAAATCATATTGCATGTGACGACTGGTGATATCTCTGCAGTAAATGGCGCTCTCGATGAGGCAGAGCAGTTGCTGGCCAGTTATCGAGATGCTGGTACACCGATGAAACTGGATATTGTGACTTACAAGGAAGGCATCAACATGCTTCGGGTTGGCGTTTCACCTTACGTGGATCGCATAGAAGGGATCGTCGAGAACAATAAAAATGTGTCGCTCTATGCGTGCATGCGTTCTATCGACAAGATCGAGAAAAAAGAAGGCAAGCCGGTCGTGATGATGGAAAAAGCAGTGACAGATAAATCAGCGCAGGAGCTTATATCGGAGCGTCTGCAAAAAGGCTGGATCTATATTAAAGTCTGAGAACTTATAGTTTGCAGTCGACGGTTATCAGTAGGCAGTGTTTGTTTTATGCTGATGACTGCCAAATGATAACTGCAAACTGTCTTTTTTACGCCGCCTCAGTATCCGCAAATAAAACCGTTTCTATTGTCCACTCAACCTCACTGGCGCTGAGTATCAGGCAGGATGGACCGCCTTTGGTTCTTTCCCTGCCGGCGGCGCCCGGGTTCACAATCCAGGGCTCTGCCTGCTTATCAATGATGCGTTTGTGTGTATGTCCGTATACGACCAGTTTCACATCCGCGTGGTCCCAGCGCAGTTGATCATGATCAGGGAAGCCGCCAAGCCGGTGGCCATGCTCGATTCCTATTGTACCGCCGGGTAATTTCAGGCTGGTTGATTTGGGTAGTGCAGAGACGATATCGGCTTCATTCCTGTTCCACATCGCAGCTACATCATTATTGCCAGCCACGGCGATGACAACCTTGCGTGGGTGCAGCTGTTCGAGAATGTGAGCGCCCATGATGTCGCCGGCGTGGATCGCATAGTCGCAATCGCGTATAACTTCAGCTATACGCTGATCCAGGTAGCCGTGGGTGTCGGATAATATACCAACTGTGACTGTATCGCTCATCGTAAAGGGGTTAGTGATCAGTGCCTTCGCTTTCACTGCCAGACTCAAGAGCAGCTTTGCGCGCTTCTTCCTGTTTTCTTTGATGCTCGGCAATCTCAGCCTGTCTGCGGTATTCGAGAATCTCACGGCGTTCTTCCACGCGTTTTTCCCAGGCGCCTTCGCGTTCCTTGATGGTGAGTTCACCGAAGAAAACCTGTTTCATCAGGCGGAAGCCAAATTTCATCAAAGCGATGTCATCTTTTTCGAGTTGCTCGTATTCTTCATCTGTCAGGTCATACATCTTGATGAAGGCATCACTCATGACGAAGCGGCGGAAGCGGTCCATGTCGTAGCTGGCCATGAAGAACATCTGCAGGCTCATCTCGGACGGCTTGCCGATGGCGGGGCCGGTCGATTTTTTCTTTAAAATGATCTGGTACCACTCCCTGTTCAGGTCGTCATATTCTTCAACGCCCTGGTCCTTTCTGTATTCGGCGATGGTCTGCATCTGGTCTTCTTCGTGACCCTTGCAGTGGTCTTCTTTCACCAGCAGAAAATGCATCTCATCTGTGGCTTCGTCCACGGCTTTCATCGACAGTACGCCGGACGGGTAATAACGGCAGGCAGTAGGGCGATCAGTGTATACGCTGCAGCCTTCTTCCTGCATAAACAGGCAAGCGGCATCATCATCAGTGCGTAATTTCAGGCCTGGAACACCGTGTGCGTCCAGCTGGAAGGGCACAGTATGTTTTTTCAGGAATTCACTGGTATCCATACCAAGGCGATCCTTTAAACGAATGATGTCGTAAGGGGCAAGAGTGACATCCGCATGTGAACAACATTTGTTCCAGCATGATACACCACGATGACAGCGAAATTTCAGATCGTCTTCGAGTTCAAGACGCACAGGCAAAACCGGGCTGTTATACGGAAGTTCAAATTCGAATTTATTATCGTCGCTCATGACATCACCATAAATATATGTTTATTACAGTCCAAAGCGATTCAGTAATTGCATCAGACCGAGGCAAATAAGGTTTTGGGACTCGGAATGTATATACCAATACATGAGAATCACAAAACCTTATTTAACGAAGGTATGGGGCAAATAATGAATTGCCCGTAACCAAAAAATCCGGGCACCCTCAGGCACCCGGATTCTTTTAACTCACCTGTTCGAGTGATTACTTGAACAGTTTTGACTTGTCGACCAGGTCAACGTGAGCACGCTTGAAGCATGTCCACTCTTTGGTGTTCTTGTCATAGATTGAGTTAACGAAGCAGTGCCAGTTTTCTTCGTCGACAAAGTTCTTGTCTGCACGATAGTAGAAACCGGGATAACGAGATTCCTGACGGAATTCGATGTGCTTCATGTGAGCTTCAGCTGTCAGGATGCGGTGGTAGTTTTCCCATGCACGAAGCAGTTCGTGAAGGTCTTTCGCACGCATCTTCTCAGCGTCTTCTTTCAGCATGTCGAGCTTCTCACCAGCAACTTTCAGCATTTCGGCATTGGTTGTGTAGTAAGTAGCAACACCTGCTACATACTCGTCCATGATCTTCTGCAGACGGAACTGCAGCATCTTGGGAGTGATGTAGTGAGGGTTAACGTCGATTGCTGTGGTGTAGTCCTTGTGCTCAAGGTAAGTACGAACAGGCTGGTAGATTTCAGCAACCAGGTCTTCTACTGAAGTATCCAGTTCCGGGGAGAAATCAGCATTGTCCAGGCAGTACTTGACCATTGACTTGGCACACATGCGGCCTTCTGCGTGTGAACCAGAAGAGAACTTGTGGCCAGAAGCGCCAACACCGTCACCAGCTGTGAACAGGCCGTTTACAGTGGTCATGCCACGGTAGCCCCAGTTCCAGCCAGAAGGCAGGTGCTCAGGAACGCCAGCTTCAGTTTCTTCAGTCGGTGCACCAACATCGTCAGGACCTGAAGTCCAGATGCCGCAGCAACCAGAGTGAGAACCCAGCAGGTACGGTTCGGTAGGCATCAGCTCAGAGTTTTTCTTCTCAGGCTCGATGTTTTCACCAACCCAGATACCACACTGACCAACACACATGTCGAGGAAGTCTTCCCATGCTTCTGCTTCCAGGTGCTTAACTTCACGAGGAGACAGGGTTTCACGCAGGTTAGCAAGAGCAGTCACGGTGTCCATCCAGATAGGGCCACGACCTTCTTTCATTTCCTTCAGCATGAGGTGGTTACGCAGACATGAAGCAGGAACGGCAGCCTGACCATATGGAGGATAGTCGTCCAGCAATTCTTTGTTGCGAGTCATGTAAGTTTCGCCGAAAGCGTTAGTCGCCTGTGCTTTGAACAGCAGGAACCATGCGCCAACAGGACCGTAACCGTCTTTGAAACGGGTAGGTACGAAACGGTTTTCCATCAGGGTCAGCTCAGCGCCGGCTTCAGCAGCCATTGAGTAAGTTGAACCTGCGTTCCATACTGGATACCAGGCACGACCGGTACCTTCACCAACAGAACGTGGGCGGAAGATGTTTACGCAACCACCGGCAGCCAGCAGGATAGCCTTGGCCTTGTATACGTAAATCTTGTCTTCACGTGTTGAGAAACCAACAGCGCCAGCGATGCGGCTAGGATCGTTCTTGTCGTTGACCAGCTTGACGATGAAGATACGTTCCTGGATGTTGTCGATACCGAGAGCCTTCTTGGCAGCTTCAGCGACGATCCACTTGTAGGATTCACCGTTGATCATGATCTGCCACTTACCGGAACGTACAGGTTTGCCACCATCTTTCAATGTTGTCATGCCTTTAGAACCGTCGTGACGCTCACCGTTTTCATCTGTCTTCCAGATTGGAAGGCCCCATTCTTCGAACAGGTGTACAGATTCGTCAACGTGGCGACCCAGGTCATAAGCCAGGTCATCACGGGTGATACCCATAAGGTCATTAGAAACCATACGAGCATAGTCAGCTGGATCCTGCTCGGATCCGATGTATGTGTTAATAGCAGACAGACCCTGTGCAACAGCACCAGAACGGTCCATAGCAGCCTTGTCTACCAGTTTGATTTTAAGGTCTGCACCTGATGCTTCAATCCAGCGTGGAATTTCGAATGCTGTACCGCAGCAGGCCATACCGCCACCGATCAGTAGAATGTCTACTTCTTCTTCGATGACTTCAGGATTACCAAATTCGGCCATTATAAAAACCTCTTAGTTATTTGTTGATCAATTCGCTTGGATCACCAGCACGGTAACCATTCTGCTCATTGTGGTTGAAGAAACCAGGCTCTCCAATCTTGGACATTTCAGCAGTAGGTTTGCCAGCATAAGGGTCAATTGAACCTTCAGCAGTTGTGCGAATCGGGAACTTGAAGCGTTTCATGTTGCCGTTACGGAACTTGATAGTCCACATGATTGAGTCGGTACCACGCAGAGGCTGTACAGAGCCGCCCAAAGGTACAACGTCAGCATAGTGACGAGCTTCGATGGCGTTCTGTGGGCAGATCTTCACGCAGGAATAGCATTCCCAGCACTGCTCAGGTTCCTGATTGTAAGACTTCATGGCATGGCCAGTTTCTGAACCATCTTTGTCCAACTTCATCAGGTCGTGTGGGCAAATGTACATGCAGGCCGTACGGTCCTGGCCTTTACATCCGTCACACTTTTCTGTACGTACAAAAGTAGGCATTTTTTCTTAACTCCTAGAGTTTTAGTTTGCAATTGCAGTTGCAGCAGAGAACATAAGTTGCAGAATAGCTGCTAGTTATGGTTTCTACCTTTTTCATCATCTTTCTGACTCACAAAGTAGCCATGAAGAATTGAAACTTCCCCCGATCAGCCCAAGTCAGCCTTCGGAGCCTTGCTCCCCGGCAGCATCATGAAAAGTCTGGTGCCAGAGAAAAGAATTTATTTTTGATTAATCACCACTTCAGTTTCAGTGTTGACTAACGCGCCACCCACATCGTGGTTGACACCTGTCTACTCAGCGCCCGCCTGAACAAATCGTGTGTCAGTCAAATAGCCCAAGGCGCAAAAAGCAGGGGGCATATTGTAGGCGCAATACCAGTAAAAATGCAAAGCTAACTGGTTAAGCCGGTGATGCACAATAGCTGGTTGTGGAGTGAACACCAAACAAACTTACTACTAGAGCAATAAATTTTTCTTATGGCAAAATTGATTTTAAAAAGCTAGTAAAATCAAAAAGATATGTTTTTCGCCCCCTGGGTTTTATCGAGAATCATTATCCTTTGTCGAATTAAGGGACCTTATCTATAGTTTATGGTTAGAATAAGCGCCCCGTGACATCAATTAGCAACAGCTAATAAACCTGATCTAAATCAATGAATGTTGAAAAAACCAATCCGGTCCCAACCGAAATCAATCTGCATCAGAAATCGAGACTGCTGGAAATAGCCTTCTCGGACGGTTTCCACTTCCAGTATCCGTGTGAATATCTGCGGGTTTTCTCCACTTCAGCCGAAGTGAAAGTCATGGAAAAACCGGTCCACGGCAAGGAGATGGTCAACATTTCTCAGATCGAACCTCAGGGCACGTATGCCATTCGTATCCATTTTGACGACGGCCATGACACCGGCATCTTCTCATGGGGCACCCTGTACGAGCTGGGTGTGAATTATGAGCATAATTGGCAGGAGTATCTCGACAAACTGGAGCAGTCCGGATTAACGAGAGGAGAAGGCCGGGTAACCGATAAAGACGGCAAAGTCACGATCAAGATCCTGTACTTCATTCAGCTGGCGAAAATTTCGGGTAAGGATGAAGAGGATATCGTCATACCTGATTCTGTAACCAATGTAGAAATGCTGTTAGCCTGGCTACGCAGGCGAGGGGAGAGATGGCAGGAATCCTTTGCCGATGACAAGGTGCAGGTCACGGTCAACCGACAGTTTGCCGAACCCTACACGCTGATCGAGCACGGCGATGAAGTAGCGATTGTTCCGAAGCCGAGCTAATTTTTTCACCGCAGAGGCGCAGAGACGCTGAGGAGATACAAATTTTTGTTGAAAGAAAATCTATTTCAGCAGGGTGGAATAAATTACGCTACGTCATAATGAACTAAGAACACACTTTGTAACGTTTTTCTCTGCGCCTCCGCGCCTCTGCGGTAAATAAATAATTTCAAGCACAAAAAAAACGGCGCCGATCTTTGCAGATGGCGCCGTTTTTGTTTGAGCTGACTGCCGCTGTCTAGGCGGGCTCGGCCTGCTGCTGACTCTGATAGTAGTCAATCAGGATCTGTGCAACTTCAGGACGTGAGAATTCCTTCGGCGGGGCAATGCCCTGGCCCAGCATTTCACGTACCTTGGTGCCGGAGAGCAGTACGAAGTCGTCTTTCTCATGGTCCGGTGCTTCGCACATCATCACAACCTTGTTCAGCTTTTTCGACCATGCTGTATGGTCGGCTTTGAAGATCTCGATTTCAAGCGCGCCTGCAGGGACTTCGTCATCGAAGATTGTTTGAGCATCAAACGCGCCGTAGTGATCACCTACACCTGCATGGTCACGACCGATGATGAAGTGGGTGGCGCCCATGTTCTGGCGGAATACCGCATGTAATACACCTTCACGTGGACCCGCATACAGCATGTCGAAACCGTAACCGGTAACCATGGCGCTGTTGGGCGGGAAGTACAGCTCAACCATCTTGCGGATGGCGGCATCACGTACAGGTGCAGGGATATCACCCGGCTTCAGTTTACCCAGCAGCATGTGAATCACCAGGCCGTCACAGCCCAGGCGGTCCATAGCCATATGGCACAGTTCTTCGTGTGCCAGGTGCATCGGGTTGCGGGTCTGGAACGCAACAATTTTCTTCCAGCCGCGCTCGGCGATTTCGTTGCGAATTTCAACTGCGGTGCGGAATGTGTCAGGGAACTCGGTCTGGAAGTAAGAAAAGTTCAGCACCTTGATTGGACCAGAAAGGCATACTTTGCCTTGTGCGTTGAATGCATCAACACCAGGATGGTCTTCACCAGCTGCAGGACGGTACACTTTTTCAGTGATCAGCGCCATTTCCTCGTCGCTGAATTCTTCAATGGCTTCGACATCCATAACGGCCAGGACCGGATGGCCTTCGACGTTTGGATCTTTGAGCGCAATGCGGTCGCCCGCCTTGATGTTACCGGCGTTTTCAACCAGGTTTAAAACCGGGGTTGGCCAGAACAGGCCGGAAGAGGTCTTCATATCCGTGGCTACAGACAGGGCATCGGCCCTGGTCATGTAACCTGTCAACGGGTTGAAGTAACCCGCACCCAGCATAACAGCATTGGCAGCAGTAGCAGAACTTACAAGAATTGAAGCCAGACCTTCAGCTTCCTTTTGCAGAGCATCGTTTTCTGCTGAGTCGTATACGAACAATGGATTCAGTTCGTCAGAACCATGAGGTTTAATCATTGAGTATCTCCGAGGTAACTTACGCCGGCATAAAACCAGCGCTGTATTAAAAATCTGTTTTTGTCGTAGATGAGCTGTATTCGCAGGAAAATGATTTGATTTCAATCATTTAAGCCATCTATGCTTAAAAATGTGCGCGCTATTCTACATTAAAGTATATTGTTTTCGTAGCCCATTGGCATTGGGTAGAACAGGCTATTGGAGATAGTACTGCCTGAATGAGACGGATTATCAACGAGCAGTGACAGATGGATCATGGTAGTACGAACCGCAAAAAACGCAAAAGTCGCAAGCGATGTCTCAATACTGAAAAGCCTTTTTGAGTTTTTTTTAGATTATTGGCAAATAGAAAAGGCTATAGATATTAACTCTCGCAGAGACGCAGAGACCGCAGAGGAAGATGAATAAAACGATACAGTCTTTGCTGAAAACACAAGCCACCTCTGCGTTCTCTGCGTCTTTGCGCCTTTGCGTTGAATGGTGGTGCTACTTTTTGGCGGAGTCGCCCCACAACTGTTCCAGTCTCTTATCGCGTCCACAGGCAAAGCGATAGTACTTGTAGCGTAAAGGATTCTTTTGATAGTAATCCTGATGGTATTCTTCAGCTGGGTAAAAAGTGCTTGCTGCCGTTATTTCAGTGACCACGGGCTCATCGAAGGATTTGGTTTGATTCAGTTTGTTCAGCGATTTTTCAGCGGCATTTTTCTGTGCAACATTATGATAAAAGATACCTGAACGGTACTGGCTGCCATGGTCGCAGAACTGGCTGTTTGCTGTGGTTGGGTCGATGTTCTTCCAGAAAACTGACAGCAATTCTTCGTAACTGACTCTGGCTGGATCGTATTCGATCTGGATGGCTTCTGTATGACCGGTGCTGCCGGCAGATACCTGTTTGTATGTCGGGCTGGCCTGGTGGCCGCCGGTATAGCCTGAAGTAGTGGAGATGACGCCATCGAGTTTGTCGAACGGCGGTTCCATGCACCAGAAACAGCCGCCGGCAAAGGTCGCGATTTCTGTTTTACTGTCAGCTGCAAATATATTGAGTGAAGTTACAAGCAGTGCGGCGGTAAGCAGGGTATTCAGCTTCATGGCGTTTATTCCTTATGAATTGAATAACTATGACCATGCTTGATTGAAATTGTTTCGGTTACCTGAAACTGAATCCGACGATAAACCTGTAGACAGTGAAATCAGTTGAGCTGCTGTTATCAAAGTCGATATATGACTTGCCGACGGACCCTTTCAGAAACACCTTGCTGGTAATATCAAAGCGAAGACCCAGGTCGGCGCCATAAATGAGATCACTGGATGTATAGGTCTGTGCATAGGGTCCACAATAGTATCCCCACCAGGGATCCCACCAGCATACACTGCCAATATTGCCGGTTGGTATACCTGAATCGACATAGTTCAAACCAAGATTGCCTTTAACAAACGGCGTCAGGCGTGAGGCTATAAAGTTATATGTCAGTCCCAGGTTCATATGGCTGGTGTAGTAGCTGCCATTATATCTTTCCTGAGTATTGCTGCTGTCATCAATAACACGTGTGCCGGTATAATTTGCATTTGCACTGCCAATATCAAAATCAAGTTCAACGTGATCGCTGAAGTTGTAGCCGATGCCGATAGCAAATCCGGAATGGCTGCTAATGTCAGCAACAGCACCGCCTTCAAACTGGATGGTCTTTGAATCGGTATAGCTGGGTATTAAAGAGATTTGCCACTGGCCGGTGCGATTACCGGGAGCAGCAACAGATTGTGTGGAGATTAATGACAGGCTGAGGAACAGCGTTGCCACTAATACGTTTAAAACGGGTTTCATTTTTGATGTCTGGTGTGTGGTTTGTGATATTTATAAAACGTTAAATCCAGGCTGCTTCAGTCAGATTTTTCAGCACACTTGATGCACAAGGCTGCATAGGGAACGATCTCAAGACGTCCCTCAGAAATTTCTGCACCGCATTCGGTACAAATGCCATAGTCACCGGTTTCCATGCGATGTAATGCGCTGTTAATCTGGCTAACAAGGTGTTTCGCATCCTGGTTAAGCGCGTGCAGCACATCGTCGTTTTCGCGCTGCGTCGCCTGTTCGGCAAAGTCCTTTTCTACCGGCTCATTTTTATGATGCACATCCGCATCGATAACGCCGATCTTTTTATTGTATTCATCCCTGAGATCGAGCAGCTTTTGTTTGAACTTGTCTTGTGATTCCATCTGAGTGTTTCTGCTTGTGTTTTCTATCAGGTTTTAGATCAGTATCTGCCGTGTTCTTTCATTATATAGTTATTCATTTCCACAAACTGCCTGTTCATACGCATCAATGTGGTGTGTACCGATCGAATGATAGAACGCATGACCTTGTAAACAAGTTCAGGGTGAGTTTTCAGTAAAGATTCGAAGGCTGAGCGCTCCAGGGTATAGACATCAGTATCGCATAAGGCGCGCAGTGTTGCGCTGTGCTCTGTGCCGTCGATGAAGCCCATGGCGCCCGCCATATCACCATCATGCAGGATGTGTAGAGTGACATACTCATCACCACCGGTGTTTCTGGTCGCCGCCAGGCGGCCTTTAATGACGATATGCAAGGCATCGTCCGTCGTGCCTTCCTTGATTAGTATGTCATTTTCGCTCAAATGCTTGATGCTGATTACGCCGGCGAGTGCCTTGATCTCATCAGCCTCGAGTTCCGCGCCCAGTGGTGAATTGCTGTGAATATCAGAATTAGAATCGTTGCCCATAATAATGCCCCATCTTGATGGTCTTCCAGGAAGATAATGTTATTTTTATTAGTACAGTGAGGTTTTCGAACTCTGTATACAATGATACAGATCAAAAAATAAAGCAAATCTGCTCAACATCCGATGAGGGCAGGTTATCCGGGGATCAGTCGCATATGAATTGATATATATATTTTAGAGTTAAGAGCGTGCAATACATTGCGCTGGAAGAAAACGAACACAATGGCAGCGTATATAAGTCCGTACTGTACTGCACCCACATGGGTATGTTTCTTACGTGTTTTCAGCGGTAAAAAAAGCCGGATAATCCGGCTTTTTCAGGCTCTGATACTGAAAGTTTTAGCCTTCAGCTACGTAGTCGTCGCTATCATTGCCCTCGAGCACTTTCCTGTCTTCGAGTTCCATCTCCATGTAGATTCTCTTGTTTTCCTCGTTTTCGAAATATATTTCCAGGCCATTTTCGCCATCACCTTCATACAGGCAGGGGTGGTTATCCGGATCGGGGACATCGTTTAGCGTGATCGGGTCTGTAGTGCTGCGTATATGCATGTTGTAGCCCTCCGCGGTTGTGTAACTACCATCATAAATAACCTAGTGCAGTAGTCAAGTATTATTTCGACAGGCATAAAAAAAGCCCCTCAGAGAGGGGCTTTTTTCAGTGGCGAGGGAAGAGGGAAAAGTGGCAAGGAAAAACCTGTTCAGTAACAGGCAGCTGAAAAACCAGCTGAGATGTTCCTTGCCACTCGTACCTCGCCACTTGCCCCTGTAGTTAAAGCATCGGTACCATCAACAAAGCTACGATATTGATGATCTTGATAAGGGGGTTGATTGCAGGACCTGCAGTGTCCTTGTAGGGGTCGCCTACGGTGTCACCGGTAACGGCTGCCTTGTGGGCATCAGAACCCTTGCCGCCAAAATTACCATCCTCGATGTACTTCTTGGCATTGTCCCAGGCGCCACCG
>CALLCZ010000028.1 GCA_937998645.1 uncultured Gammaproteobacteria bacterium
CGAGTCTTGTCGAGCAGGGATGCGAGTCAAGACGACCCGTTGGCAGGGAAGATGGCTGAGGGTATGCGTAGCACGAGCGACCGGGATGCCTTTTCTTTTGGTTACTTTTCTTTGGGCATGCAAAGAAAAGTAACTCGCTCCAGCAGGAGCGAAACCAAATATTTAATTACACGCGCTAACTAATCTATTTCAAAAGAACGTAAATGGATTGATAAGAGTAAAGCTAAATTAAAGTAACAGCCTAACAAACTTCCAGTTCCGCAAGTACCTGCACAATCAGATAGAGCTCCGGCTAATACCACTCCTATAAATCCAGATCCCAGCCACCGCCCTCTTCCTTGCAGAAGGTCCTGTTTACTGTCTTCAGCCTTTTGCCATTCTTGTATCCATCATAGAACAGGGTGCGACACTCCATGGTTGTAAAATCTTCTTCACTGGTAGATTCAGAAACAAGCTTGATCGTGGCAGAAAAACCGCTGTCGGGATTACTGATTTCTTTAGCTTCTCCTTTAACACCATTATTCAATAAATAAAGCGCCGTAGTTTCAATCAGATCAAGATCTTTTTGCGTAAGCTGCTTGATCTCCTCATCGCTCATACCGGTGACCGCTTTTCCTGCATCACCGACCAGTGTAAATGGTGTGGTTATCAAGCCCTTGAAAAAGCCGCTGACTGCACCACTACTGGCCTCCTGTCCAGCCACCCTGGCCCTGTCAATCATAGCATCGGCCCTGTCCAGCAGCGGCGGTATCGATTCTCGCGTGGTTTCAACTTCTTTTAAAATCTCAGGTACCAATGGTCGCGTAGCCTTGATTTCCTTGGACATCACCACAACGGCATACGAGGCATTGTCGGCGCTCTTGAGAACTGCGGGCACTTCCTTTCTTACCGCTTCGACTTCTTTCAGAATCGGGGGTATTTGTTGACGGGTCTGCTCGACTTCCTTGAGTATGGGTGGTATCTGCAGCCGGGCCTGTTCGACTTCCTTGAGTATGGGCGGTACCAGCTTCCTGGTTTCTTCGACTTCGTGCAGTATATCCGGGATCAGATCGCGAATCTCAACCACTTCGCTGATTATGGGCCCGACCTGCTCACTGGTATGATCAACGCTGTTGAGTATATCCGGGATCTGCGTGCTGACACGAGACACTTCGTAGGCAAAATATATCAACGCAGCGGCAAGAGCGAACATTGCCAGCGACAACACATAGGTAGCGAAAAGTTGTGCCCCGGATTTTGCAGTATCTGTCATGGTTAGTTCAGTTCCATTTTTCTAAGCAGTTAACCAGGCATACCACTAACCGTACTAATGCCTTGCACAGATGTAGCCGCTACACAGCTTACGATAAGATTTATCATCAACTCCTGAAAATTCGGTCATGCGGTCCACCGCCTCTTGCTGATCTGCTTATTTGTATCACAACAAGATGGCTCATTACAGCAAAACCGGTTGCGGAAACCCGGGGTTTTGAAACAATCAGGCGTAGATGCCGTGCTCACGCGTTGCCAGGAAGCGGATTTCAGGCCATTTTTCCATGGTCATTTCGAGGTTCACCCGGGTTGGCGCAATATAGGCGAGATCGCCGGCATGATCAAGCGCAAGGTTGGCGCTATGCCTGTCTTTGAATTTGGCGAGTTCCCTGTCATTGTCACACTCAACCCAGCGTGCCGTAGTCACACTGACATTCTCGAAGCTGCAGTCAACACCGTATTCATCCTTGAGGCGGTGCTTGACGACCTCAAACTGCAATACACCAACGGCGCCCAGTATCAGGTCATTGTTGTTCAGCGGCCTGTATAGCTGTGTTGCACCTTCTTCGCACAATTGTATAAGCCCCTTCTGCAGCGCTTTCATTTTCAGCGGATCTCTCAGTTGCGCACGTCTGAATAATTCAGGCGCAAAGTTTGGTATACCGGTGAAAGCCAGCTCCTCGCCCTGGGTAAATGTATCGCCGATACGCATGGTGCCGTGATTATGCAAACCGATAATGTCACCGGTATAGGCCTGTTCCACGTGTTCGCGGTCCGATGCCATGAAAGTCAGCGCATCGGCCAGCTTGATGTCCTTGCCAATACGCACATGCCTGACTTTCATGCCCCTGTTATAAGTGCCTGAACAGATACGCACAAACGCAATCCTGTCACGGTGACCCGGGTCCATGTTGGCCTGGATTTTAAATACAAAACCGGTGAATTTCTCTTCTTCAGGCATAACGGTTCGACTTTGAGCTTCGCGCGAGCGTGGTGCGGGTGCAAAATCATCCAGCGCATCCAGCAGCTCCTTAACGCCGAAGTTATTGATACCGGAACCGAAAAACACCGGTGTCATTTCACCGCGATTATAGGCATCGACATCAAACTCATGACTGGCACCCTTGACCAGCTCGATTTCCTCACGCAGTTCTGCGGCTATTGTGCCCAGTATTTCATCGAGCTCAGGGTTATCCAGGCCCTTGATGACGTCACCCTGCTGCACCTTGCCTTCGTGGGTCGCGCTGAACAGATGCACACTGTCTTCAACAAGATTGAACACGCCTTTGAACTGCTTACCCATGCCAATGGGCCAGGTAATCGGCGCGCACTGAATATTCAGGATATCCTCGATTTCGTCCATCAAATCGATAGGGTCACGCGCTTCGCGGTCCATTTTATTGACGAAGGTAATAATTGGCGTGGTTCGCAAGCGGCAAACATCCATCAGCTTGATGGTGCGCTCTTCAACACCCTTGGCTGCATCGATCACCATCAAGGCTGAGTCCACGGCCGTGAGGGTACGATAGGTGTCTTCAGAAAAGTCGGCGTGTCCCGGGGTATCCAGCAAGTTGATGATACTGCCCTTGTGGGGGAACTGCATCACCGAAGACGTCACCGATATACCGCGCTGTTTTTCCAGCTCCATCCAGTCGGATGTGGCATGTCTTGCCGCCTTGCGCCCCTTCACTGTGCCTGCGAGCTGAATCGCACCACCAAACAGCAACAGCTTTTCAGTCAGCGTGGTTTTACCCGCATCAGGGTGCGAAATGATGGCGAAAGTCCGCCTTCGATTGACTTCTTCTAGGTATGACATGGGCGGGGAATTATACACGTGTTCATGCACACGTGGAATTTAACGCAGAGGCGCAAAGACGCAAAGGATGCAAAGATTATTTTAGGTATTTGCAGGAGCGGCTTTAGCCGCGAATGGCTGTATCGATTCGGATGATTCGCGGCTAAAGACGCTCCTGCGAAATAAATATCCTTGGCGTTTCTTTGCGCCTCTGCGTCTTTGCGTTGAGTAATTTACCAGGCTAACTATATCCCGAGCATCGGGTCATAATCAGTGATCAGGCTTTTCGCCAGGATAACCGCATCTTCTCGACCATCATGATCAGGATAATATCCGCTACGTACGCCCAGTTCATGAAAATCAGCTGACATGTACAGCTGCATAGCAATAATATTGGATTGTCGCACTTCAAGCAGGATGGTGTCTGCGCCTGATTCCCTTGAAGCTTGTGTAAGGTGATTCAGCATTAGACGACCGATACCCCGACGCTGATAATCAGGATGCACACATAGATTCAACACATGCGACTCTACACCACTGAGCATAACAACCCCGTGCGCAACAACAGTGCCGCAATCTTCATATACCCAGCAACTGTAACCAACTCTCAGACAATCCCGAAAAATACCCAATGTCCAGGGATGTTCATAAGCCGCAACTTCAACATCGATGACGCTCCCAAGGTCATCACTAGTCATTTCACGAATATTATTACTACGAGCAAGTTGCACTTTCAGACTGTCAGGCTGGACTGCCATCACTGTTTAATAAATACTTAATCTGTTTCAGGTCCTGCCATGACTTGCGTTTGTCGACGGGTTTACGCAGCAGGTACGCAGGATGATAACTGACAATTAATGGAATACCTTCATAATTGTACTGCTTACCGCGTAGTGCACCAAGACTTTGATCGGTATTTAACAGCTTATGAGCCGCTATGCGCCCTAGCACAAGAATAACAACAGGCTGGATCAACTCTATTTGCTGCCGTAACCATGAATCACAGGCCTCCGCTTCTTCTGGCTTCGGGTCTCGATTATTGGGAGGACGGCACTTCAATATATTGGCGATATAGACCTGATCACGCTGAAAACCGATAGCTGCGAGCATTGCATTCAGCAACTGCCCGGCCCGTCCGACAAAAGGCTCGCCCTGCAGATCCTCGTCCCTGCCGGGTGCCTCGCCAATAATCAGCAAATCAGCATTTTTATTGCCCACACCAAACACCGTTTGTGTCCGCGATGCATGCAGCTCACATTTTGTACAGCTCGATACGGCCTGCTCCAGCTGCTGCCAGACTATATCCCGATTAGCGGGTGCTTCAGTTTCCATGTCATCAGGCGGCTGCTCGAGCGACTGCCATACCTGTATCCCCATTGTGTCCAGGTAATAGCGACGTACATCCTCCGCCAGCATACAACCCGCCTGATTGTTTTCGCCGGTCACCATCAAATCACTGCCTTAGCCGCATATTGCACAAAAAGTCTGGCATAAAGGGTTCATACATCGCCATGCTGCGGATGCTCACGTTCTTCAGACTGCATTAACTTGTTGAGTGCATTGATATAAGCATTTGTAGAAGCAATCACGATGTCGGTATCCGCACCCTGCCCGTTTACAATACGTCCTGACTTTTCCAGCCTTACGGTCACTTCACCCTGGGCATCAGTACCGCTGGTAATATTATTGACCGAATACAGCTGCAAACTGGATTCGCTGTGTACGACTGATTCGATCGCCCTGAAAGCCGCATCCACCGGCCCGCTGCCATCAGCTGCCGCCCTGACTTCGGTGCCATCAATTTCGAGCACGAGCGTTGCATTTGGCTTTTCACCGGTTTCCGAACACACATGAAGACTGACCAGCTTGAAGCGCTCATTTTCAATCGCCCAGTTGCTGTCAGCCACCAGCGCCTGCAGGTCCTCGTCATAGACTTCATGTTTTTTGTCCGCCAGGTCCTTGAAACGCGAAAATGCGGCATTGAGATCATTTTCCGAGTTGAATTCGATATTGAGCTCATGCAGACGCGTCTTGAATGCGTTTCTACCTGAATGTTTACCCAGCACGATTCGATTGGCTGCCCAGCCAACATCCTGTGCACGCATGATTTCATAGGTTTCCCTGCTCTTGAGCACGCCATCCTGGTGAATACCTGACTCATGCGCGAACGCATTGGCACCGACTATCGCTTTGTTGGGCTGTACCGGGAAGCCGGTGATTCCTGCAACAAGACGTGAACACGGCACGATCTGGGTAGCATCGAGCGAGCTATCGCAGTTGAAAATATCCTGTCGGGTGCGCACTGCCATGACGACTTCTTCCAGCGATGCATTACCCGCGCGTTCGCCAAGCCCGTTAATCGTGCATTCGACCTGGCGCGCACCATTAAGCACGGCAGCCAGTGAATTGCCGACAGCAAGACCAAGATCATTATGGCAATGCACGGAGAAGATCGCCTTGTCCGCATTTGGTATGCGCTCGATCAGGGTTTTGATCAACTCTCCAAACTGGTGCGGAATGTTATAACCAACGGTATCCGGAATATTGATGGTACGTGCACCGGCATCAATGACTGCTTCGATAATCCTGCACAGGAAGTCTGTCTCGGACCGCCCGGCATCTTCAGGGGAGAATTCGACATTGTCAGTAAATGTACGGGCCAGCTTGACCGCCTTCACTGCCTGTTCGACAACCTGGTCAGGCTGCATACGCAATTTCTTCTCCATGTGTATGGGTGAAGTGGCAATAAAGGTATGAATTCGTGCTGAACTGGCATGCTGCAGCGCCTCGCCAGCCCGTTTAATGTCCTTGTCCAGTGCACGCGCAAGACCACACACTGTGCTGTCCTTGATGGTTTTGGCAACAGCCTCGACTGATTCGAAATCACCCTGGCTGGCTATAGGAAATCCGGCTTCAATGACATCAACGCGCATGCGCTCAAGCGCCTTTGCGATGCGCACTTTCTCATCTTTCGTCATGGAAGCGCCGGGGCTTTGCTCTCCATCACGAAGTGTTGTATCAAATATGACAAGTTTGTCGTTACTCATAACCTGCTCCGCAGTATGTTGCGATTTTAATAGTGTAGTGGGCGCGTATCGCCTCGCCAGGACTTTCTATTCTGCCTTACGGCAGTAGCAGGGAAACAGGCAGGAAGACAGGCAGAGATGCGAAGGCAAAAAACGCTGCTTTGACAGGCAAAGCATCATAATGGTGTGAAACAGCTTGTTGTGTTGAACCATTCATTCGATGTTTTTTACGGTTGTCACCTATTGCGTAAATATAACGACTCTATTTCAAAGAAACAAGTAGCCAGGCCTCATTCAGCTCTTTGAGAGCGCTTGCGGAACCGGCGTATGATCGCTATCACGGGCCCCGAGAGGGCGTATAAAAAGAAACCGCTAAACAGCACAACCGGCGGATCAATCGCTAAAAACACAAAAATCAGCACCACAACCAGTATCACAAAGAACGGGACCCTGTTCTGAAAGTCGATATCCTTGAAGCTGTAGTAGGATACTTTGCTGACCATCAAGGCGCCGGTGATGACGGTTAGCGGCCATGCCAGATGCGCAACGGCTGCGCCCTCGATGCCCGCGTCAAAACAAACCCACACCATGCCGACGACCACTGCCGCCGCCGATGGGCTGGGCAGGCCCTGGAAGTAGCGCTTGTCAGTACTGCTGGCCTTGGTGTTGAACCGCGCAAGACGCAGAGCTGCTGCCACTGCATAGATAAAAGCCGCCAGCCAGCCCAGCTTGCCCAGCTGCCAGCTGACATCGCGCATGGATGACAATGACCACTCATACATCACCAGCGCAGGCGCCAGACCGAATGATGCAAGGTCCGCAAGACTGTCGTATTCAGCGCCGAATTCGCTCTGGGTATTCGTCATGCGTGCGACGCGTCCGTCCAGACCATCGAGGATCATGGCGATAAATACCGCAACCGCAGCCTGTTCAAACTTGTCGTTGGTAGCAGCCACAATGGCATAAAAACCGAAAAAGAACCCGGCCGTGGTAAACAGGTTTGGCAACAGATAGATGCCGCGCCTTTTTTTTGTTTGAGTCTCGTCTTCCATAACCAAAGAATAGCCTATTTAATCAATGACTGAAATAGAAAAGACCGGGCTAAACGCAAAGACGCTAAGACGCAAAGAACGCAGAGAAAACATATGTTATGAAAATACACGGCCCAGGCGGGCCGTGTTATTTAATACTCAGAGTGCAGGTTGGACTAGGCTGTAGCCGTAATCCACCGGGTGCCGACCGGTGCAATACGCTTAGCTATTGCACTCTACAACTTGAAAGGTTTCCTTTGCGTCCTCTGCGCCTTAGCGCCTTTGCGTTAAGAGCAGTCGCCCTTGTCATCAATTCTTTGATTTATCGACGATCTTGTTCGACTGGATCCACGGCATCATGCCGCGCAGCTTCGCACCGGTAACTTCAATTGGATGCTGGCGCGTTTTTTCACGCAGTGCTTCCAGGTTCTTTCCGCCGGATTTCATTTCTTCGATGAACTCTCTGGCAAACTCTCCGCTCTGAATTTCACCCAGGATTTTTTTCATTTCTGCCTTGGTGCCTTCGTTGACGACACGCGGACCACGGGTAACATCGCCGTATTCAGCCGTGTTGGAGATCGAGTAACGCATATCGGCTATGCCGCCCTGGTACATCAAATCAACTATGAGCTTGAGCTCGTGCAGGCATTCGAAGTAAGCCATTTCCGGTTCATAACCGGCTTCAACCAGTGTTTCAAAGCCCGCCTGGACCAGTGCGGTTGTGCCACCGCAAAGAACGGCCTGCTCACCGAACAGGTCTGTTTCTGTTTCTTCGCGGAATGTTGTTTCAATAATTCCGGTACGGCCGCCTCCAACCGCAGAAGCGTATGACAGTGAAATATTCTTCGCATTGCCGGAAGCATCCTGGTAAACAGCAATTAGATCAGGGATACCGCCACCGTTGACGAACTCACTGCGCACCGTATGGCCCGGAGCCTTGGGCGCAATCATGATGACATCCAGATCTTCACGCGGTGTAATAGCGCCAAAATGAATATTAAAACCGTGGGCAAACGCCAGTGCGGCACCCTGCTGGATATTCGGCTCGACCTGCTCGGCATAAAGTGCCGCCTGGTGTTCGTCAGGTGCCAGAATCATGACGACATCGGCGCTGGCAACAGCATCCTCGATCGATTTTACAGTCAGTCCAGCCTGCTCCGCCTTGGCTGCCGAGGAAGAACCCTCGCGCAATCCAACGAAAACTTCAACACCCGAATCTTTCAGATTATTGGCATGCGCATGCCCCTGGGAGCCATAACCGATGATACTGACTTTCTTGCCCTGGATTATCGACAGGTCACAATCTTTATCGTAATAAATATTCATTTATCGTTTTCCTGAATTAACTATTTTTGAAAAAACTTAGACAGCTGGTTTTATATGATCAGCTGAGAGAAGACTTCTCGCCGCGACCAATACCAATCAAGCCTGAACGCACGACTTCGACGATAGTGATACTGGAAAGCGCTTCCATGAATGCATTCAGCTTTTCACCATTACCGGTTATTTCTATGGTGTAAGTCGTGTCCGTAACATCAATCACGCGACCGTTGAATATATCGACCAGACGTTTGACTTCATCACGCTCGCCATCGGTTGCACTCACCTTGATCAGCATGAGTTCACGTTCGATATGAACATCAGCGGTCATATCGATCAGCTTCACCACATCAACCAGCTTGTTCAGCTGTTTACTGATCTGCTCGATTATTTCATCTGTGCCGGTAGTCACAATCGTCATGCGAGACAATGAAGGGTCATCGGTTGGTGCTACCGAGAGTGACTCAATATTATATGCGCGCGCAGAGAACAGGCCTGCGACTCGTGAAAGCGCACCCGATTCATTTTCCAGTAATATCGAAATGATATGTCTCATTGCTTTACACCAGTATCATTTCATTCAGGCCAGCGCCTGCAGGAATCATCGGATAGACGTTTTCTGTCCTGTCTGTCAGGAAGTCCATGAAGACAAGCTCATCCTTACGCCCCAGGGCTTCTTCCAGTGCGCCACGAACATCTGCCGGATTAGCAATCTGTATTCCTTTATGCCCATAACTCTCGGTTAGCGCAACGAAGTCCGGCAATGCATCAAAATATGACATTGCATAACGCTTCTCGTAGAAGAATTCCTGCCATTGTCTGACCATGCCCATATAACCGTTGTTAAGGCAGATAATCTTTACTGGTAATCCGTACTGTTTACAGGTCGAAAGCTCCTGTATGCACATCTGGATACTGGCCTCACCGGTAATGCAGACCACGGTTTCATCCGGATATGCCAGCTGTACGCCAATAGCCGCAGGAAGGCCAAATCCCATCGTACCCAGCCCGCCCGAATTTATCCAGCGCCTCGGTTTATTGAAACCGTAATATTGCGCAGCCCACATCTGGTGCTGGCCAACATCTGAAGTGACGAAGGCATCACCTTTGGTTATTTCGTGTAGTTGTTCGATAACATATTGCGGTTTAACCAGCTCACTGGCGCGATCATATTTGAGACAGTCCTGTGAGCGCCATTCTTCAATTTGCGCCCACCATTTCTCCAGCGCGGATACATTAGGCTCTTTTTTACCGCTATCGAGAACCTTCAGAAAGTCATCGAGTACCTGCGAGACCTCACCCACGATAGGTATATCGACCCTGACGTTCTTAGAAATCGAGGCCGGGTCAACATCGATATGAACAATTTTTGCATCAGGACAGAATTTTTCCAGATTCCCGGTGACGCGGTCATCGAAGCGTGCACCGATAGCAATCAATACATCGCAATGGTGCATGCCCATATTGGCTTCATAAGTACCGTGCATACCGAGCATGCCGAGAAATTGTTTGTCATTTGCAGGATATGCACCCAGCCCCATAAGGGTGTTGGTAATGGGATAACCCAGCTTTTGTGCAAACGAGGTCAATTGCTCGGAAGCATTACTGAGAATGACACCGCCACCGGTATAAATCATCGGGCGCTCTGCCGAAAGAATCAGCTCTGTGGCACGTTTGATCTGGCCTATATGACCCTTGACCGTCGGATGATAAGAGCGCATCTTGATCTCGGACGGATAGTGAAATTCATACTTCGCAGCCGTAATGTCCTTTGGAATATCGATAACGACCGGACCCGGACGTCCGGTGGTCGCTACGTAAAACGCCTTTTTGAATACAGTCGCGATGTCCTTGACGTCTCCGATCAGGAAATTATGTTTGACCACCGGTCGGGTGATACCCACCGAGTCAACTTCCTGGAACGCATCATTACCGATCAGGTGCTTGGGAACCTGTCCTGTGATGACCACCATGGGTATTGAATCCATATAGGCGGTCGCTATACCAGTTACCGCGTTGGTCGCACCCGGCCCGGAAGTCACCAAAACCACACCGGGCTTTCCGGTTGCACGCGCATAGCCATCAGCAGCATGCGTAGCGCCCTGCTCATGGCGCACGAGGATATGTTGCACATCATCCTGCTTGTAAAAAGCATCATAAATATGCAATACGGCACCACCCGGGTACCCGAATACATGCTCAACACCTTCGGCCTTGAGACTCTGTATAATTATTTCTGCGCCAGTCAGTTCCACTGTTGGTACTCAGTAAAATGAAAAAACCTTGTAAATCATGCACTTTAATGCAGATTCACTCGAACAATGAAGTCTAAACTGTTCATGGAAAAATTTCATCCGTCTTTTTGACAGAATTTATCAAAGCTTGGGCTGTTATAACCATAAAAAAACCCCGGTCATTGCCGGGGTTTTTGTTTATAAGCCTGCTCTTTGTCAGAAGTCGTCGACCAGGTTGCCTCCGGCAACGAGTGTCAACGAATCCTTGATTGCGTCAGGTGACGGCATAATGTTCATGAAACTGTTTGCCCCCATCATGCTGAGGTCCGGGAAGTTCATTGCAATGCGAAAACGTCCATGCAGCGCTTCGACTTCGCTACCCTTGACCAGTATTTCGTATGGCAGGTGACCGGTAGAACGCAGTGGCTTGAAATCAATTTCACTCATGATGAAGCTTTCATCCATGAACTTGTTGCCTGTTTCTCCTTTTGCAGCCATCGAGACACCAAATACTGTCTGCTTGCTTCCGGGGATATCGATACGGTACACCTTACTGGTGTTGCCTTTATGGGCAGCCAGGCCTTTTTCAACAGCCGCAACAGCTTCCTTATAACTGTTATATGAGGCCAGCCGGTTTGGTTCATCGAAGTACTCCATACCAAAGGTATAGTGATACTTTTCAAGCTCTTCTGCAGTCAGCCCTTCTTCAGGCCCATATTCTTTTTCAGCGCCAAGCGCGTCCCTGAGCAAATCAGCGACACCGGACAAATCGGCTGTTACGCGATAGGCGGCACCCATGTATACAGGATTGGTGTAGGCAATCTGAACCTCGTCGCCCACCCTGGTGAGGGTCGCGCGTTGAGCGGCAACATAACCGGCACGGTCATGGCTGGCAGCCGCTTTCTTCAATACATCGTTGGTAACTATGATGATATGAGCTGTCGGATAGGGAGAATATTCACCAACGACTTCGAAACCTTTACCGTCAAGCGCACTTTTGATGCCATCAATCCTGTCGGCAATATTGCCGGATGAGACAGAAGCCAGAATAAAGGGCTTCATTTCGCTTTCCGCCTGAACAGCCGGCGGGGCCAGGACCATCATTGCCATAGCCAGGTAAGCCAGACATGTCGATTTCACTTGTATCA
>CALLCZ010000029.1 GCA_937998645.1 uncultured Gammaproteobacteria bacterium
TGTTCAGCGTTGCGCCGCGCGTATTAATGAACCGCTCTGATGTCAATGCCACCGGTCTGATCGGGACAGGATCACTGGTTAACTATCGGGTGCTGATATCAGGGCCGCGCAGCAGTATCGACAGCTATCAAAATGCGATCAGGGACAACCTGAGATTGGGCGAACAGGTTTTGACGGTCGAAGAAGGCCGTCCCGAACTCAACACTGCGCTGGAACGGGCACAGCAGTTTCTTGGCCTGGCGGCGCTGATCAGTGTTTTACTCGCCGGCATTGCGGTTGCAACGGTTGCCTATCGTTTTTCCAGCCGCCACCTCGATACCAGCGCCATGTTGCGCTGTCTCGGTGCATCGCAACACACCATCATTCAATTATTTACCCTGGAAATGCTCTGGCTGTCGTTAATAGCCAGCAGCGTCGGCTGCGTGCTCGGCTTGCTGACGCAGACTGTTATCACCGAATTACTGGATCAGCTGGTACTGGCGCATTTGCCGGCGCCGTCATTCAAGGCCTTGTTTCTTGGTTACGCGACCGGCATCGTGATGCTGACCGGTTTCGCTATTCCACCCTTGCTGTCTCTCAGGCGGGTGCCGCCCTTGCGCGTGTTGCGTAAAGATATATCGGCACACCCGGTCAGCGGCTGGATTGTCTATCTCGCTGTTGTGGTCTGCATGGCCGTGCTGATGTACTGGCAAATCGGCAATATCGAACTGGTGACCGCCGTGCTTGGTGGCATCTTCGCAACGCTGGTCTTACTCGCGCTTGCCGCCCTGGTGCTGATAAAGCTGTTGAACAGCCTGCGTGGCCAGGTCGGTGTGGCCTGGCGCTTTGGCCTGGCAAATATATCAAGAAGGCCGGCAAGCAGCGTTATCCAGATCGTCGCTTTCGGTCTCGGCATCATGGTGATGCTGCTGCTTTCTACGGTACGTTCCGACCTGCTGGACGACTGGCAACGCAGCCTGCCGGATAATGCCCCCAACCATTTCATTATCAATGTGCAGTCTGACCAGATTGAAGGCATCAGCAATTTTTTCAATGAACGCGGTGTTTCCAAGACAAAATTATATCCAATGGTGCGTGCGCGCCTGGTGGAAATCAATGGCAAACCGGCGCGTGCTTCAGACTATGACAGCGAACGTGCGAAACACATGATCACCCGCGAGTTCAATCTCTCCTGGGCAGAGGAGATGCAGGTCGACAATGCACTGGTTGCAGGCAAATGGTGGAGCAGGGCAGATTACGGTACACCGTTGATGTCAATGGAGGACAAACTGGCAACAACATTGCGCCTGCAATTGAACGATGTTCTGGGTTTCGATATCAACGGTACAGTCGTCAATTACACCATAACCAACCTGCGCAGTGTCGACTGGGATACGTTCAACATCAATTTCTTTACCGTGGTGCCGCCGGGTGTGCTGGAGGACAAGCCCACAAACTGGGTGACGAGTGTATACCTTGATGCAGAACAACGTCAGCAACTGGGGCAACTGGTCAAGGCGTTCCCCAATATCACCCTGATTGATGTCGATATCATCATGCAACGCGTGCGCAGCATAATGGACCGGGTAAGCCTGGCCGTCGAGTTTATCTTCCTGTTTACGATACTGGCGGGGCTGGCCATTTTGTACGCGGCTATCCAGGCCAACCAGGATGAACGGCAGTTCGAAAATGCGGTGTTGCGCACACTGGGTGCGAGAAGGAAAACACTGATACTCGGGCTGTTCGCCGAATTTGCCACCCTCGGTGCATTGTCCGGTTTACTCGCGGGCCTGTCTGCAACCGCGCTTGCCTGGCTATTGTCGGAGATCATATTCAAATTCGACTATGCATTTGATATCAGCGTGGCACTGACCGGTGTTGTAAGCGGGACGCTTATTGTCGTTATTGCCGGTCTGCTCGGCACGCGCCGTGTATTAGCGCATCCACCCATTAAATCGCTGCGAGAAGGAACAGCTTGAGTTTTTGAATAATTATTAATGAATAGAGAATGAAATTCGATAGAAGCTATTGTACTCTGACCCGAGTTTTCGCAGGTGATCTGCAACCTGATATTAATTAGCCGCAAACCTGCCTCAAGACGGCGATTTTATTAGCATCATGCAGCACAATATCTCGGAAATCGCGAGAGCATTCCTTAAACGGTAAAAATGCTTATTGTCTGCATATATCTGTATACTTCATCATAACTGCTCCAAATCCATGATAAAAAGACGGTTTTTGTTGGGGTGCACACGATTATTAGCTAATATTGGCTGTAGCAAAATCATCATATTGGATGACTAATGGGTGAGTTCATTATTTTAGTGGCTTTGTTGTTTCTGTCAGGCGTTTTTTCCGGATCAGAAACTGCCCTGGTGGCATTATCAATGGGTCGCGTGCAAGCACTGGTAAAGGAAGGCCGTATAGGCTCGGCAGCTTTGTACCTGCTGAAGAAAGACCCGTCGCAGATGCTGACCACCATACTGATCGGCAACAACCTGGTTAATATTGCGGCCTCGGCACTTGCAACGGTGATCGCCACCAGAGAATTCGGCAGTGTCGGGCCGGGAATAGCCGTTGGTCTGCTGACATTTTTTATCCTTGTATTTGGCGAGATTACACCCAAGAGCCTGGCAACGCGCTACCCTGAGCGCATTTCATTGTTTATCGCCCTGCCACTGCTGGCCTTCATGCGCCTGATTTACCCGCTGGTGTGGATGTTCAGCAAATTCACCACCTGGGTTTATCACTTAACAGGTGGTAAGGAAGAACCCACGATCACCGAGTCTGAACTGATCAGCATGCTGGGCTATGGTGTCCAGGAAGGCGAGATAGAGCATGATGAAAAGGAGATTATTGAACGTGTATTCAGTTTCAACGATCTGACCGTCAGAGATGTTATGACACCGATGCGCGATGTGTTCTCACTTGACGGTCGTCAAACCGTAGCAGAGGTTCTGCCTGTAATTATACAGAAGCCATATTCCCGTATTCCGCTGATCAATAAAGAAACCAACCATTTTTACAAGACGCTCCATCTCCGTGATCTGCTGGAAGCATCGGCTAACGAATGTCATGATAAACCGATAGAGAGCATCGCACACGAACCACTCTATGTTCCACAATATCTGGCAATCGATGACCTGTTTGCCAAATTCAGACGTAACAGCCGTATCTTTGCCATTGTTGTCGATGAGTTTGGTGATGAGCGCGGCATCGTCACACTGGAGGATTTGATGGAAGAACTGGTCGGCGAGATCTATGATGAAAGCGATATTACGCCAAAAGCGGTAGAACAGATTTCAGAAAATGAAATTGTAGTAGAAGGTTCTGCGGAACTCAGAATTATTGAATCGATGTTTGAATTGGATCTGCCGGGGAAACCAACCGATACCGTGGGATTATGGGTTCTAAGCCATACCGAGAAAATCCCGAAGGTGGACGAAACATTCATTATCGACGACCTCGAAGTTAAAATTCTGCACGCAACTAACCGCAGCATCGAGCAGGTGAGTGTTCGTAGAAAATCCGGATCAGAATACTGAACTGAAAAAAAGGCTGCCAGAAGGCAGCCTTTTTTGTGTTGGTGGAGGCGGCGGGAATCGAACCCGCGTCCGCAAGTCCTCTGCCATTGGCTCTACATGCTTATTCCGCCATTTGATTTAACGCTGTGTTACCCGACGGACAGGGAAAGCACAACGCGATTCCGGATAAGTTTTAACGAATCCACACCGGACATGCTTCATCGCGATCCTGTATTAGCGACCCCGGTTAACTGAGCGTACAGGAACGCATCAGGCCGAGGGCTTTACGCAGGTTATTAAGCTGCTAAAGCGTAGTTGTCGTCGTTGGCAACTATAAGTTTTGCGGTTGGATTTACGAGGTCATCGCACCTCGGCATGCACCTCCGGTTTCACTACCCACGTCGAAGCCGTGTCGCCCCCGAAGATTATTGGCTGGTCAAGCCTGTTTCAATTATATGCTGAGACTGAACAACAGGCCAGAAGTTCCTGATAGAGTGCTTTTGTCTGGCGGGCATCTACAGCAATGACTTTAAGACCTGTTGTGAGTCAGAAGGTTTTATATGTATCTGGATTGCTTTAAAATCCACGCCTTCTTTCCCATCGACAAGGCATCGCAAGAATGCAGTTTTTTACAGGATCCCCCGCGCTGTCCAGGTTCCGCCTGGAAAAACGCCTCGCGGAGATTCAGCAACAAGTACCCTCTGTCGGCTGCATCTCCTCGCACTATATCCATTTTGCCGATGTCGATGGTGAGCTGACGGCAGCAGAAGCAGACATTCTGCGCAAGCTCCTCGAATACGGGCCGACGATCAGTGACAGCAGCTGCGAAGGTCAACTGTTCCTGGTTACACCAAGAACCGGTACGATTTCACCGTGGTCGTCAAAATCAACCGATATTGCCCACAACTGCGGTCTGAACAGGATTCTTCGCCTGGAGCGCGGTATTGCCTACGCTGTCGGCAGCAAGGATGGTCACCAATTCAGCGAATCCGAACTCGATGTGATCAAGCACGCACTGCACGACCGCATGACCGAAATGGTGCTGACAAGTTACGAAGACGCCTCGATATTGTTTTCCCATGCCGAGCCAATGCCGGGTGAAACTGTAGATGTCATCAATGGTGGCAAGGATGCGCTGGTGACGGCGAACCGCGCCATGGGGCTGGCGCTGTCAGCTGATGAAATCGATTACCTTGTCGATTACTTCACATCGATCAAGCGTAATCCCGGTGATGCCGAACTGATGATGTTTGCGCAGGCCAATTCGGAGCACTGCCGCCACAAGATCTTCAATGCGGACTGGATCATTGACGGCGAAAAGCAGGATTCCTCTTTGTTCAAAATGATCCGTAATACGCACGACAGGCACCCTGAAAACGTGCTCAGTGCGTACAGTGACAACTCTGCTGTGATCAATTCGCACCACGGCAAGCGCTTCATGACCGATAGCGATAATCGTTATATCTACAGCGATGAGCACATTGCCTTGCTGATGAAAGTGGAGACGCACAATCACCCGACGGCAATTTCACCATTCCCGGGCGCCGCTACCGGGTCCGGTGGTGAAATTCGCGATGAAGGCGCCACCGGCAGGGGCTCCAAGCCAAAAGTGGGCCTGTGCGGATTCTCGGTATCCAACCTGAACATACCCGGTTATGCACAACCCTGGGAAACGGACCATGGCAAGCCGGACCGCATTGTTTCTGCGCTCGATATCATGATCGAGGGTCCTGTTGGCGCCGCAGCCTTCAACAACGAATTCGGCCGGCCGAATATTGCCGGCTACTTCCGCACCTTTGAGGAAACCGTGCCTGCTGCAGACGGCGAAGAAGTGCGCGGCTATCACAAGCCCATCATGCTGGCAGGCGGCTACGGCAACATCCGTGAACAGCATGTAGAAAAACTGAGTCTGCCAGTGGGTACACCGGTTATTGTGCTGGGCGGCCCGGTCATGCTCATCGGCCTGGGTGGTGGTGCTGCCTCATCGATGGATAGCGGTGCCAGTGCGGAAGACCTGGACTTTGCCTCAGTGCAACGCGGTAATCCGGAAATGGAACGACGCGTACAGGAAGTCATCGATGCCTGCTGGGCAATGGGTGCCAACAATCCGATTGTCTCTATTCACGATGTCGGAGCCGGTGGTTTGTCAAATGCGGTTCCGGAAATCGTCAACGATTGTCAGCGTGGCGGGCGTTTCGAACTGCGCGCCATCCCCAAT
>CALLCZ010000030.1 GCA_937998645.1 uncultured Gammaproteobacteria bacterium
GCTCGACTCTGGCCTTGCCTGAACCTCTAGAATCAGATGCTGCATCCAGCTGCCTGGATTTTTTATCCATTACTATTGCATGCATGTTGCCATAGGTCGAATCCAGCATTTCAGTCTCGTGACCAAGTTCAAACAGTGTCTTCATTAAAGTCTCTGTCAACACACCGGGCTCAAAAAATATCTTGTCCGGAAGATACTGATGATGGAAACGGCCTCGATTGACCATATCGTCGGCGCTACCGCCATTATGGAATTCAAGTGTTGCCAACAGTACCATGGTAATGATCCTGCTACCGCCGGGTGTGCCCAGAACGGCTATACGATCTTTTGTTTCAAGAAATGTTGGCGTCATACTGGATAGCATGCGCTTGCCCGGTTCAATAGCGTTAGCTTCCGCTCCGACCAGACCATACGCATTAGGCTGACCGGGCTTTGAAGAAAAGTCATCCATCTCATCATTGAGCAAAACACCCGTGCCCTCTGCAACGAAGCATGAACCAAACGGGTAGTTGATAGACAGGGTAGCTGCAACACGATTGCCTTCATTATCCACAATAGAAAAATGTGTTGTATCCGTTGCCTTTACTGCATCAACTACAACCGGGCTCAGTTCAGCACTGGGTGTCGCTTCATCCATTCGAATAGTACTGGCAAGCTTATTCGTATATTGTTTTGAGGTAAGCCTGTTTACCGGCACTTTTACGTAGTCGGTATCCCCAAGAAACTCGGCGCGATCACGGTAAGCACGCCGCATCACTTCTGCCAGCAAATGAATTTGCTCACCATCAGAAAGGGCATCGAAATCAAAACCACTCAACATGTTCAGCATTTGAATCATTGCAACACCACCTGAAGATGGCGGCGCAGCTGATATCACCTTCATACCCCGATACTCACCGGTAACCGGCTCACGTTCAATGATTTTATAGGCAGCCAGGTCCTCCCTGCTCCAGATCCCACCATGACCGACAACAGAATCTACAAGCTTATCGGCCAGTTCTCCATGGTAAAAACCCCGCGCTCCTTTGCTTGCCAGAATGCGTAAGGTTTTAGCGAGATCAGGCTGCGTGATGAGTGTTCCAGGTACGGGCGCTTTCCTGTTGTGCAGAAATATTTTCGCGGCATCAGTGGATTTATTGAGCGCCTTTTCCCTGAACCTGGCCATACGCTGATAATGCTCATCCGTTTTGAACCCGTTGTTTGCATGCCTGATCGCCGCCTCGAGTGTTACCGACAGCGGCAATTTTCCGTAATTCAATGCCAGGTGTTCGATTGCTGCCGGCACGCCGGGAATGCCTGCTGATAATGGACCATTGATCGACGCATCTGGTACAACATTATTGTTTTCATCCAGATACATATTGCGCGACGCAGCCAGCGGCGCACGTTCGCGCCCATCGATCATGACATCACGATTCTCCTGATTGATATGCAGCAGCCAGAAACCGCCACCACCAATACCGGAGCTATAGGGTTCGACCACAGCGAGTGTCGCTGTGACAGCAACTGCTGCATCAAAGGCATTACCGCCTTTGTTCAATATATCTATACCAGCGTCGGTTGCCAGCGGATGAGCACTGGCCACTGCCGCCGGTTGGGAATAAACATGGAAGGGTACAAATAATGCGAGCGCAACAACAAGACAGCAGAAAGCAGACGCTTTATCAGGCCTGATGACCTGTTTGACAGAATCGGTAGAAATACGTTTGCCCCTAAGACCCGGATCCTTCATGAAATATGCGGGCTACCCCTCGGTTAAGCGCTGGTATTTTTCCATCAACTCTTCCTGTGTTTCCACATGATCGGGATCATGCGGAATACAGTCTACCGGGCACACTTCAACGCATTGTGACGTTTCATAATGTCCAACGCATTCCGTACATAGATTGGGATCGATCACATAAATCTCGTCACCCGGACTTATAGCCTCATTCGGGCATTCCGGCTCACACACATCACAATTGATGCACTCATCTGTAATATATAACGCCATAAAATTTCTTAACCAGTTTCACTATCAGATCAAATGATAAACTTACTCACACTTTTGACTCTTCCACTACCACTAATCGAGTGGATATAATCAAATGCTTGCCACAGAAGCTCAGAGTTCACAGAGGTTATTGGATGCAGAAGCGGCTTGAGCCGCGAACAATCCTGCAAATCGCGATAAATCCCGGCTGAAACCGCTCCATCGCCACAATCAAAAAAAGACCAAAACAAGTATTAGCCTCTGTGTTCTCTGTGCCTCTGTGGCGAAATATTTACTGGATCAAACCACCTTGTCCGGTGAAGACCCGTTCTGTTGAACATGTTTCACCCGCAGGGACCGAAAACCCTTTAGAGCTTAGTGCCAATGCTTGCGAGTTCTTCCACAACGGCTTTATGGACAAACTGGGATACGTCTCCGCCATGTAATGCAACTTCCTTGACCAGCGATGCAGAAATAAAGCTGGTCTCTTCGGCCGGCGTCATAAATACCGTTTCAATCCTGCTTTCCAGCCTGCGGTTCATGCTGGCCAGTTGCATTTCATACTCGAAATCCGAGACCGCCCGTAAACCGCGCAAGATGACACCCGCATTACACTGTCGCGCAAAATCAACCAGCAGGTCCGAAAAGCCGCAAACTTCAACATTCTCAATGCCGGTAAATACCTCTGTGGCCATTGCAACCCTGCTATCAAGGCCAAACAGCGGGGTTTTAGCCGGATTGGCCGCAATAGCGACGATCACACGATCAAACAGTTTTGATGCGCGCTGCACCAGGTCGCTGTGACCATTGGTAACGGGGTCGAAGGTACCCGGATAGACTGCGATTACTGACATAAGATTATTTAGCCCGCATATTGCATGGGAATGCGGAATTTTGGGGAAATTTCAGTGAGTCAGTTTGTTCGATTGGACGAAAAGCATAGCCATAGCTATGGTTACAGGTCAATCGGGCAAAGTGAGTGGCCGCTGTAGTTTCCCAAAAACTGCATAGCGTTGTTGGATACATCGTGTACTTTTCTAATATACGAAAAATTTCAATATTGTTCATGTACTTAAGTGAATTTGTGAGCGCTCTCATGCAATATGCGGGCTAGCTCGGCTGAATAATTTGTACGTCACCTGGCCTGCGGACTTGTGTTTCAAACATTCCCAGCTTTCAGGAATAACAATTTTGTCATCACCAAGTGCATGTTCGAGGTATATTTTCGCATTTTCTGCCAGACTTTGCCCGCCCTCGAGAATTTCACAACATTTGCCAAGCAGATCTGCTTTATAGGGCGGGTCCAGAAACACAATATCGAATGCACGCTGATTATTCTTCAGCCATTCAATGGCATCGGCGATAACCAGCTGTATATTACCGGCACCCAGCAACTCGATATTCCATGTTAAGGCCGAAGCGGCATCACGATTTTGTTCAATCATAACCACTTCACCGGCACCGCGTGACGCCGCTTCAAAACCAAGTGCGCCGCTACCAGCAAACATGTCCAGGCAGCAACTGCCCGGTACCTCAGCCTGCAGCCAGTTAAAAACGGTTTCCCTGACCCTGTCTGGTGTCGGCCTCAGGTTTCCCTGCTGTGGAAAAGCAAGTTTACGGCTTCTCCATTTACCGCCGATGATGCGTAACTGGCCCTGAGCTTTTCCACTCATTAGCCGCCATTGCCAACAATAACGGTAACCGTATGATCGATATCAATTCTGTTTCTCAGCGCTTCCCTGATATCGCTTCTGTCAACCTTTTGTATATTGTCGATATAGGTCTCCAGGAAATCTTCCGGTAAATCATAGAATGCGATCATCGCCAGGAATCCCAGAATCTTGCTGTTACTGTCAAGGCTTAATGGAAAGCTGCCTGTAATATTGCTGATACTATCTTCGAGTTCATCCTTGTCCGGCCCACTAGCCACATACTTATCAAGTTCTGATCGCAGCAGCTGCAAAGCCTCATCCGTCTGGTCAGCGCGAGTCTGTAAACTCATCATGAACGGGCCTCTTTCTCGCATCGGGGAAAAATAACTGCTTACACTATAGGCGAGACCGCGCTCCTCTCTGATCGTCTCGACCAGGCGCGATGAAAAACCACTACCGCCAAAAGGATGATTGGCCACATACAATTTGAAGAAATCTTCATCATTGCGCTTCATTCCCGGCTGACCAACATATATGTGGCTCTGCTTCGACGGGAAATCAATCTTCACTGTTTCAGCCTGAGCCAGATCAGGCACAGGCGGCAAAGGCTCCGGCTTGCTACCTGCAGGAAGACCGTCAAAAATCGTGTCTACCATCCGTGCGGCCGTTTTTCGATCAACAGCACCGACAATAACGGTAATGGCATTGCTGGCTACGTAATACTGTTGATAGAACGCTTCGATGTCCTGCAGCGTAATATTTTCCAGACTCTCGTCTGTGCCTCCCACTGGCATCGCATAGGGATGTTCAGCATACACAGCTTTGAAAAAAGCCTCTTCTGCGATATCGGACGGGGATTGCTTGCGTGCTTCAAGCGCAACTTTCATCCGCGCCAGTTCGCGCTCAAATGCACCCCGGGGGAAATCCGGGCGAACAAGCACATCTGCAAGTGTATTTATTGCCGTATTCATGTATTGCTCATCGGTCAGCGTACGCACACCGACATAAGCCATGTCACGCAGAGAATCATTACCAAACTGGGCACCGACGGATTCAAAACTCTCTGCAAGTTGTTGCGCATCCTTGCCGGCTGCACCTTCTGCCAGTAAACCGTTAGTCAGCATTGCCAGGCCGGGTAATGCCCCGTCTCGCGAACCCGCTGCATCAAACACGATACGCACATCGACCATGGGCAGCATGTTGTTTTCCACGAAAAGCACCTTTGCTCCCTGTTGAGTCGTCCAGCTCTGGATTTCAGGTGAGGCATGCACATGACCGGCTACAACCGGCATCAGCATAAAACATACCGACAGAATACAGTGCTTAATTCGCATGAGCTTCTCCTGCATTCATGTTTCCGCTCGTTGACAATTTGACCTCTGTCGACTGCGGTATGAGTTCAGCCACGGTGAGATGGTCTTCTACAAAATACTTGCGCGCAACCCGTTGTACCTGCTCCGCGGTAACAGCATTGATTCGATCGACATACTCATCCTTTGTCTGCCAGCCCAGACCAACCGTTTCCATGATTCCGATCTTCATTGCCTGGTAAAAACTCGAGTCCTGCTCGAATACCGATGAAGCAACCACCTGGGCCTTGACCCTGGCAAGCTCATCCTCTGTCGGCAGCTCATCCTGTAAGGCTGTTATCTGGGCAATGATGGCTGCTTCCAGATCATCCATGGAGATACCATTGGATGGTAGTGCCGATATGGTAAAAAGACTGTCGTGGAGCGCATACAGACTGTAACCGGCGCCCACGCTCGATGCGATCTGGCTGCCTCGCACCAGGTTCTTTGAGAACCGGGAACTGTTACCACCATCAAGCAAACCCGATAACAGCTCCAGCGCATAGACATCATCGCTGTTTTCCGTGGTATTCAAAACCGGGACCTTGTAACCCATTACCAGGAAGGGCACTTTGGCAGGAACCTTTACCTGCACACGCTTGATGCCGTGCTGTTGCACCTCCTTTCTCGGCTTGAGTTGAGGGATTTCAGCAGGTTTCAGCGGTCCGAAATACTCTTTCGCCAGGGCGAACACCTGTTTTGCCTTTACATCACCGACAACCACCAGTGTCGCATTATTGGGCGCATACCAGGTCTGGTACCATTCTCGCAGATCGTCTATTTTCATCGTGTCCAGATCTTCCATCCAGCCGATGATCGGCTTGCGGTAGGGATTATTGACAAACGCGACCGCGTTGAAGCGCTCGTACGTCAACGCCGTGGGCTTGTCATCGGTGCGCAGGCGGCGTTCTTCCTTGACCACTTCAACTTCCTTGAGGAAATCATCCTCCCCCAGCAGCAGGTTTCTCATACGGTCAGCTTCCAGGCTCAGGCACAGCTCAAGGTGGTCATTTGATATGCGCTGGAAGTAAGCCGTGTAGTCCTTGCTGGTAAATGCATTCTCCTTGCCCCCGTGAGCCGCTATGATTTCCGAGAATTTCCCCGCGGGCGTGTCTTCCGTTCCCTTGAACATCATGTGTTCGAGCACGTGTGAGATTCCGGTGATACCGTCGTGTTCGTAACTGCCGCCGACTTTGTACCAGACCTGGGTAACCAGCACCGGCGCCCGCCTGTTCTCCTGTACAATCACTTTCATCCCGTTTTTGAGCTCCATTGACTGGATGCCGGTTTCAGCAAGCTCATCAAGGGGCTGATCTTCGGCGATGAAAACAAAAAGAATCAAGCCGATAACCAGCGTTGCCAGTACGATCAATGAAATAAAAATCCGCATGTCAGCAAAAGGCTCCTTTACTTGAGTCAGGGCGATGATAGGATATCCGCCACATTTACTCTACTCATTATTGTATACATTCATGTTTGGTTTTGGTAAACGCAAAACACCCGTTGAAGACGTTTCGACAACCGAAACTGCCACAGATTCAACTGCCGACAGCCTGGCCAGTCGCCTGGTAAAAACCAGGCGCGGCCTGGGCGACAGCATGGCCGACTTATTCCTCGGCAAAAAAACGATCGATCAAAATACACTCGACGATCTGGAAACCAGCCTGCTCAGTGCAGATGTCGGGGTCGAAGCCACCACTGAAATCATTGACGATCTTCATGCAAGGCTGTCTCGCAAGGCTCTGACCAATATCAATGCCCTGCAGCTGGCGTTGTCCGAGCATATGCTGGAAATACTCCGCCCCTGTGAGCAGCCGCTGCAAGTCGATACAGGAAATAAACCGTATGTCATCCTGGTCGTAGGCATCAATGGAGCAGGCAAGACAACCAGTATCGGCAAACTGGCCCATTATTTCCAGCAGCAGGGCCTGTCGGTAATGCTCGCCGCTGGCGATACCTTCCGCGCTGCGGCGGTCGAGCAGTTACAGGAATGGGGCTCACGCAACGATGTTCCCGTAATTGCGCAGGCAACCGGCGCTGATCCAGCCTCGGTGATTTTTGACGCTGTACAATCGGCCCAGTCAAAAAACACCGATGTCATTATCGCCGATACCGCGGGTCGACTGCATACCCAGAGCAACCTGATGGATGAGCTGGTAAAAATAAAACGCGTTATGGCCAAGCTCGATGCTGATGCACCTCACGAAACACTGTTGATCATGGATGCCGGATTTGGACAAAATGCGCTGCAACAGGCCGAACAGTTTCACAAGGCACTGGGCCTCACCGGCCTGGCTGTGACCAAACTCGACGGCACCGCCAGAGGTGGAATCCTGTTTGCCATTGCGCGCAAGCTCGGCTTGCCGATACGCTTTATCGGTGTGGGTGAAGGCATTGAAGACCTGAGGCCATTTCATGCGAAAGAATTCGTTTCGGCACTGCTTGAAGATTAGCCCGCATGTTGCATAACGTTGTTGGGTACATGGTGGCTTTTCTAATATGCGAAAAAAACAATTCCGCTCATATGCTTATGCGAATTTGTGAGTATTCTCATGCAATATGCGGGCTAGCCCTGGTACAGATATTTATCTGTACTGATGCTGACACGCAAAGCGAGTGCGGCACGCTGCAATAAAACAGAACATAATGATTTTCATAAACCAGTTTCCGGTCAGATTTAACTGGCATAATCAGCATCTATGATTCGATTTGACAACATTAGCAAGCGTTATCCCGGCGGGTTTGAAGCACTGAGTCGAGTAACTTTTCATCTACCGCGTGGCAAGCTGGCCTATTTAACCGGTCATTCAGGCGCCGGCAAGAGTACCCTGCTCAAGCTGATCGCATTGATAGAACGTCCCAGTCGTGGCCAGATATTTCTCGATGGCATCAATCTCAACAACATGAATAGCAAGCGTATTCCTCAAATACGTCGCAACATCGGCATTATTTTCCAGAACCATCACCTGCTATACGACAGACCGGTGTTCGACAATGTCGCCATGCCACTGATGATACAGGGTTACCGCCATCGCGAGATCGGCAAACGGGTACGGGCGGCGCTTGACCAGGTCGGACTGCTGAACAAGGAAAAAGCGCAGCCCATCACCCTCTCGGGTGGTGAACAACAACGCGTAGGCATTGCCAGGGCCATCGTACACAAACCTGCCCTGCTGCTTGCCGATGAGCCTACCGGCAATCTTGACCCGGAGCTGTCTCGCGAAATCATGGAACTGTTCGCACGCTTTAACCAGTTTGGCACCACTGTGCTCATTGCCAGCCACGATATCGACTTGATAAGGCAAATGAAATTCCCGATGATCAGTCTCAGCCAGGGCACCATCGAAAGCAACGAGCTCATCGATACAGGCAGGCTGGGGCTCGCGGTCTGATGTCTAATAGCCCGCATTTCACACCAGGCCGCTGCATAAGCCGAGTAACCGCATGATGAGAAAACCCGAAGCTCGGCTTCAAGCAAATACAGCCTGTCTGGTGAGGTGCTATTTCGTTCCATGCACATCTGTAGCGTCTCTGTGTACACATCTTCCCTCAAACCATAGCTATTGCTATGCTTTTCAGTCCAGACGCGCACCCAGAAACACTACAGATGCACCTGAATCCGAAATCCTGGTGAGAAATGCGAGCTAGACCACGCAGAGGCCCGAAACAGAACAGCCGGATAGTTTCCTACCTGACGCACCACTTGCAGATGTTTATTGCAAGCCTGGGGTATCTTTCACGCCAGCCGTTTTCGACCCTGATGACCAGTGCAGTAATCGCGATCGCACTCGCACTGCCTGCAGGGCTGTATATTGCACTGGACAATGCCTCTCATCTCAGCGCCGGCTGGGACGGTACGACCCAGATTTCCCTTTTTCTGAAGGATAATGTCAGTATCGAGCAGACAGAAAAGCTCGCCGAAAAACTGCGCCTGGATATCGAGATCGAAAAAGTCAGTATCATTGATCGTGACCAGGGTCTGAAGCAGTTTCAGCAAGTTTCCGGCTTTGGTGATGCCATCAAGTTCCTCGATGAAAACCCACTGCCTCATGTTATTACCGTCCAGCCCATTGTTGACCAGAATCGCCCTGATCAGGTGATACACCTGGTGGATGCTCTACAGGAAGAGGCGCTTGTAGAACTGGCGCAGCTTGATATGCAGTGGGTGAAGCGTTTATATACACTGCTGGAAGTAGCCCAGCGCGGCGTCTGGATTATAGGCAGCCTGCTAGGACTGG
This sequence comes from uncultured Gammaproteobacteria bacterium, assembly GCA_937998645.1. Classification (GTDB taxonomy): domain Bacteria; phylum Pseudomonadota; class Gammaproteobacteria; order SZUA-229; family SZUA-229; genus JABDQW01. The sequence continues at coordinate 9,212 of CALLCZ010000030.1, forward strand.
CAGTCCTGCTCATCGTCGGCAACACGATCAGGCTAGACATACAGAACCGCCGCGAAGCCATAGAAGTATCAAAATTGATCGGTGCTTCCGATGCCTTCATACGACGCCCGTTTCTCTATACCGGCATGTGGTACGGAATTAGCGGGGGCCTGCTTGCCTGGCTGTTAATTGCAGTCTCACTGGGGATCATGGAAGATCCGGTGCAGAAACTGGCCGCGCTTTATTACAGCAGCTATGAGCTCAGCGGACTCGGCAGCAGCGATATAGTTATATTGATCGTGATCAGCTGCATCCTTGGCCTTGGCGGCTCCTGGATGGCCGTGGGAAGGCATTTGAGTGATATCGAGCCCAGCTAGCTCGCATATTGCACGAAGGCACAGCCTCACCTTGATTCAATAATTTATTCAATATTTTCATTGGCTTATGCCAGCTCGGCGCCTTCCGCGCGAACACACGATACCCGGCTATCCGCAAAATAATCACGCCGACGTGCGGGAACTATTCAGAGCCTTAGCACTCTGATAAAAGGAGTGCTAATATGTACCCATACAAAGTAAAGAGGAACAATAGATGTCAGATACATTGGCGATGAATAAATCACTGGTTCCGGCCAGTAATTATTTACCGGTCAGCGTTGATAATCTTGATACGTATATACGTCAGGTTAACAGCTTCCCCATGCTCAACGCGGACCAGGAGCGCGAGCTGGCGGAGCAGTTCAATGGCAATAGCGACCTGGAAGCCGCACAACAGCTCATCATGTCGAACCTGCGTTTTGTTGTCAGTATCGCCCGTGGCTACATGGGTTACGGCCTGCCATTTAGTGACCTTATTCAGGAAGGCAATATTGGCCTGATGAAAGCCGTTAAGCGTTTCTCTCCCGATCACGAAGTTCGACTGATCTCCTACGCAGTTCACTGGATCAAGGCAGAAATACACGAATTTGTACTGCGCAACTGGCGCATTGTTAAAGTTGCCACGACCAAGGCTCAACGCAAGCTTTTCTTTAAACTGCGCAGCTCGAAGAAACGTCTTGGCTGGTTCAGCCAGGAAGAAGTCAACGATGTAGCAGACAAACTCGGCGTCAAACCGGAAACCGTGCTGGAAATGGAATCGCGCCTGAATGCATACGATCTGGCCTATGACAATCCGCTGGACGATGACGATGATAATCATTTTGCACCCGCCGCCTACCTCAGCGACATGCGTGCCGACCCTGCACAGCAGCTAGAAGCGGATGACTGGAGTTCGCAGAACGAAAACACCATGATGTCATCGTTAAACAATCTTGATGACCGCAGTCGCACCATCATCCAGCGACGCTGGCTTGATGACGACAAGGCAACCCTGCATGAGCTTGCTGATCAATACCAGGTTTCAGCTGAACGTATTCGCCAGCTGGAGACCAACGCGCTGAAAAAACTCAGGGGTGCTTTCACTGCCTGAGCTCCAGCAAAACCCTGACTAACAAAAAGCCCCGCTAAAACAGAGCGGGGCTTTTTTATGGGACTTCACCGCATCTCATGGGTAATAAAGTCACATGTCCGCAGATGAACGCAGATAAACACAGATGCTTTTATAGTCCGCGGAAAACGCAAATATCGCGAACATAACAAAAAACACAACTAACCCGCATTTCTCACCAGGCGGCGTAGAAAACTGATATGACGTTGGCTATTTGGAATAAAGCCATGATGATTAAAATACAGCGTGTTAATCAATCGTGCCTATCACGGTTCAGGCTGGTCTTCGTGCACGTAAGCTT
>CALLCZ010000031.1 GCA_937998645.1 uncultured Gammaproteobacteria bacterium
GGTTATGCATTGCAGTTGCAGAGGGGCCCTGTGCCCCTCTTTTTATGTGTCAGGTGATATAGAATACGCCGCCATGAAGAATGCCGCTTTTATCCTGTTGATCACACTGCTCTCAGCCAGCGCACATGCCGGCGGTGTCTACCAGGAGCCCGATGCATTCATCGCCGAGGTGTTTGCCGACAATCCGCCAAAAGCCGAAGTGATATGGCCGGACACGGAACTGAAGGCACAGATAAAGGAGATACTCGGCCACGATTACAAGGGCCTGCGTATACGCTACTGGAAACGGGATAAAAGAACCGCATGGATCCTCGATGAAATCGGCAAGGACAAACCCATAACAACCGGTTTTGTTATTAACAACGGCAGAATTGAACGGGTACGTGTTTTGGTTTTCAGGGAAAGTCGCGGCTGGGAAGTTCGCCATAGCTTTTTTACAGACCAGTTCGACAACGCTGCATTAGATGATGATGCGCAACTCGACCGCACCATCGACAACATATCAGGTGCAACATTGTCTGTCAGGGCTGTGACAAAACTCGCACGCGTGGCCCTGCTGCTCGACCAGGCAATCAACATACAAAAGGAATAATGCATGGGACGCAAACCAACAAAATTCACGGCCTTCCTTTGGCACCGCCGCACAGGGCTGGTTGCTATCGCCCTGGTCATCATACTCGCGATTACCGGCATCATGCTGAACCATACCGAAGAGCTGAAGCTGGATGAAAGTTATGTCGAATCTTCATTGCTGCTTGGCTGGTATGGACTCGAGCCGGAAGGTGAAGCAATCAGCTATGATGTCGGTGAACATGTCATAACCGTGCTTGAACACCAGGTATTTTTCAACACCTATCCTGTAGCCAGAACCGGACAAAGGTATCGTGGTGCAGTCAAAGCCGAGCAGTTGATCGTACTGGCTTTTGACGCAGAACTGATGCTGCTCACCCATGATGGCGAACTGGTCGAGCGCATGCCAACAGGACACAGCTTTTCCGATATACAGCGCATCGGCATCAAATACAAACGCCCGGTGATCGAAACCTCCGAACCCTTGTACTACATGGCCGATGAGCACATCCTGGACTGGGACGTGATCATTAACGAGGACATTACCTGGGCGCATAAAACCACGCTTAATGACAAGAAAATGGCTGTCTTACTGGAGTCTTTTCGAGGCAGGGGCTTGACTCTGGAGCGGGTCATACTCGACCTTCACAGCGGCAGGCTCTTCGGTGAATACGGCATTTATGTTATGGATGCCGCAGCCGTCGCCCTGCTCTGGTTATCCTGCAGCGGACTGTGGGTATGGTGGAGACGCAAACTCAAACAGAAAAGCAAACGCCACTATCAAAAACATCACCGGTCATAACAGTGGCAAGGGACGAGGGGAGAGTGGTAAGGGCGAATCGAACAGCCGTAGGCCGTGATAAGGCTTTGCCGTTCCCGGCGGAACGCCAGCAACGCATCGCTTATGCTGGCCTACGACTATCAAAAGCACCACCGGGTGTAACAGTGGCGAGGGACGAGGGAAGAGTGGCAAGTTAAAATATGAGTTTTTATTATACATCCTTGCCACTTTTCCCTCGTCCCTCGCCACTGTTATTAGCCACTCGCCACTGCCTCCCCCCTGGGCCAGGCATTGATCACAGCCTGCACCAGCGTTGCCAGGGGTATCGCAAAAAACACGCCCCATACACCCCACAGACCGCCAAACACCAGTACCGAGATAATGATCGCTACCGGGTGCATGTTCACCACTTCAGAGAACAGCAATGGCACCAGTACGTTCGCATCCAGTGCCTGCACGACAAGATAGGCAATCATCACATAAAGGAAACTATCGCTCGGCCCCCACTGAAACCAGGCAATCAGGGCTACCGGTACAGTTACCGCAATAGCACCCACATAGGGAATGATTACTGAAAGTCCGATGAATATACTGAGAGTTGCCGCATAATTCAGTCCCATCAAAGCCAGTGGAATATATGACGCAACACCAATGATCAGGATTTCCGTCAGTTTGCCGCGAATGTAATTTCCCATTTTTATATCGACATCTTTCCATACCGTGTAGGCCAGACCATGGTCTTTCGGCAGGAACCGTGTAAACCAGATAATGATCTTCTCCTTGTCCTTGAGCATGAAGAATACGAGCAGTGGTATTACGATCAGGTACACCATCATGGTAAATAAATTTCCCGCGGACGCCAGCGAGTAAGACACGGCTTTCTGACCGACAGCAACCAGTTCGTTGTTGATACTGGTAATGACTTCATTTACCTGCATGTCTGAAATCAACGGGTATTTTTCCGGCAGCGCTATGATCTTCTGTTGCAGTTTGTCCAGGATGTAGGGGAAGTCACGCACAAATGACGTTATCTGGCGAAGAGCCAGTGGCACCAGGCCGAGGAGAATGATCAGCAGCGTGGTGACAAAAACGAAAACGGTGAATATCACCGAAATTATCCGCGGCACACCAAGATTGCTGATTCTTCTTACAATACCTTCCAGCGCATAGGCGATAACCAGGCTGGCAAGCACCGGCGCCAGGATATCGCCCCAGTAAAGCACAATGATCGTACCGAGAACGATCATTAACACAAGGATTACAGCCTGGGGATTGGAGAAATTGCGCTGGTACCAGGATTTTAGATATTCAATCATTCAAATTCCCTGAACAGTTTCTTATAAGTATTTTCGAACAGCGCTTCGATCTCATTGATCACCTCCTCAGCATCGCGCCCTTTTACCATGTGATCAGTCATCAGGTTTGATGCAACAGCGAACACTTCCATGCTGTCAATCATGGGATACGACTGTTTGAGACGTTTGATTGCGCCAACAACGCTCTCGTTTTCTGGCCTGGGTATATCAACAGGTTCAGCAACGTCCTGTTGCACAGACCCACCTTTTGACTGAAGGAACTCGGCATAATCGAACAGGCTTTGCTGCCGATCATTATCAAGTGTATTAAACAAGTCAACCAGCGCTTTTGCATCACGCTTCATTTAACAACCTCAACACTGAATGGTTACTCTTCTTTGCAAAATTCCTGCGCAAATGATAGCAGCTGATCAGCCGCTCGTGATTTGAATTTGTAACGCTGGCGTACAAAAGAAAATGGTCTTTCGAGTGAAGGCCTCAGCTCAACTGCCGTGAGTGTGCCCAGCTTCAGCTCCTTGATGATCGTTGCGCGGGACACGATCGACAGCCCCATGCCGGCCTCGACTGCGCCTTTGATTGCTTCCGGGCTGCTGAGTTCAAAACAGACGTTCAGGTCTTCGCCATTGCCGTGTTTTTCTACATAGTTGGTAATAACTTCCTGTGTGCCTGAGCCGTGCTCGCGACAGATGAACGGATATGAAACAAAGTCCTCGACACGCAGCTTTTTCTCACTTGCCAGCATATGGTCATTCGGCATAATAACAACCAGGTGATCCATCTTGCACTCTTCCACAACAAGGTTCTTGTTGTTGACCGAGCCCTCGACAATCCCGAGGTCGATGTCATTGTTTTCGACCATGGAAACGATATCTTCGGTGTTGGATTCACGCAGGTTGATCATCACTTCAGGAAACTTGTTCTTGAACTCCCCGATCAGTAACGGCAGCATGTATTCTGCGATGGTTGTGCTGGCCCCGAGTGTAACAGACCCGCTGACATCACCCGTCATCTCGGTAATGTTGCGCGTCATTTCCTCGTACAGTTTCAATATCCTGTCAGAATAGGTATAAACCTGCCTGCCCACATCAGTCAATGTCACCTTGTTGTGGGTACGGTCGAAAAGCCGGGTATTGAACTGTTCTTCCAGCTGGCGAATCTGGAAAGTCACAGCCGGCTGGGTCATATGCAACTCTTCAGCCGCCTTGGTGAAATTCAGCAACCGAGCCACGGTGTGAAATATTTTGAGTCGCCTGTCCGCCATATTAAAAGAGCTCTGAAAAGCTGTATTTTTTGCCTGAAAAGACTATGGTAACACTCATAAAGAAAAAAAGGAGCTTAGATGCATGCCAATCAATATTAACCAGCCCGGCCAGAGTTCAACAAGGGGTAACGCACCCTCGTTCTTGTTGAAGAGCCTCGTTATCGCCACATTCAGTACGGTTATATTAATCAGCTCCAACGCTGTACTCGCCGGGAAAATTTATAAATGGACAGATGCCGAGGGCAATGTCCACTATGGCAGCGAAAAACCTGCAGACGCTGATGCAGAAAAAATGAAAGTTAATACCAGCAAGGCAGGCGTTGATACAGGTGCCGAAGCACTCGA
>CALLCZ010000032.1 GCA_937998645.1 uncultured Gammaproteobacteria bacterium
TGTAGTAGTTCAGACTTGATCTGACAGTTTCTGTTAGTTTTCGCAAGATGCAAACTGGCCTGGTTTTGTGGTTTATAATTTTTTTCTCGCAGAGGCGCAGGGAACGCAGAGGTTACATCTGTAGGAGCGACTTTAGTCGCGAATTGTCGATGTTCGCGACTAAAATCGCTCCTACGAATATCTGTAAATATCTCTGCGCTCCCTGCGCCTCTGCGAGAGTAGATATCTATAGCTTTGACTGAATCGCCAATTCTGGCTGTAGATAATAAATCATGGTCAGGATTTGAGCTAATCTGACACTGGCTGTCTGATTGGCCCTGACTATTACAATAATCCATTGGAGTAAAGCTGAAATGATGAAAAATACCTTGTGTTATTCAAGCGTGCCTATCACGGTTCAGCCGAATCCCGCGTCTGCTCCCGTGATCCTGATGAGAAATGTGGGCTAGGTGGGAAAGGCCTCTTTCTCAACGCGCGTACTCGACTGGTATGACCGCTGCGGTCGCCATGATCTGCCCTGGCAGCAGCAGCGCACCCCCTATCGCGTATGGATAGCTGAAATCATGCTGCAGCAAACGCAGGTGGCTACGGTTATTCCATATTACCAGCGCTTCTTGCAGGCCTTTCCCGAATTGAATGCACTGGCGAGTGCGCCGCTGGATCGTGTGCTTGAGCAGTGGTCGGGCCTGGGTTACTACTCGCGGGCTCGTAACCTGCATAAAGCGGCAGGCATCATTGCGGATGAGCATGGCGGTGTATTTCCCGATGAATTCGAACAGCTCATGGCCTTGCCCGGCATCGGCCAGTCGACCGCAGGCGCGATTCTTGCGCAGGCACTGGATCAGCGCCATGCGATTCTCGATGGCAATGTGAAACGCGTGTTGTGTCGATACCATGCTGTTGACGGCTGGCCGGGAACGGCGGCAGTGCAGAAACAGCTGTGGCAGTTTTCCGAACAGCACACGCCTGGCAAACGTATCGCAGACTACACCCAGGCGATGATGGATCTGGGCGCAACCCTGTGCACGCGTGCATCACCCCGGTGCACGCAATGCCCGCTGCGAACAGATTGTAAGGCCAGCATAGGCAATCAGGTTAAGAAATTTCCGGCTCCGCGCCCACGCAAGAAATTACCGGTTAAAGCAGCAAGGTTGTTGATTCTTACAGACGCGGCCAGCGGAAGCATATTGCTGGAGAAGCGCCCGCCAAAAGGCATCTGGGGCGGATTGTGGAGCCTGCCCGAAGCAGAAGTTGATGAACAGATCGAGCAGCTGTGTCATCAGCGTTGGGGGCTGAAGGTACTGAGCAACGAGGACTGCGATCCTTTCCGGCATACATTCAGTCATTATCATTTCGACATAACGCCCTGCAGGGTTCAGGTGCAGCAAAACACGACATATCTGAAAGATGAGGGCGAAATCATCTGGTGCCAGTCAGAAGATGCGCAACAACGCGCCCTGGCCACCCCGGTAGCGCGCATCATCAGCCAGCACGCCAAAGCTTGACTCCAGCGCAGCAAGCCGATTAAATACGCAGCTTCCGAAAGGAGCCTAGTGTTGGTATCGCCCTCAAGGTGCCTGGTTAGGGGTCAGGTTTAAGTTGTAGCCTTAACCTCGTCCCTCGCCACTCGAACCTAGTACCTGTTTTTATGGCCGGGTAGCTCAGTTGGTAGAGCAGCGGACTGAAAATCCGCGTGTCGGCAGTTCAATTCTGCCCCCGGCCACCATTCCTTCTCCGTTCAAACGTGTTTATGTAATTAATAGAGTCGAACTTGACTCAATTGAACTGCCGGGCAGTTAAATTACTCACCACGTCCATGTGGTTCGCCCCTACGGGCCGCGTAAACAACACGCGTTCAAATTTGCTCCAGGCAAATTTAGTATTCGGCGCGTCCATGCGCCTCACCCCTTCGGGGCTGGCGTGAAAATTTGTTCCGGACAAATTTTTCTTCCCGCGGCCACCACTTTCTCGTCGTTTAACAACATTGTTAAGTTATGTGCATCAGGTTTGATGCAATTGAACTGCCGTGCAGGTAAATTACTCGCCACATCCCTGTGGCTCGCCCTTCGGGCCGCGCAGGCAACACGCGTTCAAGTTTGCTCCAGGCAAACTTAGTACTCACCACGTCCATGTGGCTCGCCCCTACGGGCCGCGCAGACAGCACGCGTTCAGATCAAAAGGGGTGGAGGGATTATTTCCGTTAAGGGCACCGTATCAGCGATTCGCTACTGCGAATGGCTGATGCGCCAACGCGGCTATCTGGGCTGCCTTGGCCTTACGTCTGTACCGGTGCAGTACGGGCTCCGTGTAGCCGTTGGGCTGCGCCCTGCCTTCGAAGATCAGTTCGCGAGCAGCCTGGTAGGCAAGGTTGTTATCCAGGTCATCACTCATAGGGCAGTACATGCTGTCTCCGGCGTTCTGTTTATCTACCTTGACGGCGATGTGTCGCAGGCTGGACATCACCTGTGATTCACTACAGATGCCATGATGCAGCCAGTTCGCCAGGTGTTGACTCGATATACGCAGTGTCGCCCTATCTTCCATCAGGTTCGTATTGCGCATATCCGGAACCTTGGAGCAACCGATGCCATTGTCTATCCAGCGCACGATATAGCCGAGGATGCCCTGGACATTGTTATCGATCTCACTGAGGATCTCGGATTCGGACAGCTCATCCTGCTGAAGCGTGGGTATCGACAACATCGCATCGATGTCAGCAGGCGGGTTACGTGAAAGTAACAGTTGCCGTTTATGCACATCGACCATGTGGTAGTGGATGGCGTGCAAGGTGGCCGCGGTAGGTGATGGCACCCATGCACAGTTCGCCCCTGCGATCGTATGATCGATCTTGTCCATCAGCATATCGAACATCGCATCCGGTTTCGGCCACATACCTTTGCCTATCTGCCCGTGACCTGGCATACCGGTCATCAGACCCGCGCTGACATTGTTGTCTTCGTATACATCGAACCAGCGTTGTTTCTTCATATCCTCTTTAGGCTGCATTGCTCCGGCTTCCATACAGGTATGGATCTCATCACCCGTACGATCCAGGAACCCGGTATTGATGAAGATGATGCGCTCCTTCAATTCGGCGATACAGGCTTTCAGGTTGATCGACGTCCTGCGCTCCTCATCCATCATGCCCAGTTTCAGCGTGTTGAAGGGCAGGCCGAGCAGAGCTTCGACCTGGCCGAACAGTTTCGCTGCGAACGCGGCTTCTTCCGGACCGTGCATCTTCGGTTTGACGATGTACACACTACCTGTTCGACTGTTACCTAGTGGACCGCGTTTCAGGTCGTGTACAGCGATCAGGCTGGTAATGACCGCATCGATGATACCTTCAGGGACTTCGTTGCCGTCTCTATCTATGATGGCGTCACTCATCATGGAATGTCCGACGTTCCTCACCATCATGGTACTGCGACCCGGCAGAGAAAAGTACTCGCCTTCGGGTGTGCGGTAGTTCCGGTCGGGCGCCATCGAGCGTTCGGTCGGGCGATAACCCTTCTGGAATTTCGCCGTGAGTGTGCCGTTCATCAGGCCGAGCCAGTTCCTGTAGGCGACGACCTTGTCTTCTGCATCGACTGCAGCGACCGAATCCTCCAGGTCCTGGATCGAAGTCACCGCGGATTCGAGCATGACATCACAGAGCCCCGCAGGATGACGCTGGCACTCCGCGACATCGGGATCGAACTTCATCTCGATATGCAGGCCATGGTTTCTGAACAACAACCTCGACACGATGTCGTCAGCGTAGCAGTATCCGGCGAAAGCATCTTCATCGCTCAGTGATGCGCAGGAACCGTCCTTGAGTACGAATTCGACATGTTTGTGATGATCCAGACCATCGATCAGCCTGTATTCACGAACATCGGAATGGCTGGCGTTATCCAGTGGTATCGCCTGATCGAGGAAGTTGTTGACGAACTCAAACACCTTGGCACCACGTGACGGGTTATAGGTGGTGGCCAGCTTCTGTAAATCATCAGTCTCCTCGATGACATCGGTGCCATAGAGCGCATCGAACAGGCTCCCCCAGCGTGCGTTGGCCGCGTTGAGAGCAAAACGGGCATTATCCAGTGGAACGACGAGTTGTGGACCGGCGATCTGTGAGATCTCGGGGTCGACCTTCGTGGTCGTGATGAGGAAATCCTCCGTGTCCGCCACGAGGTAGCCGATCTGTTCCAGGAACGACCTGTAAGCATCGACATCGAAGTCCTGTCCGCGGTGCTCCGCGTGCCAGTCATCGATCTGCTGTTGTAATGCTTCCCGCTTCTGCAGCAATGCCCGGTTGATGGGCGCCAGCCTGTTGATCAGGGCTTCGAATCCCTGCCAGAAGCCCTTGCGATGAACATGTGTGCCGGGCAGAACTTCTCTTTCTATGAAATCAGCCAGTACCCCGGCAACCTTTAAACCACCTCTTTCAATCCTGTCCATGCCACAACCCCTCGATGTTTGTGTATCTGAGAACGATTCTTGTATTAACTTTACCCAGATTTTGATGGATGTATTATTAATTATTTCAATATCAAGTATTCAAATAATTTCAAATAGGCAGATTTCGATTCACTTATAGTGGACTGATACGAAGTCCATCTCGGGCGTCAGACAGCTTCATGCGATAGCGTCGATGCCCTGGCTGTATTCATAAATCACTGATTTTCTGGAGGTTATAGTATGACCCGGCAAGAACAAATCAAGGCACTGGAGCTGGATTGGCAGCAGAACCCGCGTTGGACGGATGTTGAGCGCGGCTATAGTGCGGAAGATGTCGTGCGTTTGCGTGGCTCGGTACAGACAGAATGTACATTCGCGAAGAACGGCGCCGAGAAACTCTGGGCCTTGCTGCATGAAGGCAAAGCCAGAAAAGGCTACGTCAATTGCATGGGCGCCATCACTGCCGGTCAGGCCATGCAACAGGCGAAGGCAGGTATCGAAGCGATCTACCTGTCCGGCTGGCAAGTGGCCGCTGATGGCAATACTTCCGAGACCATGTACCCTGACCAGTCGCTGTATGCCTACGATTCTGTTCCGACCATGGTGCGCAGAATCAACAACACGTTCAAGCGTGCAGACGAGATCCAGTGGTCCCGGGACATCGATCCGGGTGACGCTGAATACATCGATCATTTCCTGCCGATCGTCGCTGATGCGGAAGCCGGTTTCGGCGGCGTACTGAATGCCTTCGAGTTGATGAAGAACATGATCACCGCCGGCGCATCCGGTGTGCATTTCGAAGATCAGCTGGCGGCTGTCAAGAAGTGTGGCCACATGGGAGGCAAGGTGCTGGTACCCACACAGGAGGCCGTGCAGAAACTGATCGCGGCACGCCTGGCGGCAGACGTCATGGGCGTGCCGACCCTGCTACTGGCGCGTACGGATGCCGAGGCGGCCAACCTGTTGACCTCGGACGTGGATGCATACGATCAGGCTTTCATCACCGGTGAACGTAGCAGCGAAGGCTTCTACCAGGTCAGGAACGGCCTCGAGCAAGCCATCAGTCGCGGACTCGCCTACGCGCCGTACGCGGACCTGGTGTGGTGTGAGACCGGCACACCCGATCTCGGATTCGCGCGCGAGTTCGCCGAGGCAGTACTGGCGCAGAACCCGAACAAACTGCTGGCCTATAACTGTTCCCCAAGTTTCAACTGGCAGAAGAACCTCGATGACAAGACCATCGCCGGGTTCCAGGACAAGCTGAGCGAATTCGGTTACAAGTACCAGTTCATCACGCTGGCGGGTATCCATAATATGTGGTTCAACATGTTCGACCTGGCGCACGAATACGCGCAGGGTGAAGGCATGAAGCACTACGTCGAGAAAGTACAGGCACCGGAGTTCGCCGCGCGTGATAAAGGTTACTCTTTCGTTTCCCACCAACAGGAGGTCGGTGCGGGATATTTCGATGACATCACGACCGTGGTCCAGGGCGGGGCATCCTCAGTCACCGCATTGCAGGGTTCTACCGAAGAGGCCCAGTTCGGTTAAGCGTTACAGTACGGCCCTCCAAAGACATAGTTGCAAGAGGAGAAATGACACAACAGCAGTACAAGACGGCGGATCTCTACGATGAACATGGCGAAGACCTGGCTATCTGCGAGCCGGTGTTCAGGGATTACGGCGGAAACGCCAGTTTCCATGGTCGCATCCACACCCTGAAGTGCTTCGAGGACAACTCCCTGGTGCGACAGGCCCTGGAACAGCCGGTGCAGGGTGATGTGCTGGTGGTTGATGCCGGCGGGTCGCTGCGATGTGCGATGCTCGGCGACCAGCTGGCAACGATCGCTGTCGATAACGGCTGGTCGGGGATCGTCATGTACGGATGTATCCGTGACAGTGCAGATATCGCGAACATGTCGGTAGGCGTCAAGGCATTGGCCACGCACCCTGCGAAGAGCAAAAAACAGGGGGTGGGGGAGAAGGATATACCCGTCACGTTCTGCGGTGTTCGCTTCACACCCGGAGGCTACCTCTACGCGGACAGCGACGGCATCGTCGTCAGCGACTCGGGCCTGAAATCTAACATTGGTTTGGAGATGCGTTGATGCAGCAAATCGTCGACTATCTGGGGTCACTCGGGATTAGTGCCCCGGAAGAAATTATCTACAACCCGTCTTACGAACGCCTTCACGAGGATGAATGCCACGAGGGTCTGGAAGGTTTTGAGAAAGGACATGTCTCGACACTGGGCGCAGTCAATGTGTTCACCGGCAAGTACACCGGCCGGTCCCCGAAAGACAAGTTTATCGTTGAAGATGAGACAACCCGTGAAACGCTCTGGTGGAACGGCAATGGTGCGGTGAATGACAACAAGCCGATCTCGCAAGAGACCTGGTCTGATTTGAAAAAAATCGTTATCGAGCATTTGTCCGGCCGCAAGCTATATGTGGTCGATGGCTTTTGCGGCGCAAGCGCGGATACCTGTCTTAGGGTGCGTTTCATCATGGAAGTGGCCTGGCAGGCGCATTTCGTCAAGAACATGTTCATCCGCCCGTCGGATGAGCAGCTGGAAAATTTTGAACCCGATTTTGTCGTGATTAACGGTTCCAGAACTTCCAATCCGCACTGGGAAGCGCACGGCATGAATTCGGAGACCTTTGTTGCCTTTAATCTGACCGAGCGAGTACAGCTGATCGGCGGTACCTGGTATGGCGGTGAGATGAAAAAAGGCATGTTCGCCGTAATGAACTACCTGCTGCCGTTGCAGGGTATTGCCTCAATGCACTGTTCCGCCAATGTCGGGGAGGATGGCGATGTGGCCATTTTCTTTGGCCTGTCAGGTACAGGCAAAACAACTCTGTCCGCTGACCCGAAACGTGCCTTGATCGGGGATGATGAGCATGGCTGGGATGACGAGGGAATCTTTAACTTCGAAGGCGGCTGCTATGCCAAAACCATTGACCTTTGTGCCGTAAGAGAACCGGATATCTATCGTGCCATTCGCAAGGGCGCCTTGCTGGAGAACGTGACCATCGATGAGAATGGTGAACTGGATTTTTGCGACCGCTCCCGCACAGAAAATACCCGTGTATCATACCCGATCCACTATATCGATAATATTGTCAAACCGGTATCCAGGGCGGGCCATGCCGACAAGGTCATATTCCTGACCGCTGACGCATTTGGTGTTCTGCCGCCGGTTTCCTGCCTGGATGAAGAGCAGACCGAGTATTATTTTCTTTCCGGATTTACCGCCAAGCTGGCGGGTACCGAACGCGGGGTGACTGAACCGACACCAACATTCTCAGCCTGCTTCGGCGCAGCCTTCCTGACATTACATCCAACCACGTACGCTGAAGTACTGGTCAAGCGCATGCGTGCTTCGCGTGCCAGGGCGTACCTGGTTAATACCGGCTGGAATGGAACCGGAGAAAGGATTTCGATCCATGACACCCGTGCCATTATCGACGCCATTCTGGATGATTCCATCGAGAAAGCGGAAATGAAAATTCTGCCGATATTTAATCTCGAGATTCCGATGTCATTGCCAGGCGTACATGACGAAATCCTGGATCCACGCCAGACGTATGCCGACCCGGCTGAGTGGGAACGAAGGGCGCGTTCATTGTCAGAGCTTTTCATCGATAATTTCGGTAAATTTACTGATACTGATGAAGGCAAGAAACTGGTAGCCGCTGGACCTCAGCCAATATCCAGGCCTGCCAGTACCAAAAGGTACCAAAGGGTATCAAAACGGGTCGGTTCACGCCCGGAGGCTACCTCTATGCAGACAGCGACGGCATCGTCGTCAGCGACTCCTGATTGATGCTGCCTGGCTGAGGCCCTAGGAGGCGGGCTTGCGGAAGAGGCGATCCTTGAAGAACTCCGGGTCGATGGTGTCGATGAATGCCTGGCCTTGCGGGCTGATGAATTTACCACGCCGCACGACAACACCGTAGGATCTTCTGGGCATGTACTCGTCCATCGGGTACTGGAACAGGTCATCATCGTCGGTGAGGCAGACGCCGGTGACGATGGAGATCCCCATATCCAGTGCAACATATTTCTTGATGATCTCCCAGCCGCCTGCTTCCAGCGACACATTGAAAACCAGGCCGTGCTGGTTGAACACCATCTCCAGCATCCTCCAGGTGGCCAGGTGTCTCGGCGGCAGGATCAGGCCGTATTCACTGATATCTTCCAGGGTGATGCGCTTCTTGTTCGATAAGGGATGGCCTTTTGCGGTGATCAGTGTCGAGCTGTAGAAGATCGATGGCCGGTAGAGGATGTCGTCAGGGATCTCCAGCATGGAGCCGACTGCCAGGTCAGCCTGGTCCGCGTGCAGCATGGCCATCCCGTCCCTGCCGGTAACATTGTGAAGTTTGATCTGGATGCCGGGATAGGCATCAGAGAAGCGCTTGATGTAGTCCGGTAACAGGTAGAGTATGGTCGACTCGCCGGCTGCGATGTTCAGCTCGCCGCGATCGAGTTTGCCGAAATGAGCATGGAAATTCCCCTCCAGGCCATCGATACCGTCGACCAGTGGTTGCGCGATCTGCAACAGCACGGCGCCTTCGGGGGTCAGCGATATGTGCCGCCCCCGGCGTTCGAAGACGATGATATCCAGTTCTCTTTCCAGTGCCTGTATCTGCAAGGTGACCGTGGGTTGGCTCTGGAACAGGGACTCGGCTGCTTTCGAGATGCTTCCGGTTTTGGCTGCCGTGCAGAATGCGCGGAGCTGCTTCAGGCGATTCTGTTTGTAGTAAACGTCACCGGACTTCTTGCTCACATCGACGCCTCAGAGAGTATTTAAAAAACTTATTATAGTTAATATAATTAATTAGATTTATTAATACTAGCCCGCATTTCTCACCCGGCGGCGTAGGATTCTGATAAGGCATTGGTCTCTTTGAAGAAAACCCGGGTGATCAAAATACAGTGTGTTTTTCAAGCATGCCTATCACGGTTCAGGCTGGTCGTCGCGTCCGCAAGCTTGCTCTTCACTCAAACCGTAGCTATTGCTACGCTTTTCGCTCCAGAGCGGTGCTTACGAACACGAATCCTGCGCCTGCTCCCGTGATCCTGGTGGGAAATGCGGGCTAGCTGAATGGCGGTAAGCCATATAGCTGCTTACGAAGAAAAGTACCCATCTAATGCAGTACAGGTCTTTGCCTTAATGTATCTTGTTTAGCAGCTTATCCACGGCCTGGATCAGGTCAGCGCGCTCAAAAGGCTTGGTAAATGTCAGATCTGCACCCGCCTGTTTCGCGGCAGACAGATAAGCGGATGTTTTTATTGCTTCGGGTCGATAGGTAAGCAGGTCAACACCACCACCGCCGGAAATGGCAATAATTCTGATACCGGGGAATTCCTGGCGAATTTCCTTTATGGTATTTACGCCATCCTTCTCCGGCATAATGATGTCGGTGATAATCAAATCCGCGGGCTCTCTGCGCTGAAGCTCGATAGCCTCATTGCCATTAGAGGCAATCCTTACCTCGTATCCGGCACTTTCCAATACCAGTTGCATGGCATCCCGGATATCTTCCTCGTCATCGATAATCAAAATACTGCTCATAAATATTCTCGTTGATCTCTGGTGTGTTGCACGACTTTTCCAGCATGCGGTTTGTCAGGTTACTATCATACCCCATTATTGTTATTTCGAATGCCGTGCTGTGTGTATATGCAAGACATGACTATTGCCTGTTTCGCACAGCTATAGACAAAGTCCGGCTGACCAGACCAGACCAGACCAGTCCAGACCGGAGCTGAAGGCAATTTTATGACACTTGTTTATCCTTCGGTAAATAGATATGGAATGTGGTTCCTTTCCCGGGCTCGCTTTCGATTGTTATATCGCCGTTATGGGACATAACAATGCCATGTACCACGGACAGACCCAGGCCGGTCCCTTTACCAACAGTTCGTGTCGTATAGAACGGCTCGAAGATCCGGTCAAGCCTGCCGCGCTCTATGCCATGCCCGGTATCCTGAATGCTCAGTCTTACATATCTCCCTGCGTGCAGGTTTGGATGGTTCCGGGAGAGCTGTTCGTCAACAGTAACAGAATCCAGGCTGACTGTAATAGAGCCAGATTCATTATCAAGCGCCTGGTAGGCATTGCTACACAGGTTCATGACTAACTGGTGAATCTGGTTTCTATCAGCCAATACTATACATTCCCTGGAAGTGGTTTCCATGTGTAACTCTACTGTTGACGGTATCAACGCCCGAAGCAGTTCAAATACTTCCTTAATGACAGGAGTTATATCTATCGGCTTGTATTCCGAAGCCCCGGTCTGCCGGCTAAAGGTCAGAATTTGCTGGACCAGGTCTTTAGCACGCTTTGAAGACTTCAGTACACGCACGAGGTGCTTATGAGCCGGATTATCTGCAGGTAAGTCGTGAATGGCCTGTTCCGTGTACAGGAAGATAGACAACAGGATGTTATTGAACTCGTGGGCAATGCCTCCCGCCAGGACACCGACTGTTTCCAGTTTTTGCGATTGTCGAAGTTTGTCCTCGAGAGACTTTCGTTGTCTGTCAGCCTCATCTCGCTCGGCAATTTTCTGGGCTAAAGCGGCGTTTGTGCCCACGAGTCTGCTGCGCATGGCCTCGAGGTCTGTCGTTAAGGCTCTGATCTCGGTAAGCTGACTGTCAACATGCAGTTGATTACCGTGATGTCCATCTGCAATGTTGCGAGAGGCTTTTTGAAGAAGCCTCAAAGGTCGCGTCAGGATTGTGCTAAGCAGTACAAAAGCAAAGATTGATACGATGAGATATAAGAACAGCACATTTATAAGCCGCTGCCGGGCTGATTCGATCGACTCGATTGTAGGTAGCTCATCGAAACCCATTTTTAGCACGGCCTGTTGGCCAGGTATATTAAGAGGCGTGGACAGAAAGTAGATCTGGTCACCATGCTGTCCAAAGCTGTAATCCTCCTTATACAGGATCTCCCGTTCATTTGATGATAATTCGCTTCGTAGCTGGAAGTCTCCTGCTATCAGTTCGGCAACAATGCCATTACTGCCAAGAAGCGCGCTATCCAGTAAATGAGCAGCCCGCGCCCGGTCGTTCAAAATATCACCTGTCTCAATGACGTCGGCTATAAAACGACTGTATTTACGTACATCGTTAATGAATCGTTCCTCGTGACTTTGCTCGATAATATTCAGCAGGCCAAAAAACAGCAACGGTAAAAGTACGGCGTGGATTCCCAGTCCGATAAAAATCGTGCGCGTAGCAAATGAGTTCAGGATTTTTCCCATAACACTCTGAGTATCTTTATGCCAGGTTCGCCATTCACAATATCCTCCCGCGCATAACTTATGCTGTAAGGATTGCTCGACAGGGCTTTAACCAAATCCTCAACATTGTCATATTCGGCAATGCGAGGGATGCCTTTTCTTAAAGTCAGAGACAGTTGCCGGCGCTTGTAGGATTTCTCGGACATGGCGACAACCGTCTGCAGGAAAATATCGTTGAGATCTTCGTCGCTAATATTGCGTAGACCCGTTATGGCCTGCCCATCGCGCTTAACAGTGAAACCCAGGAAAATTTTTCGTAACTCGAGAGAGTCAATATTATGCAACGGGCTCGTCGAGGCTGCGACCAGAACAACCTGGTGATCGGCTCCGGCGACCTTGATGCATAGTATAAAGCCTATGCAACAGAGCAGGAGTGCTTTTACCAGGTCCATGGTAAAACAGTGCTCCACTGCAGCATCGCCTGGCCGAATCTGTCTTGTGAATCAGCTTCGGCAAACTCGATGACGCGTGCGACTTCAAGGGTGAGAGCCTGGGTTCTGGCAAAATCAAACCTAAGGCCGAGTACCTGGCGGTCGGCTATGGTGTTGGGAAAGAGTGTGAGATAGAGTGAGTCTTCCGTGTCATTTGATTCTTCCAGACGTCCATACAGTATCCAGTCCTCGTGGAAACTATATTGGGCCTGTATATAACCGGAGGTAAAGGTGTCTTTTAATGTCTGGGTTTGCAGTTTATCCTGGTTGTTGACATAAATGACTGTGCCTATGACCTTCCAGTTTGGCCAGTTCCAGTCGAGGTACGCGCCGATTGTATATTGTTCAACGCGTTGCAGCCCGGCCTGTTCTGCTGTTTCGTTTTCATCGATCTCGAGGTCAGCCCAGCCCATAACAAGTCCGACCTGGTTATCGCCCAGCTGGTCTGGCAAGAAGCCGAGCCGAAGATCCGCGGCAGCGCCATGGTTGGAGTCGGGGTCCAGTAAATCAACGGGCTGGAGTTGATCCTTGCCAATAGAAGGTCCTGCACCGAACGAAACTGTGGTTTGAAGGCCGGACGAACCTCTGAGTGAACTCATGGTTTCGAGCATGAGTCCGGTTATGTGGGTTGGCAATACACCCCCATCATCCTCAAATTGTTCAATCAGAGGGCGGCTGATGCTTGTCTGCATATACTGCCCGTGATGGTAGGTGGAATTCCAGTAGCGGCTTGGCGAATGAATCCGACCTATCCAGCCGATGGTGTCTGCTTCACGCCAACCGAGTTTAAATCGTTCCAGTTCACTTTCGTCAGTAGATAGCAGGTACTCGCCAAGAATTTTGAAACGGCCATTTGTATAGCTGTAGACAATGTCCGCATCTGCAACGAATTCTGATCCTTCCGGGCCGCTTTCCGGGGAGACTTCATTATAAGCGGGGCCTCCGCTGAGGAATAACAGGAGATCATGCTGCCCTTTGGACAGGGCTTGCGAACTATTGAGCAGTGCCGTGAGCACAATTGCTGACAGAATCCAGTAGCGCGTATAAAGTGTCATATGATTTGTAGTTTCATGTTCTAGCATGGTTTCAGCCAACTTCTAAAGCCTTCGATTGAATCTTACCTATACCTATAGCATGAATACCATAGTGTGCTGTTGCCTGCAGATGGTCTTGATTGAGCAGCAGAATATTGCTGATAATCAACAATAGCGTATAGCCTGTTGATGTGGCCATGGTGCTGGTTGAGCTTGCCATACCAGACTCGGTGACAGTGAAACAGAGCAGAGATGTCAGGAAGAATAAGATGATCATCGCAATGCTCAGCGAAAGCCGGGATTGTGTTGAGGTTTTGTATCTTCTGCGTCCTTGTTATATGCATTCAATACTCATGCCGGTCGCGAGTTGCGCAAACAATAAAAGCAAGCGGCGCTTATGATCGATGATGACAACTGTAACCTGAGCAGGCAGGAATAAATCAGCAGGTTCAGCTCATTATTGATAGCGACACGGCATGTTCGCAGTCTGTTGAAAAGTGCATACAGCCTGTGCAGTAAGGTATGTTAAAAAGCGACCAGGCTGTGTTCAATGGCATAGCTGGTCAACTCCGATACACTGCGGAAGTTGAGCTTGCCCATAAGGTTGGAGCGATGCTTCTCTATGGTTTTGATACTAAGCGATAAATGAGAGGCTATTTCCCTGTTTTTGTAACCTTCAGCAACGAGCTTCATGACCTCACGCTCACGTATTGTGAGCCTGCACCAGGATACCGCTGACCTGGCATTCTCCGAATAACCTAGAAAGCCACCGAGGATCGTATCGCAGACGCCCGGCGTGATATAGACCTGGCCACTTAGAACAGAGCTGATTGCGGCTAACAGAGAGTCGCTTGTGTCATCTTTCAGCACGTAACCGTTTGCGCCTGCTTCAAAAGCGGCCTGGACGTGGTCATGCGATTTGTGTTCGGTCAGTGCAATGATCTTTATTTCCGGCTGGCGTTGCTTAATGATACGTATGGCCTCTGTGCCATTCATAACTGGCATCGTGAGGTCCATCAGAATTAAATCCGGTTTGAGTTCACTGGCTTTTTGTACGGCTCTGCTGCCGTTTTCCACTTCTCCAATAATTTCAAGATCTGCGGTCTTTGAAAGTAGTGCCCCGAGACCTACACGAAATATGGGAAAGTCATCAACTACAAGTATTTTCAGTTTGCTCATTTCCAACTCCTTTTTGTGCCATGATAAAAAGAAACCGCTTGATGTTTCGATGCAAGAATAATGCCTGAATATTAATTATCAATTAAATCAGTAGGATATAAATTGATGGCGCACCTCTTGTGTAAAATATTTCGACACTTGCAGTAGCGATATGCTGATAAATTATGGTATTCAATCAATAGTGGTATTGCAAATACAGTGTATTGTAGTTACTGCCGCCCTTGATACGGCCAAAGGCTGAAGAGGTTTCAAAAATCGATGAGCGGTGATGCAGGCCGTAGCCAAACCACAGCTCACGCATTGCATTGGCATTGAACAGGTCACCTATGTTCAGGTCGATACTGACATCAATATAGTTCATCAGATTGCTGGCACGGTAGCCTTTATTATCCATTTCCCGTTGTTCCATGTTGGCAATGTCCTTGACGTAAGATACGCCTTCGGCGCCACCCAGACGCCAGCGAATCGGCCATTTCAGGTTCCAGTAGAGTTTTAAAGCCAGAATATATTCCGTTGTCGGCTGGCTGTCGTAGGTAATACCGCTGTCCGGATCGGTATAGGGATCAGCTTCACGATGGTAGACAAAGCCCGGCGTAAAATAGACATCCAGCGACTCGACAGTAAACAGGCTGTCTGCAACAGGATGGCCATAGAACACCGATACCATCTGGTTGTTTTGCGGGTCATCCTCGACATCCCAGCGGAGCAGGATATCACCCATGTTCGATGGCGTGGCCCAGCCATAGGCGAAACGCCAGTAGGGCTTTGCGTCCAGCGACGGTTTGCGGGCCTTGCTCTTGTCGTCGAAGAAAGCAACGCCGAGATAGACTTCGCCAAAGGTTTCACGGTCGATTGATGCAGAATTGCGTGTACTGCTATCCAGCAGCGTTGTCGCCTGGATGCGGCCTAGCAGGTAAAGGTTGCTGATGACGTGGTAGCGCGCTTCAGAGCCGAAGGTCATGTCCCAGCCACTGCCGATGGGGTTGCTGAAGGTGGTGCCGGGATTGTTGGGATCCTCGAAACCATCGAGACCGTAGTAGCGGTCATTGAACTCCGAGCTTTTCCATCTCAGTCTGGCGTAAGGCAACAGCTCCC
This sequence comes from uncultured Gammaproteobacteria bacterium, assembly GCA_937998645.1. Lineage (GTDB taxonomy): Bacteria > Pseudomonadota > Gammaproteobacteria > SZUA-229 > SZUA-229 > JABDQW01. The sequence continues at coordinate 15,496 of CALLCZ010000032.1, forward strand.
ATGAGCCCGAGTCCCAGGCGTACCTGGCATCGATGCTGGCATGCAGGCGTCCTTCGTCATCCGAGAGGAACTCAAGGTTGGACTGCAGCTCGGGGTTGAAGCGGTACTTGCCCTGCAAACCAAAATCCAGGCCGTTACCGCGTATCTCGTTCTGGTATTCGGCAGGAATGTCGAAAAAGCGGTAGCGGCCGATCAAGCTGAATTGCCACTCATCCCTGTCATACAGTTTTATGCCACCGGTGTTGCCACGCAGGAACACATACTTGTTATCAAAGAACAGCAGCGGAATGACATCGGACACCTGGTCTTCTACCGCCGGGTAGGGGATTCTGGCAATACGAAAGCCCATGGCTATGCCCCAGGGGTCGTACTCGTTCAGGTTGGCCATTGCGGTTGATGATATGAGCAGGAGGGCAGCAAAGATGAGTGATTTTTTTAACATTGTGTAATTGACTAAGGTTGTTTACACAGAAATTCAGTTTCCCAGTTCCATGCGGTTTGAATAATGGATTCAAGATCGGCATGTTCAGGACGCCAGCCGAGTTCCTGTTGTGCAAGGGTCGAATCCGCGACCAGGACTGCGGGATCGCCCGGTCTGCGTTGATCATGTGTAACCTTGAAGTCCTTGCCGGTTACCTGGCGCGTGGTTTCGATAACCTGCTGCACCGAAAAACCTTTGCCATTGCCCAGATTGTAACGTGCGCTGTGGCCGGTATCCTGCATGCGTTTTAGCGCCAGTGAATGTGCTTTACATAAGTCATTTATGTGAATGTAATCGCGTACGCAGGTGCCATCGTCTGTCGGGTAATCATTACCGAAAACCTTGATGTCTTCGCGACGGCCTGAAGCGGCCTGCAGTATCAGGGGGATCAGGTGGGACTCAGGGTTATGGCGCTCACCCAGCTCTCCATCGGGATCAGCACCTGCGGCATTGAAGTAGCGCAGGCAGGTTGATTTCAGGCCATAGGCTGTGTCGTAATCCTGCAGAATCTGTTCCACCATCAACTTGGTGCGGCCATAGGTGTTAATCGGGTTCTTGCCGTGTTTTTCATCGATCGGGGTATATTCCGGTTCGCCGAAGATGGCAGCCGTTGATGAAAAAATGAAGTCGCCTATGTCGTGCTGAATCATGGCATCGAGCAGTACCATGGTGTTCAGCACATTGTTTCGATAGTACTTTGCCGGATTGCTTACAGACTCACCGACTTCGATGAATGCAGCGAAGTGCATGACTGCATCAATGTTGTAATTACTGAATACATGATCGAGCACCGCAGGATCGCCAAGATCGCCCTCAACAAATTCTCCGTACTTGATTGCATCACGATAACCACAACTCAGGTTGTCGAGGGTGATGACTTCAGTGCCGGAAGTGGACAGCTGTTTGACCATGTGTGAACCAATATATCCGGCGCCACCTATGACTAGTATGCTCATCTCAGTCCTTTAGAATAATTCAGTAGCCATTATACAGATCAGCGGCTTGCGAATTCTATACGGTTTTTTCAGGGTAAAGCTTTTGAGTTTTAGCTTCATGCGTTCCGGGCATTGGTCGATGTTTGCCATTTTGTCAGGTATCGTGTTATACATAGGTCGCCATGTCAAAATAATAATAATAACGTGGGTAAATACAAAATGCTGCCGCGCAGGTTGTACGAGCTGCTCCCTTTCCTTTACATTTCCACAGGTATGGTCAGTGTTGTGCTGGTTGATTCCACGATAGTGCTCATATCATCGATATTGCTAATCATTACGGGCGTTTTCATTTTCTTCATGCGAAGAAGCTTCAGGAAATCGTTAAACCAGCAATATGAGCAGCGTCGTTTTGTATACGAACCTGATGTGTATGAAGGCATTGAAAAACGTTTCGGTATCGATCGCCGCCGACGCAAGGTCACTGAATGGCCAATACTGGATAATGCAGGTGAAAAGATTTTTTCTGATCGCCGAGTAGCTGAACGCCGGATATCTGTTAACTAGGGTAACTCTGATTAATTCAGAGTTACCGCAACACATGGATGTGTTGCCATTTTCAGTGGCCGATAAGCCATTGAAAATGTAGAGCAAGATAAAATCGCTCTCATCTTGCTCGTGTTCTGATAATTCATGGATGAATTATTCAGAACTTCCCTGGATTACTGGTTCAGAAAACTCGACCAGTCTTTCTGCTTATCGCCAAAGACAAAGAAAAACGGATTCAGCAGACTGTCTTTGGTATTGTATTCAAGTGCACTCATATCGGTTTTTGTGACATAACCGCCCGCCTGTTCGACGATACACTGCGCTGCGGCGGTATCCCACTCCGAAGTCAGGCCAAGACGTGGATAGAGGTCCGCCTTGCCTTCCGCAACCAGGCAAAATTTCAGTGAGCTGCCCATGCTCAACATATCCACATCAGCATAACTGGCCGAAAGGTTTGCCATGTATTTCTGCATTTCTTCCGAGCCATGGGAACGGCTTCCAGCTACAACAAGCCTGTTGTCTTCCGGAGTTTTCACCGATATCGGCAGCGGCTCTCCCCCCTGTTCGGACTTGAATGCACCGCCGCCCTCGTGGGCAAAATAATCGATATCAAGAACAGGGACATGTATTACGCCAAGCACGCTTTTATGGTTATTAATCAGCGCGATATTCACTGTAAATTCACCATTGCGCTTGATGAATTCGCGTGTTCCATCAAGCGGGTCTACCAGCCAGTAGATGTCCCACCGGCTGCGTTCTTCAAACGGCAGTTTGGCAGACTCTTCTGAAAGTATCGGGATGTCAGGTGTGAGAGCCGACAGCGCTTCAACAATGGTGTGGTGAGACGCCATGTCGGCATTGGTCAGTGGCGATTTGTCATCCTTGTGCTCGATGTCAAATTCAGTGTCATAAACCTCAAGGATCTTCCTGCCGGCTTCACGTGCTATTTCAACACAGCTGTCACACAGCGATTTAAGGTCAAGAGAATTTGTCATGTTTAATTCCTGGTTTGATAGAATTCGGGGCAACCAACTATAGACGTTATATTACTGCATATGCCCTTGCCCGACCTCAAAGATATCGATACCGTATTGCTCGACCTCGATGGTACATTGCTGGACCTGCATTTTGATAATCATTTCTGGCTTGAATACGTGCCTGTTTGCTACTCGAAACAGCATCAAATACCGTTACAGCAGGCCCACCAGATCCTGATGCAGCGTTACAACGAGGTCCGCGGCAGCCTCGACTGGTATTGCGTCGAGTTCTGGACCAGGGAGCTGGGCCTGGATATCGAACAACTGAAGCGGGAGGTCGCGCACAAGATTGCCGTGCATCCTTTTGTGCATGATTTTCTGCAGTCGGCCCGCAAGCAGGGCAAGCATGTCGTGCTAGTTACCAACGCGCATCCAGCCAGTTTGTCGATCAAGATGGAAAAAACCGAGCTGGTCGATTATTTTGATCGCATCGTGACATCGCATGAACTCGGTCTTGCGAAGGAAGAGGATGGCTTCTGGCAGAAGCTGCAAACTGTCGTGTCCTATACACCTGACAGGACCCTGCTTATCGATGACAACCACGAGGTGCTTGAATGCGCCGAGCGCTACGGCATCGAGCACCTGCTTGCAATACACCGGCCGGACAGCAAGGGCGATGAGAAATCACACGATCGGTATCATATGTTGAAAAGCTTTGAAGAAATCACGATCTGACAGCAGGATAAGATTAATTCAACCGCAGAGACGCGGAGGCGCAGAGAAAAGCTTTTTTATTAGTATAATCGTGTGACGCAGGGTGCGCTGTGTGTATTGACCAGGTACAGTAATTCGCGGCTAAAGCTGCTCCTACAAACAATTCAAGCTTATATATTTTTTGTTTCCTCTGCGCCTCCGCGCCTCTGCGGTGAAAAATTTATTCCCAGCCCGTAGCCCGGATGTAACGAAGTGGAATCCGGGGTTTTTTAATGCTGCTAAACATTCCCGGATTACGCTGCGCTCCATCCAGGCTACGCAGCTGAAGAGCTTCGAGGAAATCACGATCTGACAGCAGGATAAAATTAATTTAACCGCAGAGGCGCGGAGGCGCAGAGAAATTTATTTGTTATCTTGAGCGGTGGCTCCGGCCGCAAAAATCTACATTAAGCCAGGAAGTATGCGCCGTGAGTACTAAAACATCGAATGAGTCATATCTGTACCCGTTCTATACACCCAGCGCACCTTGCATCACACGATAATACTAAAAACGATTTTCTCTGCGCCTCCGCGTCTCTGCGGTGAAAAATTTATTCCCAGCGCTTGAAGCGTTTTTTGCAATAAGCCAGCAGGTCTTCGTAGTTCTGGAAGTACAGGTCAAATCCATCCTCTGAAGGTGCATCGTATTCGCAGTAATCGTTGGAATGGTCGCGGCATATCGGCGGGCGGGTATCATAAATGCCGCAGTCACCATTAACCTGCAGATGCTGGCACTTGCCATCAACCAGTAATGTCCAGCCGTCTTCGTCCTTGTATAACTTCACGTGGTCATGCGAGACCTGCCAGAGTAGATGCCTGAAGTCATCTTTTGAACGCGGTGTATCGATATGGTGTGTGACATAGGTGCAACATATCGAGCCTGTGCAGAATGAACATTTATTATCAGGTGTAATCTCGATTTCAGCTTTTTTGTCCATTACATCAGCCCTAGCTGTTTAAGGTTGCCCTTGTTGTTGAATATAAACTCACCGTTGCCCTGTTTTCTTGCGAACATCGCGATGCTGCTGGACAGATTGCTGCTGGCAGAGGCATTGGGCTTCATGCTTAGCTGAAGTGAATACGCGCCCTGTGCCGTGGTGGTGAATGTGCCATTCAATGCAAGATGGCCGCCCTTGTTGCTAATGCTCCCTGACAGGGGTGATTCATCTTTCTCATTGATTAAAACAGAAACATTACCCAGGTTAGCGCTTTCGGCAATGGTTATGCTTGCCTGGTTCCATGTGAGTGTGCCGTTAACGCGAGGCACCTGTCCCTGTTCTATATATGCATTATCGATGTGCAGTTGGAATGTTCCTGACAGTTCACCTAGAGGTAGCGAGACCAGGGAGGCCGCATCGGCAGCGTCGAGTTTCATGTTCAGGTCATCAACAGAAAGACTGCCGCTTATGCCTGTAGAAAGACGTGCGTCTATCGGCTTGCCGTTGAATTCCGCATTGACGCTGATTGCGATACTTGCCAGCAGCAGGCGCCATGGCAGGAATGACCATTCGACATTTTTCAGGGTTAAATTTCTGTTGGTGGTTATGGCGTTTGCCCGGCCGTTCCATAATGTTCCGGAGACATTGTTGATGCTAACCGGTATGCGGCCTTCGAATACGCCTATTACAGGTGCTGCCGGTACGGTAGCTACCAGGAATACGAAATAGGCAATGATGCCGGTGATTATGTAATGGCGGCTTCGCATCAGTCTCTGTCAAGTGTCATACGTGCATTGATAGCGCCTGCTTTGTCGGCGCGGTCAAAGTTGGCTGAGGATACGCTAATGCCATACTGGGTTTGTAATGTGCTTAGCCATAGCAGTACCTGGTCAAAAGATGCGTCGTCAATTGTGACGCGTGCGCCTTTATCTGAAGTCGATTCGAGTTTTCTTATATAGGGTTTAAGACCTGCTGTGGCGGCGCTTTTTTCTACCAGTAGAGATACGGGTTGCGAGCTGTTTGTTTGCCTTTTTGCGGCGCCCGATGCCTGCAGTGTCCTGACCTCGGTCGCAGCCGCCTGCATCCAGTCGAGAATGTCGATATGTGTTTGGTATTTCTGCGTCTGAACTTCAACACCCTTGTGGATTGGCTCCCAGATGGTCAGATACAGCAGGGTAATAACGATAACCGCGGACGCAGCCAGCACCAGCTGGCGTTCCCGCTGTTGCAATCCATGATACCAGTGTTGAATATCTTCAAGCTGTTTCATGAGCCCGATCTCTGAAGTCTGATTCTGCCTTTAACAATGTTCTTTTCAGAAGTTGCCGATGTGATTTCGGTCTTAAGCCTGGTGTTTTTGTTCAGTTGATTGTTCAGTGTTTCAACTGATTGCAGATTGGTGCCTGTGAGTCCGATTTCCATACGATTGTTGCGAAAGTCGATCGACTGGACTTCGATATCTTTCTGGCTGGATATTGCAGATACCGACTCGGTTAATAGTGCGAGGAACTGGCTTCCCTGTGGCCCGCCGCCGCCTCTGAGTTCATTAAGTTTCTGCTCCATCTGCACGCGTGGGTTAACGATGCGCTTGCTGCCGGGAAAGGATTTTTTATAAATGTTCTCAATCTCTAAACCCAGCCCGGCGTTCTTTTGTTTGAGACTGTTTAATTCAACAAGATTGATACCCGCGTACAGCACCAGCCACACGGCGGCCAATGATGCGGCCAGCTGCCAGCGATGCCACTGCCCGCTGCTCTTGCGCCTGGGTTTGTATTTTCCCTGTAACAGATTTAGTGATTTTGCCCTGTCAAATTCTCCGCAGAAAACCACCAGTGGGTGGGTGTTGTAGGCCACTTTTATGATTTCAATATCAGTGTCGATTTGATCCAGGGCTGTGTCCGGCTCTTCACCGTCGAGGTAAAAAAAGACGATCTTTTCAGGTTTGTCTACGGATCTGTCGAGACTGGCCTGCAGTAATAAGGGAAGATTTGCTGTATCGATAACAGAACCGATGAGAGCTTGAAACTGCACCAGCGCCTTGCCGGCATGAAACAGGACTGACCACTGATCAGGTGCGGCGGGTGAACAAATTGCATCAGGAATAACTGCATCGATACTGATGCCCGCCTGATTGAATATGGCCAGCAGACTCTCAATGGTATCTTTTCGAATGCCTGCAACGGGCGTGCCATAGTGCGGGTCCGTTTTGCCTATAACAAAGTGAAAATCTTCAATATCTTCTGCCAGCTGCTCTTCCAGCGCATACGGGATTGCGCGCAACATTTTTTGCCGATTGCTGGTTGGAAGCTGCACATGGTTTAGATGCACACTACTGCTGTCAAGCAATACGATAACCTTGTGCTGTTGAGCAACAGTGGCTGCATCCTCCAGTGATCCGCTGGTGATCCGGCTGGTCAACTCGCCCTGGTTATTGACGTGCGACCATGTGGCCTGATCGGGTCTTGCCGGATCATAATGCAGTAACAGCGTGCTGGCCATCAGAAGACTCCCTGTGAGCGGGCAATAACCACTGTGTTGCCGTCAATACTGCGATGAATAATGCTGTAGCTGAGAACGCGCACTTGCCCGATTGTGGATTCTGTTTGTAGCATGAAATACTCGGTATCGACGGACAGGCCTTCTGTACTGCCTAATTTTTCTTTCAGATTGCTGGAACTGGTGAACTCGCCAATATTGTTGAACGCGGTTTCGTTGCGCTGTTCAATAATTTGTTCAATATCACTATCTGTCAAATCATCTGCCAATGATCTTAGCACTTCTGTTGTAGCTGTGTTGATGTTGATCGGTGTATTGATGCCAAATGCACAAACATGTGGCAACACGGTGGCGTACACCAGTGGGTCTTCGAAACCTTTAATTAACCTGAGTTCGCTGATGCTCTGCAATGGTGTGTTGGCTGTCCTGTATGGCTGAGCCAGGTTCATGTAATGAACATCCTCCGCACCATCGGGAATCGTGGTTTGCAGATCACTGTCAATCCAGTCGATGATAGTCTGCGCGCCGGCTTTATCAATCTTCAGATTGGTCAGCAGGCGCTCAAGCCGGGTGCGGGGCAGGCTGGTGTTTTTGTCGGTACCGGTACTGGTGTCAGCACTGGTATCAAGCAGCGAATTAATATTAAAGCATGATTGCAGGTCAGTAAGCCTGCCCTGTATATAACCACCTTCAACAGGTAGCGGCGGCAGTTCGATCGCCCAGTCTTCTCCGAGGTGGTCTATTTCACTGTCTTCGCGGTCCTGTTTGAGGATGCGCTTGCTCCAGCTTTCAGCAGCGAGCGTATAAAGATAGGCCTGGTCACCGGCGATCACATTGCCTGTTCTGCGCACATCGAGCTGCAAGCGGGTGCTGATGGAGATGCTTATGGTTGTCGCTATCGCAACAATCAGCAGGGCAGTAATGATGGCGACACCGCGTTGTCGGTTAATAGCTGTCATCAGCCGCTGACCATGAATATGCGCACCAGTTCACCCCAGTCCTGTAACGTCACGGTGAATTCTATTGCTGATAACGCCACAGTATTGCCATCCGACTGCCCGGTGGCGCTGAGCGGTGGCCATTCATCATGCCACTCATTATTAATATCGAGGAAGCGGATGCCTGCACTTTCGACCTCTTCCAGCAGCACGCTTTCGTAGGGCAGCATTTCCTGTGTGCGATCCAGTTGCGGCCAATGCAGGCGTGATAGTGTGTTTTCTTCCAGTTTATAGGCGACACGCTGCAAATGGCTGCGCAGCATTTCAGCCGGGTTACGCCTGCCGCCGCGAGTGAATTCGATGAAAATATCATCACCCTGACCCGTCAGAATATAATTGCTGGTGTTGCCGTACTCATCACGAATGCTGCGTTGTGACAGCTGGGTAAGGTCACGGGATATTTTCAGCATAGCGAGCTGCACCTGTTGCAGGCGTTGCATGGCTATTTCAGTCTGCTGACTGTTATCGATTACATTGCGCAAACCGCCGTAGGCCATCGCCGATAGTACGGCAAATATTGCAACGGCGACCAGCAACTCGAGCAGGGTAAAGCCATGCGGGTTTTGTCTAGCCAATGGTGTCATGGCTGTAAGGCTGTTGTTGCATCAGGCTTTGATAAATAGCCGACCAGCCGGGTCAGGCTGTACTCACGGTCTTCGTCGAGATATATTCTGTACTCGACCTGGCGTGAATCATCATCTTCTGTCTCATTCACGGTAAGCGTCCAGTACCATTCAGCACCGGCCATTGCTGTCGAGCCCCTGGTATCGCCTTTTCCCGGCCAGGCTTTTTCAACCTGCAGCCGGGTGATTTCATTCATCGCGACCCAGTGCGCAACGGTTTTCTGCTTTAAATAGCCCGCGCTGCTGGCATGGCTGCCCGAGGTGCTGATGAGAGCGCCCAGGGCTAATGCAACAATAGTCAGCGCAACCAGTACTTCCAGCAGTGTGAAGCCTTTGCACCTGCGGGCTGTATTAAAGGTCACTGATTTCCGCCTTGTGCTCGCCATTGGCTGTGCCTGAAACAATGTAGCTGGTTTCGACACCCGGCATCACCAGCCGCACACTGAAATCGGGTGTAATTTCACCGCTGGAGAGAATAAATACCTGTGGATCGGGTTTTTCTTCGTCTTTCTTGTCAGCGTCTGTGGAATCCTTTTCTACGAGTACCTCGATCTGTTCAATTTCCAGTTCGAGCTCCATGTTTTGCGGAAGTTGCCGTTCTCGCAACAGGTCGTCGTTATCCAGTGGTTGCCATGTGTTTTCGAAATAAAGCACAAACCGGTAGCTGTCAGGTTTGAATTCCAGACCGTACTCCTGGCCTTTGAGTATCGCTTCTTCGAGCGCAAGCTGCAGTAACCGGTCCAGTCTTTGTGCCTCGGTTTGAATCAGTTCTTCGGGCGAGGTCCCGCGAATGGCCAGGGTGGTGAATGTGAACAGAATGGAGATGATGACAATGACGACCAGCAGCTCGAGCAGGCTGAATCCCTTGTCCCGTTTCCTGTACATGGAGTTTCGACCGGGTGAGCGGGTCGAACTGAATTCAGTCTGTATCCCAGTTACCGATATCCGCATTGATACCATCACCGCCCGGGGCGCCATCAGCGCCGAGTGAGTAGATGTCTATTTCACCTTGCTGGCCCGGGTTGAGATACATGTATTCATTGCACCAGGGGTCTTTTTGCAGACGCTTGATGTAGCCGCCCTGTTTCCAGTTGGGCGGTTCTGGCGTGATAGTTGGTTGAGTCACGAGTGATTCCAGGCCCTGATCGGTTGTCGGGTAGACGAAATTATCCAGGCGGTAAACATCCAGCGCGCTTTCCAGCGCGTTGATGTCGTGCTTGGCTTTGGATACGCGTGCCTTGTCAGGATTGTCCATGATCCTGGGGGCGATAACGCTGGCAAGAATGGCCAGGATAACGACCACAACCATGATTTCGATCAGTGTAAAACCCTTTTGATGCAGACTGATATTTTTCAACGATACAGCTCCGGTGCTTTGCGAAACTGCAGGTATCGGGTAGAGTGACAGTTACGCGGGTACAAATAAAAACCTTGTGCGGGATAATAGCAAATGCGCATACAAGTGCCTATTAAAAACAGGATATCAGCACAGTGGAACCATGTGTTGTGGCTGTTTGTGTTCGTTACCTGCTTCAGTCTGCAATCTGCAGGCCTGGTAAGCACCTTCCAGTTCGACAGGGCGCTGATTGACCAGGGGCATTACTGGCTGCTGCTGACTGGCCACATGGTGCATCTCAACTGGACGCACTGGGCACTCAATATGGCAGGTCTGGTCATTGTCGCGGTATTCTTCAGTCTCTATGGCAGCATACTCGACTGGTTGTTTGTTCTGCTGTTCAGTGCGATTGTGATCGGCCTGGGGCTCTACTGGTTTCATCCCGAGCTGAGCTGGTATGTGGGTCTTTCCGGCGTATTGCACGGTCTGTTCATCTACGGGGCTATCCGCGAAATACGTTTCTATCCTTTCAGCGGTTATATCCTGCTGCTGTTGCTCACAGGCAAGCTTTTCTGGGAATATATGAACGGCGCCTTGCCCGGTTCAGAACAGATGACAGGCGGTCGTGTGCTGGTTGAGGCGCATCTGTACGGGGCGTTAGCAGGGCTGGCGGCGGTATTCCTGACCTGGAACCTGCACTTACTTCACAAGCTGATTAAGGTCAAAAATCGGCAGCAAGATGCCTAGTACGATCATCAATACCAGTACCCCCATGGTCAGGATAATGGCTGGTTCGAAAATACCGACTATATAGGCGATCAGGGTGACCTGTTCGCGTTCCAGTTGTGTTGCTGCACGATCGAGCATTTCTTCCAGGTTGCCACTGTTTTCGCCACTGGCGATGAGTTGCAGGGTCATCGGTGGAAACAGTTTGCTCTGGTCCAGCGATTTCTTGATTCCCGAGCCTTCACGCACTCGTTCTGTCGCTACCATAATGGCATTGCGCATCGGCAGGTTGCCGACCACCTGGGCAGATATTCTCATCGACTCGATAACCGTTACACCACTGCCGGTAAGGATGCTGAAGGTGCGGGTGAACAGCGCGGTATTGAGACCGCGCACCAGCCTTTGAATCAGCGGCAATCTGAGCAGCAGGCGGTGATAGCGTTCACGGTGCCGGGTCCTTCTCAGCATGGCACGTACGCCAATGATGAGAACGATGATCAGGACAAGTAAATAAACACCATATGCGATAACGAAATCACTGATGGCGATTAATGACAGCGTCAGGGCCGGCAGGTCCTGTCCGATGTCCTCGAACACGGACACGACCTGGGGCACGATATTGGTCATCAGGAAGATTACGATTGCGATGGCAAAAACCGTCAGAAATGCCGGATATATCAGTGCCTGCCGTACCTTGCCCTGTATTTCCTGCTGGTTCTCGGTGTAGTCGGCCAGTCTTTCGAGCACCGTATCCAGATGTCCGGATCTTTCACCGGCATCTACCGTAGCGCGATACAGGTCTGAAAATACCTTGGGGAATTCGCCGAGACCTGCTGCCAGAGTATGGCCTTCCATCACCTTGGCGCGGACAGCAATGATCATGCTTCGAATACGCTGTTTTTCCGTCTGGTTGGCAATGGCGGTCAATACTTCGTCGAGTGGTAATGTGGCCTGGACCAGGGTGGCCATCTGGCGGGTTATCAGCGCCAGTTCCGTCGTGCTGATGCCGCGTTGAAACATGCGGGATGATGACAACTGCCCTTTGCTGCTGCCAGCGCCTTGCTTCTGGTTCGCTGCATTGATTTGCAGCGGTATCAGGCCTTTATCGCGCAGGTTCTGACGCACCTGTCTTGCGGTGTCGCCCTCGGCTACACCCTTGCGCTCGCGGCCCTTTTCATCAAGAACGACGTATTCGAATGCACCCATCTTTAAAACAGGGGCGAGGGGCTAGGGACGAGGGACGAGGAAAAACCGGGTATACGGTTCCGGTTTGGTTTGTCGAGTTGATTCAGCTGCTTACTGTTAAGTTGCTGATGTTCTGGTGTACTTTTCATTACTCTTCAGTCTTCACGGCTGACGCGCAGCACTTCTTCGAGCGAGGTGGTGCCTTCGAGAATGAGCCGTCGGCCGTCCTGGCGCAGTGATGCTGCATAAGTGCGAGCATACTGTTCCATCGCATGTTCACCTTCACCGTCGTGGATCATGTCCTGCAACTTTTCGTCAACAGGTACGAATTCATACACACCGGTACGCCCCGTATAACCCAGGTGGTTACACTGGGCGCAGCTGGAGGCTGAATAGATCGTTGGCGTTTCTCCTGCCGGCAGGTTCAGCCATTCACGTTCGCTCTCGGTTGCGGTGTGCGGTTTTTTACACGCAGGGCACAGTTTGCGAACCAGTCGTTGCGCCATCACGCCAATCAGGCTTGATGCCAGCAGGAAGGGCTCGACACCCATATCGCGCAGACGCGTGATGGCGCCAATCGCGCTGTTGGTGTGCAGGGTGGAAAGCACCAGGTGCCCGGTGAGACTGGCCTGCACCGCGATCGTGGCCGTTTCCAGGTCGCGGATCTCACCGATCATGACGATGTCGGGGTCCTGGCGCAGGATCGAGCGCAGTCCACGCGCAAAGCTCATGCCCACCTTGGCGTTGACCTGGGTCTGGCCGATGCCGTCGATGTAATATTCGATCGGATCTTCTACGGTGAGGATGTTGCGCGATTTTACATTGATGCGCGCCAGGCCTGCATACAGGGTTGTGGTCTTACCTGAGCCTGTCGGACCGGTGACCAGAATAATGCCGTCCGATTTGTGCAACAGGGTATTGAATCGGGTTTGCACGTCTTTGGCCATGCCGAGGTTTTCCAGCGTGAGCCTGCCCGCCTGCTTGTCGAGCAAACGCAATACCACGCGTTCGCCATGACCCGAGGGCAGGGTCGAAACACGTACGTCTACGGCACGACCGGCTACTCGCAGTGATATGCGACCATCCTGTGGCAGGCGCTTTTCGGCGATATCGAGTTTTGCCATGACCTTGATGCGGGAGATGATCAAGGGCGCAATGTTTCCGGGTGGTTGCAGGATCTCACGCAGCATGCCGTCAACACGAAAGCGAACGCGCATGCGGCTTTCGAATGGCTCTATATGAATATCGGAAGCATTGATCTTGATGGCTTCTGTCAGCATGGCGTTGATCAGGCGGATGATGGGGGCATCATCTTCAGCTTCCAGCAGATCTTCAGGCTCGAGTGTTTCCGCGAGCTGGTCGAGGTCGAGCTCTTCACCGACGCCTTCCATCATGGCGATGGCCTGGTCACTGCCACGTTCGTAGGTTTGTGCCAGCAGGGCGTCGAATTGCTCGTCAGTAGCCGGGCTCAACGACAGTTTGCGTCCGGTAACCCGGGTGATTTCTGCAAGGATGGCTGGACTGAAATTCGGGCGATGCAGCAGCTGCACCTGGTCATCTTCGATCTGGCCAATCAGTACGCCATGGCGTTTGGCAAAGGCGTAAGGTAAGGTCTGCGGTGTCAGTTCCTGCGGCTGGCCTGCTTCAGGCTGATCATCGACCGCCTCAGAAGAAATCTTCGTCATCGTCCCAGTCCGAATCTTCAGCCTGCTGGCTGGAAGTTGCTGGCTCCTGTTCATCAGGGGCGGCATTATCGGCTTGATTTGCTTCTGGCTGTGCCGTCTGATCCGCGGTCTCCGACTCTAGCGGTGGCAGCACGGGTGCACCTTTGATCAGGCCGAAATCTTCATCTTCATCCCGCATCTGCTCGGCTCGCAGGTAATTGTATTTCTCGTTGGTGACATAGGCCGAGTCGTCGAAATCACGCAGGATCTCGGGTTTGAGGAATACCATCAGGTTCTGTTTGCGCTTGGTGCTGGCTCTCGAGGTAAACAGCCAGCCAAGTACAGGAATATCGCCCAGCAGGGGTACCTTGCTCTGGGTATCGTCGACGATCTCCTCGATCAGGCCGCCGAGTACCAGGATGCCTCCATCATCGACCAGCACGCTGGTCTTGATAGAGCGTTTACGCGTTACCGGGCCGCTGTTTTCGGTGATGGTGACCACGTCCGAGACTTCCTGTTCGATATCCAGCTTGATGGTGTCACCCTCGTTGATCTGGGGCGTGACCCTGAGTGTGAGGCCAACGTCCTGGCGTTCGATGGTCTGGAACGGATTTTGCGGGTTTACTGTGCCGGCACCGGTAAACTGGCCGGTGATGAAGGGCAGGTTCTGTGCAACGATAATCTCGGCCTCTTCGTTGTCCAGGGTCACGATGCTGGGTGTAGACAGGATATTGGCTGCGGAGTCTGTCTGCAGGGCTTTCAGGATCAGGCCGTAGCGCACACCTGCACTGGTTTCTGCGCCAACGCCGAGGGTCAGGCCGGAACCGAGATTGCTCAATACATTGAGCGCTGCATCTTCGCTGCCCGCAGCAGCTGCAATGATGTCGCCCAGTCCGACCAGGTTGCTGATGCCGACGGGAAAGGTTGTTTCGCTGCTCTCAGTACCATCGACCACGGCGCCAACACCCACTTCCTTGTCCCGGTTGGTGGAAATTTCGGCAATGATAGCCTCGATGTGTACCTGGGCGCGGCGAATGTCGAGCTGGCGAATCACGGATTTCAGCGACAGCAGGGTATTGGGATCTGCTGTAATGATTAGCGCATTGGTCTCATCGTCAGCCTGGATAATGGTGTTATCACCGATGAAGCTGGTACCGGACACCTGACGGGAGGCGGTCGTCGCTTTTGTCGTTCCACGCGCGCCAGTGGTGGTTTTTTTCGCTTGCTTTTCCTGCAGACCGGTGAGGATCTCCATCATGTTCTCGGCCTTTGCATAGCGCAGGTAGATCACGTGGGTATTGCCACCGCCATCGTCCAGTGGTGTATCCAGCTGTATAATCGTGGTGCGGATCTTGAGCCTGATGGCGCGCTCGCCGCTCATCAGAATGCTGTTGGTGCGCTCGTCAGCTGCCAGGTTGATCTGGTTTGCCTGGTCTTTTGCAGATTGCGGGTACAGTGAATTGACGATACGTACCAGCTCGGGCGCCGAGGCGTGCTGTAGCGGGATCACTTCCAGCTCGTCACTTTCGGCTTTATCGACACCGGCGATGATGCGCATCAGGCGCTGAATGTTACCGGCATGATCGGTAATGATCAGGGTGTTGGTTGGATTGTAGGCCGCCAGGTGTCCCTGTTGCGGTACCAGCGGTCGCAGGATTGGCACCAGCTGGGCAGCCGGGACATGATCCAGGCTGATGACCTTGGTAATGAGTTCGTCGCCGCCTTCGCCTGCACGGCTGGCGCTCATCGGCAACGGGCCCTGTTTGGCATTGACCTCGGGTACGATCTTGATCACGCTGCCCGTGGGTACGGCGGCATAACCGTGAACCTGTAATATCGACAGGAATACTTCGTAGACCTCTTCAGGGGTCAGGGTCTCGGATGAAATGACCGTAATCTTGGCCTTGACCCTGGGGTCTATGATGAAGTTCCTGCCGGTAAATTTCGATACCGTGCTGATCAGAGCCCGTATATCGGCATCCTTGAGATTGAGCGTGATCTCATCTGCTATCACCTGTGTACTGAACAGCAGGGCGGCGATCACACCGATGGTGAACTTTCTTATTCCGTTAATGATGTATTGATTGTTCAAGGTCGAGTTTTTGTTTTGATTAAGTTTATTGTAGCTGAATGTTGAGCGGTACTTCATTTCCATTTCTCATTACCGTGATCGAGACGCTGTTTGCTGTACTGAGCTGGCGCAGGGCGCCGATGCCGTTTTGAGGATTGTCCAGCTTGATGCCATTGATCTCGGTGATCACATCGTTGGCTTCCAGCCCTACTTCCTGCATCAACTCATTGCCCTTTTGCTGTGGTTGCAGGCGATAACCAAGCTGCTTGCCGTTTTTTTTCACCACCACCGGCAGAGCATAATCACCGAAAGAGGTCGGGTTTTGAAGTATTTCCTGGCGAATGCTGACCAGTTGTTCACCCGGAGTGCCGGAGGCTGGAAAAGCGCTGCTATTACTTGATGACTGTATTGTGCCGACATCTTCATCTTTTACCAGTTGCAGGGTCTCCAGCTGTCCACCACGGTTAAGAATCACGTGGTCAGGGTGCACTTCCTCGATAGTAACGCCTCCCGGCATCTTGTCGCCGATGGCAAATACTTCTTCCTTGCCGTTCTTGCCGCGGGCAATGATCGCATGCGATAGTGTCATTGGATCGGCTGCGATAACGCCACGCAATACCAGGTTCAGCCGTGTTTCAGGGGCCTTGGTTGGTCGGGAGGCCGCCGAGACCTGCATTTCGCCAAACAGGTGGGCGCTGGCTACCTGTCTGATGGCCTGGTCCTGGTTGGTCCGGTTTACTACGGGTGTTCGGGTTGTGGCTCTCTGCTGCGTGGAGGTCTCGCCTTCAGGCAGAAACATCCAGCTGATTTTTGCCATGGCATGGGCACAGGCAATGACCAGCAACAGGCTTGTTATGGCGGGTAATCGCTGGTTAATCTGCTGCAGGTAAGCCGTGTTGGCAAATAGAGTTGTGAACGGGTTTGTCATCCAAGAGTGTATACAGCTGTTAACAGTGGGATAATAGCAGTCACGCTAAATGATTACATTAACAAATTACTAATATTTTCTTGTGCTTATCTGCTGATCTACACGCCATTTCGACAGAACCGGTAAATCGCGATTTCGCCAAACAGGTTCGGAAACAGCCGCATCGGCAGCGTGCTCTTACTATGAGTATGATCGACAGCCGTTCGTTCCAGGATATCGATTCTTTTTAGTTTGCACAGGGCTTCAAAGTCGTTCACCGTGCACAGGTGGATGTTCGGCGTATCGAACCAGTGGTTGGGCAGGCTCCTGGTGACCGGCATGATGCCGCGAATTCCGGGTTTGAAGCCGGCCTTTCCAGTAAGCCATGTTGGGGAGGTTGTTTGTTTTATTAAAACTAAACAGGTTTCTTTGCGCTCTTTGCGTCTTCGCGCCTCTGCGTTGAAATAATCTTTTACCTGCCAGTATTCACTGCTGCAGCATTCGGGCTAGAGCATCTGGAACAGGTAGGAAACCAGGCGTTCAAGAAACATCAGTGCAATCAAGGCCACCAGTGGTGAAAGGTCAAGACCGCCGACCGGCTTTATCAGACGACGAAACGGTGTCAGTACCGGCCGGGTGATGTTGAATAAAATACCTGAAACCGGGTTATATGGATCCGGGTTTATCCAGCTCAGAATAGCCTGCACAATAATGGCAAAGATAAAGATGTTGAGCGCCAGCGTGATGAAGTCCCTGATTCCGGTAAGCAGCAGAGCGAGTACAGATGGCGAATACCCCGATAGCAGTGCAATAATAAAGATTTTGATGGCGATGAAAGCAATTACGACAATAATCGTTGCCAGGTCAATTCCGCCGACTCCCGGTATAATTTTTCTTGCAGGGTTCAGTACCGGCGCCGTTGCCTTTACAATGAATTGCGAAATCGGGTTATAAAAATCGGCGCGCACCTGCTGCAATATAAATCTCAGCATCAAAACGATAATGTAAAGATCGAACAGTGTTTCGATTAAAAAAATTAGCGGGTTTTCTGATCTCATTGTTATATGTCCTTGCCCAGCTCGTCTGCCAGTTCACGCGATCGATTATAGGCTGCATTCAATGCCTTGCTAACATTATGATGAAAATCATCGTGCTCAAAGCTGGCAATAGCTGCGGCCGTGGTGCCACCTTTTGATGTCACACGTGCACGTAACTCCTGCAGGTCCAGCTCGCTCTCACTTGCCATGCGAGCTGCTCCCAGTGCTGTCTGTAGAATCAGGCTGGTAGCGGTTTCTTTATCAAGCCCCAGGTTTACTGCTGTTTTCTGCATGGCCTCCATTAACAGGAAGAAATAGGCAGGGCCGCTGCCGGATACTGCAGTTACAGCGTCCAGCAGGTCTTCATCAGCTACCCAGGCGGTAATGCCTGCCGCGCGCAGTATTTCATCAGCCAGCTGCTGTTGCGCTTCGCTAACGGTTTTGTTCGCGTACAGTGCTGTTGCGCCATACTGGATCAATGCCGGTGTGTTGGGCATGCATCTGACTACGGCCACATCACCTCCCAGCCAGCGTGCAATATCGGCGGTTCTTATGCCGGCGGCGATTGAAACGTAAAGCGGGTTTTTTACATTTGATGATTCGGACAGTTGCTTGCAGACAGTCTGCATCAGCTGTGGTTTTACTGACAGCACCACGACATCCTGTAACAGTGTTTCAGGATTAGCGTTCGTGGTTGCGACGCCATACTGCTTTGACAGCCGTTCGCGCCTGCCAGCATCGGGTTCGGCAACCATGATCGAAGCCGGCTCGGTGCCTGCAGCTATCAGCCCTCCTGCCAGGCTGGTTGCCATGTTCCCGCCGCCAATAAATGCAATGCGTGTAGTCATTTTCTTATTTTACGTTGATGAATCAAATTTTTCGCAGTCTAGCATAGCTCGTGTGTACGGCTGCCTTCAGATACTGGTTTGAGTGGGTGGATATTTGCCACAGAGGGCACAGAGCACACGGAGGTTTTTATTGTTCCCAGGAGCGGAATTAAGCGCGAACAGCAGTTGAAACGTATTTATAAGCATATTATTTCGCCTTGCTGGCGAGTTACTTTTCTGTATTCTGCACATCCCTGTGCTCCACCCTTCGGGCGCTATGCGTGCTAATTTGCTCCGGGCAAATTAGTCAACAGCGACAGAAAAGTAACCAAAAGAGCGCCGCCCCGAAACGTTTGCCCTTCGGGTTCCCTCACCATTCAACTTTGCCTACGGGCCACCTTGACTCGCCGTCCGGGCTCGACAAGGCTAAATCGGACGTCCCTGTCCGATTTGCCCTACCAAAGTTGAATGGCTCGGCAAACTTCACGGGGAGAATGCTCCTCCGATCAGGCAACACGTAGGGTGCAATAGCGAATGCGTATTGCACCATTAAACATCCGGTGGATTACGGCTAAGGCCTAATCCACCCTACGGGGATACTCTTACCTCCCGTTAAGCTCGCCGAAGCCTGTCCTGAGCAAGTCGAAGGCGACAGCTTCACTGGTAGGGTCGATTGACCACGGACGTTCAATCGAGTCTTGTCGAGCAGGGATGCGAGTCAAGACGACCCGTTGGCAGGGAAGATGGCTGAGGGTATGCGATGCACGAGCGCCCGGGATGTACGAGTCAAGGACATAGGTAACAAAAGAGTCCAAGGACATGGGTTACGTTTTTTGTGCGAACAAAAAAGGTAACTCGCTCCAACAGGAGCGAAACTAAAAGCTGATATACACGATTCAGCCGATGTTCGCGACTAAAGTCGCCCACACAGTTAACAACAAGCAACCTCTGTGATCTCTGTGCCTCTGTGGCAAAGTTTTTATCGTATTAGCCTGCCATGTTTGGTGAAGACCCAAACAGTTCAAACCAGTTTTCTTGTCGCTTATGAAGTCTGCGCTGTTATGGGCTATAACATGGGCTATAACATAACAATTCATTCAGAAACTTACATCATCAGGGGAAAAAATGGATATTGCGCAGCTGCTGGCCTTTACTGTCAAGAATGGCGCATCTGACCTTCACTTGTCGGCAGGTTTGCCGCCGATGATCCGTGTTGACGGCGATGTGCGTCGAATCAATGTGGATCCGATGAATCACGAGCTTGTGCATGGCATGGTGTATGACATCATGAACGATAAACAGCGCAAAGCTTATGAAGAGTATTTTGAAACTGATTTCTCGTTCGAAATTCCCGGTCTGGCGCGTTTTCGTGTTAACGCGTTCAATCACAACAGGGGTTCCGGTGCGGTCTTTCGTACGATTCCCTCGAAGATCCTGACGCTGGAAGAACTTAAAGCGCCGAGGATATTCGAAGAAATATCCGATACGCCTCGCGGCATCGTGCTGGTTACCGGACCAACCGGATCAGGTAAATCGACCACACTCGCGGGCATGGTCAACTATGTGAACGAAAACCACTACGGCCATATTCTGACCATTGAGGATCCTATCGAGTTTGTCCACGAGAGCAAGAAATGCCTGATTAACCAGCGTGAGGTTCATCGTGATACCCTGGGTTTCAGTGAGGCACTTCGTTCTGCATTGCGTGAGGACCCGGATGTGATCCTGGTGGGTGAGATGCGCGACCTTGAAACCATTCGTCTGGCACTTTCGGCTGCAGAAACCGGCCACCTTGTTTTCGGTACCCTGCATACCAGTTCCGCAGCAAAAACTATCGACCGTGTTGTCGATGTGTTCCCGGCCGCAGAAAAAGAAATGGTGCGTTCAATGCTGTCAGAATCGCTGCGCGCAGTCATTTCACAAACGCTGTTGAAGAAGATCGGCGGCGGGCGTGTAGCTGCTCACGAGATCATGCTGGGTACGCCGGCGATTCGCAACCTGATACGCGAAAACAAGATCGCACAGATGTACTCGGCTATCCAGACAGGCCAGTCTATAGGGATGCAGACACTGGACCAGAACCTGCAGGAATTGCTCAATAAGGGTCTCATCAGTAAGGATGAGGCAATTAAAAAGGCCGCCAATAAAGATGCCTTTTAGAGTCCCGATCTTTGCTATAGCAGTGAAATTGCACATTAAATAGCTATACTTTCCTGAATGACGCTCGAATTTAATGAGGTGAGGCGAGATGGATCGCGATAAGGCCATACGGTACATGCATGATCTTCTGCGTATGATGGTGCAGAAGGATGGCTCTGATTTATTTATTACCGCGGGGGCAGTACCTTCGATAAAGGTTGACGGTAAAATGACACCGCTGTCGAACCAGTCGCTGAGTCCCCAACATACCCAGGTGCTGGTGCATTCAATCATGAATGACAGGCAAATGGCGGAATTTGACGCCAACCAGGAATGCAACTTCGCAATCAGTTTGCCAGGTGTATCTCGATTTCGTGTAAATGCCTTTACCCAACGTGGTTCGGCCGGCGTTGTCCTGCGTGTGATTCGCTCGGATATTCCTGAATTTGCCGACCTCGATTTACCGCCTATTCTGAAAGATGTTGCCATGACTTCGCGTGGCCTGGTTATTTTCGTTGGTGCGACCGGTTCAGGTAAATCGACCTCGCTGGCGGCAATGGTGGGTTACCGGAATGAGAACAGCAAGGGTCATATCATTACTATCGAGGACCCGATTGAGTTTATTCACAACCACAGAAACTGTATCGTTACCCAGCGTGAAATTGGCGTAGATACTGAATCTTATGAAATTGCCCTGAAGAATACGTTGCGCCAGGCGCCTGACGTTATATTGATTGGCGAGATTCGTGACCGTGAAACCATGGATTATGCTATCGCGTTCGCTGAAACCGGCCACCTGTGCCTGTCAACCCTGCACGCTAACAGCACCAACCAGGCACTTGACCGTATTATCAACTTTTTCCCCGAAGAACGACGTGCACAGCTGCTGATGGATTTGTCGCTGAACCTGAAAGGCATCATTTCGCAGCGTCTGATACCCAGGAGAGACAGTGAAGGCCGTGTGCCAGCGGTGGAAGTAATGTTGAATACGCCGCTGATGTCAGACCTGATATTCAAAGGCCATGTGCATGAAATCAAGGAACTCATGGCCAAGTCGAATGAGCTTGGCATGCACACATTTGATCAGGCCTTGTTTGACCTGTATGAATCCGGCTATATCAGCTATGAAGATGCATTACGTAATGCGGATTCTCTCAATGACCTGCGTCTGCGTATCAAGCTCGAAAGCAAGGGCTCAAAAAAAGAAGACATCATGTCCGGGCTCGACAGTCTTTCGGTGGAAGAATCTTCAGACAGTACCACCGCCAGTGTTTTGCGTTAGCCTGCATATTGCACGAAGGCACACACTATGAATTTACAGCCCTACCTCAAGCTAATGTCAGAGCAACATGCTTCTGATATGTATTTCACCACGGGTGCGCCGGTGAGCGTTCGCATTGAGGGCAAGATGCGTCCTGTTGGAAAAAGCATGCTGTCACCCGGCATGACGCGCAAGCTGGCGTATGACCTGTTGTCGCCTGCGCAGATCAAGGATTTCGAGAACAATCTCGAGTTCAACATGGGCATCTCGTACACGGATCTCGGTCGCTTCCGCATCAACATGTATATGCAGCGAGGCGAAGTTTCGATGGTTATTCGCTATATCAAGGCAGATATTCCTTCGATTGATGACCTTGGCTTACCCGCTGTTTACAAGAGCATCATGAAGAAAAAGAAGGGGCTTGTATTTATAGTGGGTGCAACCGGAACGGGTAAATCAACATCGCTTGCCTCCATGCTGGATTACCGTAATTCACTCGATACCGGCCACATTCTCACCATCGAAGATCCGATCGAGTTCATGTTTCATCACAAGAAATGCATTATCGGTCAGCGTGAAGTCGGACTGGATACGCTGTCGTTTGAAAATGCCTTGTGCGAGGCTATGCGTGAAGCACCGGATGTCATCATGATTGGTGAGGCGCGTGATCGAATGACTGTCGAATCCGCGCTGCGATATGCCGATACCGGGCACCTGTGTCTGACGACTTTACACGCAACAAATTCAAACCAGACACTGGACCGTATCCTCAATTTTTTCCCCAGTGATGCGCACAACCAGATACTGATGGATCTGTCACTGAACCTGAATGCGATTCTTGCACAGCGACTTGTTTCTTCGGCTGATGGTGCTCGCGTTGTTGCTACGGAAGTACTGATCAATACACCTTATATAAGCCAGTTGATTCGTGACGGGAATTTTCACGGTATAAAAGAGATCATGGAAAAAGGTGCTGACGTTGGCATGCAGACTTTCGACCAGTCTCTATATAACTTGTTCAAGGATGGAAAGATCGACCTGAAAACAGCACTGGCCAATGCAGATTCCAGCAGCGACCTTGAGTGGCGTATTAACTTCGGCGGCGGGGTGAAAGATATGCAACAAAAAGATCAAAATCCGGATACGCTGCAGTTCCCGGCTACCAACGCAGACCTGAAGAAATCCTGATTTTTTAACGCAAAGTCGCAAAGGTGCAGAGAGCGCAAAGAATGTTTTTTGTGTATATGCAGTCGTAGGAGTGGACCTTCGGCTTCGCTCAGCACAGGCTTTTGCCGCTAATGATTTATCGATTGGCAGGTTTATTTTTCGCCGCAAACAGCGCCAAAAACGCGATATGTTTTAATAATAAAAATGATTTGCGCATTTGGCGTTATTCGCGGCTAAAGCCGCTTCTACGTCCAGAACAAAATACCAAAATACATTACTGCTTCTTTGCGCTCGTGATATAGACACCGTTAGCAAAATCATCAAAATACATATCAACAGCCGGATGGTTGATGGCTTCGTTGCTATGGTCCTGTTCAAGGTGGCGTTCCGCTACATAAGTCATTTGTTCGCTGTTGTGTACCAGCACGTGGTACCAGGGTTTGTCTTTTGGCGGCCGGCTCAATGCAACCTGTTGATACCATTCTTCGGTTCCTTCAAATACCGCATCTACATCGATAATGACGCCGCGGTAATCGAATTTTTTATGGTGTACGAGCTGTCCGATGAAGAACAACGGTTTTATCGCTGCTGTGGACATCAGGCAGTGTAAACCAGTCGGCCATCGATAATGGTATGGCGAACCTTGCCCTGAAAATTCCAGCCTTCAAAAGGTGTGTTTTTGCCACGGCTGAGCATGGTGGAAGTGTCAAGTTGCCAATCCTGCTCAGGGTCATAGATACAGATGTCAGCCGGCCTGTTCGTTGCGAGCACGCCCGCGTCAATACCAAGAATAGCTGCCGGCTGCGTCGATACCAGGCTGAGTGCAGTATAGGTGGGCACCACCTGTTCATGCACAAGCCTCAAAGTGAGAGGCAGTAAAGTTTCCAGTGATGATATGCCGGCTTGCGTGCTGGCAAACGGCGCCTGTTTTGCATCGGGCTCATGCGGCTGGTGATCGGAACATATAGCATCAATTACGCCATCCTTGAGCGCCTCGCGCAACGCTTCCATATCGCGCTGGCTGCGCAACGGTGGCAATACATGGCACATGCTGTTGAAGCTGTTGATGTCCATTTCGCTGAGAAACAATTGATGCGCACTGACATCAGCCGTGATGGTCATACCTTGTTCTTTTGCACGACGAATTAACTCGACTCCGTGCGCAGAAGAAAGACGGCCAAAATGTGCTCTTGCTCCGGTTTCCAGTATAAGTTCAAGCGCTCTTGAAATGGCCACGGTCTCGGCCGAGACAGGGATGCCCTGTAGTCCCAGCCGGGTAGCAACCTTACCATCATGGGCGCAGCCGCCCGTACTCAGCCAGTGCTCATCAGGTTCGATAAAGACAGTTATACCGAAGTTGGCTGCATAGGAATAAGCACGGCGCAGTATAAGTGTGTTGGCAACAGGTCTGCGACTGTTACTGACGCCAACACATCCGGCAGCTTTCAAGGTGGCCATTTCGCTGAGCAGATTGCCTTCGAGTCCACGGGTCAGTGCGCCAAGTGTGACTACTTTTGTATGCGACGCATTGACGGCTTTGCGATGAATCAGTTCGACCACGGCTGGTTCATCGATTACAGGGTCAGTGTCCGGTGGGCAGCACAAGGTGGTAATGCCGGCACTGGCAGCGGCAGTGACCTCGGAGTGAATATCGGCTTTGAACTCGAGACCGGGCTCTCTCAGCCTTGCGCTCAAGTCAACCAGCCCGGGACTGATGATAAGACCGGTCGCATCAATGCTCAGGTCTGCTTCAAAGCCAACGGGTTCGTGGTCGATAGCAATGATATTGCCATCTGCAATATAAACATTGCTGGTCTTGACTGATTGTGTAACCGGGTCGAGTATCAGTCCGTTTGAAACCAGCAGGCGATTCATCAGTTCGTCTCCGTTGCATTCTGTTCAGGCTCGCGACCGAGAACCATGGACATCACGGCCATGCGCACAGAGATGCCATAAGTCACCTGGTCGAGAATAACGGAGCGCACACCGTCAGCTACGCGTGATTCAATTTCCACTCCGCGATTGATCGGGCCCGGGTGCATGACGATGGCGTCATCCCTGGCTACGCGCAGGCGATCTTCAGTCAAACCGTACTGGCTGTAATATTCATGCTCGCTGGGCAGGAAAGCGCCCTGCATGCGTTCTTTCTGCAGCCGCAGCATGATGATTACATCGGCGTCCTTGATGCCTGCTTCGAGGTCATTGTAAATACTAACGCCCATATCCTCGACGTCAGTCGGCAGCAGCGTCTTGGGCGCTATCACGCGCACATCACCGGTATTCAGAATATTCAATGCGTGGATTTGCGAGCGGGCAACGCGTGAGTGCAGCAGGTCACCTACGATGGCAACGCGCAAGCCACCAAAATCCCGTCCCTTGTTTCGTCGAATCGTGAACATGTCGAGCATGGCCTGTGTCGGGTGCGCGTGACGACCGTCACCGGCGTTGATCACGCTGATATGCGGGGCTACATTGCCGGCGATAAAATGCGCGGCGCCTGAATCGCTGTGGCGCACGATAAACATGTCACACAGCATCGCCTGCAGGTTTTGCAAGGTATCGAGTAATGACTCGCCCTTGGTGGTTGCCGAAGTGCTGATATTGATATTGAGTATGTCGGCCGAGAGTCTTTTCGCGGCCAGTTCAAATGTTGTGCGGGTGCGTGTACTTGCTTCGAAAAACAGGTTGACTATGGTTTTGCCGCGCAATAACGGGACTTTCTTGACGCGTTGTTCATTTACGTTGGCGAAACTTTCTGCGGTGTCAAGAATGCTGGTCAGCATATCACTGCCAAGCCCTTCAATGGTAAGAAAATGTTTCAGTCTGCCGTTGCTGTCGAGCTGAATGTTCCAGCTGTCATTGCCGATCAGTGGGTCCGTTGGCCGGGTTGGTTTATTGGACATGGCGTTCACCTGTGCAGGGCAGGGTGGTCTTGTTCAGTGTGCTTTCCAGATCCACACGCATGCTTAATTGATAACGAATTCAAGTGGGTCGGGGCCGCCCAGTTTGATATGTTGTTGAGGGCTGATCTGCAGGTGCTGACCGATAATGTCAGCCTGTATTGGCAGTTCTCTTCCGCTGCGGTCAACAAGGCATACCAGGGTAATACTGGCCGGACGCCCATAGTCAAATATCTCGTTCATGGCGGCGCGTATGGTACGGCCGGTCTGCAACACGTCGTCAACCAGGATAATGTGCCTGTCTTCTACCTGTGGCGGCAGGCTGGATGGTTTTACCCGGGGATTCATTCCTATACGGGAAAAATCATCGCGGTAAAAGCTGATATCGAGAGTGGCCAGCGGTCGTGAAATGCCCAGCTTTGCATGCAGCCTGTTAGCTATCCAGGCCCCACCTGTGTGGA
Organism: uncultured Gammaproteobacteria bacterium; assembly: GCA_937998645.1. Lineage (GTDB taxonomy): Bacteria > Pseudomonadota > Gammaproteobacteria > SZUA-229 > SZUA-229 > JABDQW01. The sequence goes on from CALLCZ010000032.1 coordinate 41,924, forward strand.
TGCCCACCATCAAAGGATCATCGATCTCGCGCTCTACGAGCAGTATTTTCAGATCGTCTGCCAGTTTCTCCAGAAGTTGATCTGGTTTGGCAATTTCATCCATAGATGTGGAGCCTTTAATTAAGGGTCATATTGCGAGTTAAGCCAGCTTTGAACAATGATGGCCGCGGCCATTTTATCAATCTCGTGCTTGTTGTGCTTGGATATTTTTATATCATGCCTGAGCTGCTCTTCAGCTTCATAAGATGAAAGGCTCTCGTCGATGGTGTAAACCGGTAAATTGAAGCGATGCTCGAGTTTTCTGCTGAAATTGCGTGCAGCACGGGTGATATCGCTTTCTCCACCATCCGTCTGGTAGGGAATGCCAACGATAAGCGCGTCGGGCTTCCACTGCCTGATCTGTGATCCGATGCTTTCCCAGTCAGGCTGTTGATTGACGGACTGGAGGGTGATCAGTGGTGAAGCGGTACCGGTGATGGTTTGTCCTGTGGCAAGTCCGATACGCTTGAGGCCAAAATCAAAGCCTATGACTGACCGGATTACAGGATCACTCATGCATGCCCGGCATCATTGCTCATGAGCTGTAAATCGACGCCGATCAGGTCGGCGGCAGCCTGCCATCTTTCTTCAATCGGTGTGTTGAAAATGATCTGTTCTTCTGCCGGGCAACTGAGCCAGGTATTGTCGGCCATTTCCTGCTCCAGCTGTCCGGGCCCCCAGCCGGCATAACCCAGTGTAATGATATTGTCATCGGGGCCCTTGTCGTCGGCGATGGCTTCAAGAATGTCGCGTGATGTCGTCAGCGCTATTGAATCATTGACGATCAGGCTTGAATCCCAGTTGCCTATTGGGCGATGCAACACAAAACCACGGTTTGCCTGAACCGGGCCGCCGTTAAATACCTGCACGGCGTTAGCTTTATCCGGGTGATAGGGTATTTTCATCTGCTGCATGACATCATCCAGGGAGATTTCAGATTCGCGATTGATGATGATACCGAAGGTTCCGTTGTCGTCATGCTCGCAAATAAACGTAACCGCCTGGTTGAAGTTCTCATCCATCAGGCCCGGCATGGCGATTATGAACTGGTTAGTCAGGCTGTTATCGGTCATTATCAGTTTGTACGCAGGCTGCTGTCATTGAGGAATTCCCAGCTTCGGGTTATGTGTATGACATCGGCTTCCTGGCGAAGTTTTGGCGGGAATGGTGAATAGGGTGCGGCCAGCTGCACAATGCGTTTAGCCGCATCGTCGAGTATTTGATGCCCTGAAGATTGCCTCAGGTCTGTCTTGACCAGTTCGCCATCCGCATTGATAACGACATCAAGAATCAGGGTGCCGCTCAGCTTATCACGCCTGGCCTGGTCCGGGTAATTCAGGTTTCCAATACGTTCAACCCTGTTGATCCACTGGCGCATATAAGTGGCAGGCACAAATTCACGGGTGCTCGAATTCAGGTACCTGGTGCGTGTTTTTTCCGCATGGTTCTGAATTTGAGTGCTTAACTCGTGTGCCAGTCGTGCCTGTTTACTGTTCTGGTTCTGGTTTTGCCTGTTTTGCGAGGTAGTATTGTTCGGGTTCTGCTTGTCTTCATCGGTGTCGATGCTGTAGCTGGAATTATCCTGATGGAGCAGTGCGACTTCTTCAACCTGCTTCTGGCTGGCCAGTTGCTGCTGTGAAGTTGCCATGGCCATACCGGGATTTTTTGACAGGCTGGGTGCGGTAAACAGGTCTGTGGGGCGGCTTTGTTCCTCGCTATTGCCGCCGCCCTGTTGTGATACCTGCGCCAGGTATTTCGCGTCTTCTGCTTCCGAGGGGTTTTGTGTCTGCACCAGGATAACATCCAGTGTCGGCAGTGATTCGCTTTCTGCAGGGGGCGAGATACTGAAGGTGATGCCCAGAATGACGATGCCATGAAAAACAGCCGCCAGGAACAGCGTCATTCCCAGGCGGTCGTTGTCTGTAATTTGTGGTGCCCTGGCTACGGTAGTCATTATTATATGTATAGCAGTTTTTTTCTGACCATTAGTTTAATTATAGTGGCTGACTGATGACAATGTGGAAAGTTTCGGAATTTTCCAGATGAATACGTTTTTGCATCGCAGGATTCATATGAATGCGAAACCCGGCGTCTATCAGCATCACGTACTTGATGTCCATGGCACGGGCGATTTCATACCAGTGTTCGGGGCCGGCCACAAACAGTGCCGTGGCTGCGGCATCGGCGATGCCTGCATCGTGATGAATTACGGTAACTGAAATGGAACCCGTCGCCGGATAGCCTGTACGGGGATCAAGGATGTGGTGGTAGCGCTTGCCATCGTACATATAAAAGCGCTCATAATCGCCCGAAGTAAAGATACTCTCATTGGGCTCGGTATCAAGCCATGCAATCACGCCGTCTTTCCTGGGGTGGCGAATGCCGATACGCCATGGACGTTCGCCATGCTGCCCAATCACGCGAAGATCACCGCCGGCATTAATCACTGCATTTTCAATACCCTGTGATTGCAGGTACTGCATGGCAAGATCAATTGCATAGCCCTTGGCGAAAGCGCCCAGACTCAGTTGAACGCCCGGGTTGCGGCTTTCCACTAGTGCCCCGTTAATATGAATATCAGACATATCAGGATCTTGCGTTACCAGTTTATCAATGTCAGCTGCATCAGGCGGGCTGATGTCGCTTTCATCATGCCGGTGCATCTGCCACAGGTTAATCAAATTGCCAATTGCGGGGTTAAACAGTCCGTTGCTTTTTTCGAACAGGTCTTTTGAAGCGATAATCAAAGGTAGTACCGCCTGTGGCGCCGAAATCCGGCTGCCAGCCTCAATCGATTCATTGATTCGACTGAGATCGCTACCTGTTTCCCAGGGGCTCCAGCTGGCATGGTAAGCGTGGAACCTGCTTTCGAGATGATCGAATGCGGCATTTGCCTTTGTTTCGCTGGTGTTAAGCAGCGTGATTTCGATCAGGGTGCCGAAAGCAAAGATGGTGTGCTTGAATTCGGTGCTGGTAGTATTGCTGCAGGATGCCGTTAACAGGTACACAGCTGACAGCAGTATCAGGCGGAGGAAGAATGCCTGTTTCAGGTGTTTGTTGATATGCAAGGGATTCGAGTTCAGGGCAGGCGTGATTCGATCGATTCCATCAGTTGCCCGCCGATATCAAGACCGTATTGCGTGTCCAGTTCTCGAATACAGGTGGGGCTGGTGATATTGATTTCTGTCAGGTAATCGCCAATCACATCCAGGCCGGCAAACAGGATCCCCATTTCGCGTAGTACCGGTGCTACCTGAGTGCATATCCAGCGATCGCGGTCTGTCAGTGGCATGCCGATCCCGGTTGCGCCGGCGACAAGGTTACCCCTGGTTTCTCCAGCAGCTGGAACGCGAGCCAGAGCATGGGGAACAGGGTCGCCATCGATAAGCAGTATGCGCTTGTCTCCCTGGGTGATTTCAGGAATAAAGCGTTGGGCCATGATTGTTTTACTGTCGCCATTGGTCATGAGTTCCAGTATGACCGACAGGTTCTGGTTGTCTGGCTGAACCCTGAAAATGGAATGGCCGCCCATGCTGTCAAGAGGTTTCAGAATGACATCCTGATGTTCTGCTACGAAGTGCCGGATTCGGCTGGATTCACTGCTGACCAGCATGGGCACGCAGCATTGAGGAAAGCAGGTGATAAACAGCTTTTCGTTGGCGTCACGCAGGCTTGCAGGTTTGTTAACGACCACAACGCCGGCGCGTTCGGCGCTATCGAGCAGCCAGGTGGTGGTAATATACTCAATATCAAATGGCGGGTCCTTGCGCATCAGTACAGCATCGAGTTCTGATAGTGCAATATCCTGGCTGGAAATGACGCTGAACCAGCTTTCTGGATCATCCTGCACCTTCAGTATTTGTGTCAGGGCGCGAGTGCTGCCCCCGTCCGAATACAGGTGTTGCTGGTTCATGTAATGCAGTTCCCAGCCGCGTCGCTGGGCGGCAAGCATCATGGCAAAACTGCTGTCTTTGACAATTTTGATGTGCTCGATTGGATCCATGACGATTCCAAGTTTTCGAGTCATGCTATTTCCGTTTTTCAGTCTATGAAGATGCTAAATGTAAATCAAATAATGTCTTTACACAATTCAATGTCTTATAAGCAAAGATTGATTGCGAATATAAATTTCTTGGTCTACATTCTTTGTATATCCACCTCTCTAGGGCTAATAATGAATGAATGGTGCGGCAATGGCAGAAGATGTCGCTGAGTTGAATGACCTCAAGGTTATGGTCATCGACGACAGCAAAACGATTCGTCGAACAGCCGAGAACCTTCTTAAAAAAGAAGGTTGCGAAGTTGTTACGGCAGTAGACGGTTTTGAAGCGTTGTCAAAAATCGCAGAAACCAATCCGAATATTATTTTCGTAGATATTATGATGCCACGTCTTGACGGTTATCAGACGTGTGCTTTGATCAAAAATAACAAGGCCTACAGGGAGACGCCGGTGATAATGCTGTCGAGTAAGGACAGTATTTTTGACCGTGCACGCGGACGAATTGTTGGTTCCACGCAGTATTTGACCAAGCCGTTTACCAAAGAAGACCTTATAGGTGCGATCAAGGAACATGCATCGGTAAAATAATTGTGGGTGATATCAGATAAACAACGTTTAACAATGGTGATTAAACAATGGCGAAGATACTTGTAGTTGATGATTCTCCTACCGAGGTCCATGTATTACAGACCATTCTCGAGAAGAATGGTCATGAAGTTGTCGTGGCTGATTCTGGCGAGGCGGGTATTCAAATAGCAAAAGAAGTCTTGCCGGATCTGGTGTTGATGGATGTAGTGATGCCGGGAATGAATGGCTTCCAGGCAACACGCCAGCTAACCAGGCAGTCAGAGACAGCAAAAATTCCTGTAATCATCGTAACCACCAAAGACCAGGAAACTGACAAGGTCTGGGCCAAGCGCCAGGGCGCCAGGGATTATATCGTCAAGCCAGTACAGGAAAAGGGTTTGATTGAACATGTAAACATGGTGCTATCAAGCTAGTTTACTATTGAAATAGTTACCATGGAAAATATCGACGACCCATTTGACTTATTACTGGATATCGAACAGCGCTGCCAGGCAAACGCGGCCGGGTTGCCAACGCTTGATAAAGCTGAAGATGAGTGGGTGGGTGTTGGTTTCAGGATAGGGGATGACAAACTTATTGCGCCCATGAATGAAATTGAGGAAATACTGGATTTACCTGCATTCACCAATATTCCAGGAGTGAAGTCATGGATGGTGGGCGTGGCCAATGTTCGTGGAGGCTTATTGCCGTTAATGGATCTGAGGGGTTTCATTCTTGGTGAGGACATAAAACAAAGAAAGAAAGGAAGAGTCATTGTGATTGACTATAAAGGATTCAATACAGGACTTATTGTTGAAGAAGTATATGGTATGAAACATTTTCAAATCAAGGATCAGTCAGAAGATATCCCGAGCTTGCATGAAAATGTGTCGAAATATGTAAACAAGGCTTTCTGTCAGGAAGGTGACAGTTGGCCGGTATTTAGTTTTCAGAATATGACGCAAGATGAACGGTTGGCTGAAGCGCCACTGTAAATAAAAATAAAACTAGCCGGGCGATTCGGTTGAGTAGTAAATCGGAGACAACTTTAATGAGCGCTGAAAAGAAAAAACCAAGGCCAGCAGCAAGGGCGGTCAGCAGACCACTGGCCTTACTGGGTATAATACTTTTTATATCTATCTTTGTGATGTTGGGAAGTTTGCTTTACGTTGGCAACAAACGTGCAGACTTGCAAAAACATGTGGAGCTGGCCTCAGAGCAGTTACTGTTATCCCAGCTCATGACTACGCAGGCACTTGGTGCATCATCCGGTCGGGAATCGGATTTCGAAGCATTGCTTGATAGTCGTTATCGATTCGAGACAATACAGAATTCATATCGTTCTGGAGATCCAATGTCAGCAGTACCCCCATTGGGTGTGAAGCTGACGGTTCCCATGGAGCGTGCCGAGGAAATCTGGAGCAAATTTAATAACGATATTTCGACCATCCTCAATGGTAAGAAGCCTGTTTCAGAGGTGCGGGAGCTCTATACAGTAATCGATAGCTTCATTCCTCAGTTGCTCACCTTCTCTGACGAGGTGGTTGGTGTGCTCATGAAGAAAGGTGCTTCATCAAGGCAGATCTATCTCGCCACTCGCCAGATGATGTTGTCGCAGCGCATTAAGAACAATCTTAACCAGGTTCTGGCAGGCGGCGAGCAGGCGGCAGCGGCGGCTGATCGTTTTGGTCGGGATGCTGCATTATTTGGCAGGGTTCTTGAGGGCCTGCTCAAGGGCTCCAGCTCATTAAATATCGAAAAGGTAACGGACAAGGAAGCTGTCGCCAAACTACGTGAAGTGGCAATGCTTATCAGTGCGGTAAGTGACAATATTGCGGGCATACTTGAATTGTCACCCGAGTTGTTTGAAGTTAAAGATGCTGCAAGCAGGTTAACATCCGAGAGTGCCAACCTGCTTGCTGAGTTGAGAGCATTTCAGCATGCAATTTCCAGCCAGTCACAAACACTGGACATAATTCAGCTGGCAGGTGTGGGTTCTGGTGCTCTGGCGGTTATACTTATTATTATCGGCGGTATCCTGATGTTGCGAGATGCGAAAGCACGTGAGGAACAGGCGCTGGAAAACAACCGAAGAAACCAGCATGCGATTCTGCGGCTGCTGGATGAAATGGCCAACCTGGCTGACGGTGATCTTACTGTACACACCACGGTAACAGAGGAAATTACAGGTGCGATTGCAGACTCGGTGAATTTTGCGATCGACGCCCTGCGTTCACTGGTAACAACCATCAATAACACCTCAACCGAGGTAACAACATCAACATCAAACGTGCAGGGGACTGCGAAGTCGCTTGCTGAAGCGAGTAACCATCAGGCGCGTGAAATTGCTTCGGCGAGTGCAGCGATTACCGATATGGCCGAATCGATGGAGAATGTAACAAAAGAGGCAGCAGAGTCAGCCGAGGTGGCGCGTCAATCGATGGAAATCGCGCAAAAAGGCGCGGGCGTGGTACGTGAAACGATCGGCAGTATGGAAAGTATTCGAGAAACCATTCAGGAAACGTCGAAACGTATTAAACGACTTGGAGAATCATCCCAGGAAATTGGCGACATCGTGGGTCTGATTACGGAAATTGCTGATCAGACGAACATTCTTGCATTGAACGCAGCGATTCAGGCATCTACCGCGGGTGATGCCGGGCGTGGTTTCGCTGTGGTTGCAGACGAAGTGCAACGACTCGCTGAACGTGCCGGTAATGCAACCAAGCAGATTGAAACACTCGTTAACACGATTCAGGCGGATACCAATGAAGCTATCACTTCGATGGAAGTGAGTACGGCAGGTGTTGTTAGCGGCGCCAAACGCGCCGAAGACGCGGGTAAGGCGCTAAGAGAAATTGAGAATGTATCAACAAGTCTTGCCAATCTGATTGAGGGTATCTCTGAATCAGCAAAGAAACAATCAGCTATTGCTAATGATGTGTCCAAAACCATGAACGTTATTCAGCAGATTACCTTGAAGACATCGGAGGGAACAGAGGAAACATCATCATCATTGAGCTCTTTGAATGAGCTCGCTAATGAGCTGCAGCGTTCAGTTTCCGGCTTCAAGCTTCCTGCGCAAGGTGCCGGTAAGGTTGATGCAGTAGTTCTTGATAGTTAGCAGAATTCATGAATATTACACTAACAGGTAATATGAGCACGGGTAACCTGTAAATGAAGCCAAACGGAACAGTTGAATATAACTCCCTCAGCTGGGTCAAGCAGCAGCTTGATACAGTGTTAAATGACGCACAGTCATCACTTTCAGAATATATCGAAAACAATGATGATGAAGCATTGATGCAGGACTGTATTGAGGGGCTGCATCTTGCTGGCGGCACCTTGCAGATGGTCGAGGTATTCGGTGCGGCTATGCTTGCAGAAGAAATGGAACATACTGCTAAAGCAATACTCGAGGGTAGTGTAGATCACAGGGACGATGCATATGATGTATTGATGCGTGCAATGCTTCAGCTGCCTGATTACCTGGAGGGTCTGCAAGCGGGTAACAAGGACGTCCCGATGACATTACTGCCATTGATGAATGACTTGCGCACTATTCGCAAGGAGAGCCTGCTGACAGAAAATGTACTTTTCTTCCCGGATATGGATGTCGTAGATGTAGATGTGGAGCATGTAAATGCACCTCATACAGAGGCTGGCAGATTATATGGCGAAGCGAAGCGCTTAAGAACGCACTATCAGCTGGGTCTTCTTGATCTGTTTAAAAACAACAAGCGGCGTGCAGGATGTCAGCGCATGCTTGCAGTCATTGTCTCTCTTGAAAATGCTTCAGTTGAACAACCGGTAAGACGTTTCTGGTCTGTTATCGCGGCATTGCTGGAAGGTCTGAATGAAGAAGGTATAGATTCCAGTGTTAGTGTAAAAATGCTTTTAGGTGGTGTTGATCGCCAGATAAAGCTGCTGATTGATCTCGGTGAAGATGGTTTTTCGGAGCAATTCTCACAGGAGCTTCTGAGGAACGTCCTTTACTACGTTGGCAACAGTGTATCCAGTGGCGAGCGTGTAACGCGGATCAAGGAGATGTATAAACTTGAAGAGTTACTCGCATCCGCTGCGGAAGGTATGGAAACGGGTATGGGTGGGCTCAATGCCGAATTGTTCGCCACTGTTTCGCAAGGCATCAAGGAAGATCTTGCCCAGGTAAAAGATGCGCTTGAGATATTTATTTATAGTAATAACAGAAAGATCGCGGATCTGGAACCGCTACTGGAGCAGTTGACAAGAATTGGCGATACCTATGCAATGCTGGGCCTGGGTGACGCGAGAGCCAAAGTGCTTGAGCAGAAAGATAACGTTCAGGGCATCATAGAAGGTAACACTGAAGTAAGCGAGGAAGCCATCTCTGCTATAGCCGGTGAACTGCTTGGTGCAGAATCGGATCTGGATAACTATGTCGCAAGGCGCACTGGTTTGGCTGATGTCGATGATGAAGACAGTATTGTCCCGGCCTCTGAATATCGCGACGTTATTTCTACTGTTGTGGCGCAGGGGCTGCAGAATTTCACTGATGCCAAGGAGGCAATCCTTGCATTTACCAGCGGCTCCGGCAGCAAAGATGAATTGCAGTCGGTTCTGAGTTTGCTGGAGGAGGTCAGAGGCGTATCAATGATATTGCCTATGGCGCAAGTGGAGGCAATGCTCGTTAATGTAAAAGATTACGTAAGAGTTGTACTGCTTGAGAATGGCCACCGGCCTGATGAAGAAGAGCAAGATAAGGTTGCAGATGTTGTGACTGCAATTGAATATTTCTTCGAAGCCATCTCTGAAGGCCGCCCTGGCGTTGAGGCAGGCCTGCGCACTGGTGAAGAAGCATTAAAAACGCTGATCGAAGTCCATGATCGTTATCAATCAGTTGATACTCCAGCACAGCCAGGTGAAGTGGCTGACGAGGCTGCTGAAAAAAAGTCGATAACAAATGAGGAAAATTCAGCTGCAGAAGCGGCTGAAGTCGTTGATTTACGTCAACCGGAAATAAGCCTGGCGCAGACCAGGCCAAAGCCCGAGCCCAGGCCTGTTACCCAGGAAGCATTTGATCCAGAGGCCGAGTATGGTGAATTCGAGATACTTGGCAATGATGCAGATGAAGAAATACTCGAAATCTTTATCGAAGAAGCCCTGGAAGTACTTGAAGAGCTTCATACCAACCTTCCGCAATGGAAATCCAATACAAATGACGTAGAGGCACTTACTGTTGTTCGAAGGTGTTTTCATACGCTTAAAGGAAGTGGTCGCCTGATCGGTGCTCAGTTAATTGGCGAGTTTTCCTGGAAATTTGAAAACATGCTCAATCGCGTTATTGATCAACAGATAGAGCCGGACGCTAATGTCCTGAGTGCTCTGGATGAGGCTGTTGCTGTGTTGCCTCAGCTGATCGAGCAGTTGCAGGGTAACAGAGAGCCTGTACCCCGTGTGTATAATTTGATGGCGACTGCTGATGCGCTTTCAGAAGGTAGAGAACCGCAGATTGTCACTGAACATGCAGCCAGAACAGAAGCCGAGGTGGTTATAGAAGAGACGCCAGCTGAAGACGATGTATTCGAACAAGCGGATTTCAGCGAAGTTGAAATTGAAGTCGATGAAATCAACCTCGCGGACATGGGGCAGGCTGTAGAAGAAGGTATTGAGGATCTGGATTTCAATGAGATAGCCCAGGAAGGTGAAATCAACCTGGAAATAACAGAGCAGCCAATCGATGACGAATTTGTTGAGCAGCTGGAATCCGGCGTAACTGCAGTTGAAGATGAATTCAGCATTGATGTGACTGAAGAAGAGCTTGAGTCTGGAGATGAGATTTCTCTGTTATCAGGTGATGAACTTGAAATCAGCGCAGGTTTCGACGATGTTGATGTGGATGCTGAAACGCTGGCAGAAACAACACAGTCAAGTGATGAGCTGACTTTTGAAATAGATGAGCCGGAGGTGGTCGATGTAGCAGATAGTGAACACACTGCCGGGATGGATCCAGTTCTATTTCAGATTTATTATGATGAAAGTCTTGGTCATATCAGTCTTGTTGAAGAATTACTCGAAGCACACAACAATAAAAGTCAGCCATTAACCGCAAGCAAAGAACTTATTCGTGCATTCCATACACTTTATGGAAGTGCGCGTACCGCGGAGATTGATCAGATATCTGAAATATGCGGCTTGACCGAGAAGTACATTAAAACAAAGCAGGAAGCGCGTGACCTGACAATCAGTGCAGAGATGGTTGCGCTGATTACTGAGGTTGTGAAAAAGCTTCGTTCAATGCTGGATGAGATCAGGTCCGGCACAGCCCCATCACCTGACAGGAATTTGCTGGAAAATGTCAATAAGGCGATACAGGAAGAACTGAAGCAACAACTGCTGAAATCATGGGATGGTGATGAGCTCAGTGCCGAATCAGTTTTCGATGCCGATGACGATATAGATACTGAAGTCGAAATCGAAGCAGTAACCGATATTGGAACAGATGAGATTGAAGTTGAGGTAGAACTAACCGAAGAAGAAATCACTCACGACTCGTATGAAGAGCAGACTGAAATTCAGGTTGAAGAGCCGGTTAATGATGAGTCAGCCGCTGCTGTAATTTCATACGATGATATAGACAGTGATTTGATTGAAATCTTTATTGAAGAAGCTGACGAGTTGATCGAAAGTTGCGAAGCAACGCTGCAAAAAATAACAAATAATCCGGATGATACTGACAGTATTCATCAGCTGCAGCGTTATATGCATACGCTGAAAGGTGGCGCACGCATGGCCGAGCTGACTCCGGTCGGTGATTTAACGCATTTGCTGGAGTCGCTTGTTGTCAAGCTGTCAGAAAAGCAGGTCAAAGCCGACAAAGCTTTGTTTGATATTTTGAATGAATCTGTAGATCGCCTGGCGGTAATGCTCAAGGATGTTAAGGACCGTGCGCCGATTCAGACTGCCACTGACCTGATTGTGCAACTCGAGGCATTGATGAAAGGCGAGTTGCATGAGAAACGTGCAGTAGACCGATTTGATATCGAGCTTGATGACCTCAATATGGATGCGTCAAGTGAAGAGGCAGGGACAGATGCTGTACAGGAAGCTGAAACCATTGAGGGAGAACAGGCGTCTGCAGAGAAGCATTTTGGTCGTCGTGCTACAGACAAGCTGGAAAGTGCCCAGTGGGGCGAACGTGCGACCGATGCTAATGTGCGCGAATCTCAGGAGCAGATCCGTGTACGCGCTGATTTGTTGAATGAGCTTGTGAATTCGGCCGGTGAGGTCAATATACATCATGCTCGTATGGGGAAGCAGATGAGTGATCTCGGCTTCAACCTTAACGAGCTTGAGTCAACAGTTGTGCGTCTCAAACAGCAGCTGCGTAATCTTGAAATCGAGACAGAAATCCAGATCCGCTCATCTTTTGAAAAAGAATCCGATCTGTATGATGATGATTTTGATCCGCTGGAAATGGACAAGTACTCGACAATACAGCAGCTGTCGCGAAGCTTGACTGAGACAGCCAGTGACGTTGAGAGTATTCGAGAGATTCTCAGTGATATTGTACGTGATTCAGAAACCTTGCTGCTCCAGGAGTCGCGGGTAAGCACGGAATTACAGGAAGGCCTGATGCGTACCCGTATGGTTCGTTTTGGCGGCCTGTCAACACGCCTGCGCAGAATTGTCAGACAGACATCAAGGGAGATTGGCAAGGAAGTTGAACTTGAGATTATTGGTGATAGCAATGAGCTGGACCGAACCATTCTTGATCGTGTAATCGCTCCACTTGAGCATATGCTGCGTAATGCGGTTGCACACGGCATAGAAGCGCCGGATAAACGAAATGCAGCAGGCAAGGATGAGACAGGGCATATCACCATCATGGTTGATCGTCAGGGTGCTGATGTTGTAATAAAAGTAAGTGATGATGGTGCAGGTATAGACGCGAGTGCAATTCGAGCGAAAGCGATTAAACAGAATCTATTGAACGCTGATAGCAAGGTCAGCGACCGTGACGTACTGCAGTTTATCCTGAAGTCAGGTTTCAGTACTGCTGAAACGGTATCTCAGGTTGCTGGCCGCGGAGTGGGCATGGACGTTGTGGACGCTGAGCTGAAGCAGCTTGGTGGTGTGCTTGAAATTGATACGGCTGCAGGCAAGGGGACTGAATTCACCATAAGGTTGCCGCTTACGCTGGCAATTAATCAGGCCTTGCTGGTGAGTGCTGGTGAAGATGTTTACGCGATCCCACTGGCGAGTATTGAAGGTGTCGTTCGTGTAACTGGCGCTGAGCTGCAGAGGTTCTATGATAGTGAACAGGAGATGTACGAGTTTAATAATGTCGAGTATGAGCTGAAACATCTTGGTGAGCTGTTGACCGGCCAGAAGCCAGGCTATGGTGAGCAATACGGCTTATATCCTTTATTACTGGCCCAGATCGGTAACAGCCATTTTGCATTGCATGTAGATGACCTGGTTGGTCGCCGCGAGATTGTAGTGAAACCCGTAGGTCATCAGATAGGCATGGTTCGTGGTATTGCCGGAGCTACCATCCTTGCAGACGGACATGTTGTGTTGATTCTGGAAATGTCAGCACTGGTCGTTGGTGAAAGTCTGTTCAGGAAACCTGAATCTACCGCTGCCGTAGAAGAACCGATAGCGGAGAAGGTTGAAGAAAGGACAATTATGGTAGTGGATGATTCGATTACCATCCGTAAGGTAACCGCTCGCATGCTTGAGCGTAATGGCATACAGGTGCTGCTGGCAAAAGACGGTATTGACGCAACAAATCAGCTGATTGATGTGAAACCGGACTTGATGTTGCTGGATATCGAAATGCCCAGGATGGATGGATTTGAACTGGCCACCTACATCAGAAATGATGATCGTCTTAAAGATCTTCCAATAATTATGATCACCTCCCGTACTGGTGAGAAGCATAAGGAAAAAGCAATGGAAATTGGTGTTAACCAGTATCTTGGTAAGCCCTACCAGGAAGAAGAGTTGATGGAAAACATCAATGATATCCTTGGAGTGCATTAAATATGGAATACAACAACCAGCTTATCAAGAGCATTATCCTGACACTGAAAAACGAGTTGGTGATGGTGCCTAATGCAGCAGTTGCGGAAATAATATCTGTTAATGAAGTAAGTGAAGTTGATGGATCGCCGCAATGGATGCTGGGTAAGGCCAGGTGGCGCGGTGTTGAATTACCTGTGATCTCATACGAGGCGGCAGGCGGAGATAGCGCGCAGGACGTTAATATCAATACCCAGGTTGCCGTGATGTATACAGTCAGCGACGAGACAGAGCAAGACAAAGCGTATTCATATATCGGGCTGGCCATACATGGCGTTCCACATGTAAGTACTTTTTCCAGGGGCCAGATTAAAATCGATGATCAGGCGTTGGCTGGGCACCCCATGGTGGCGCAAAAAGTCAGAATTAATGGCGCCGCCGCCGGGATTCTGGATATTTACGCAATCGAGGAAATGCTGCAGCAGGCAGCCATTTAACTCTCGGCCTCGTTACGGAATTGATCTTTAGTCTCGCAAAGGCGCAAAGAACGCAAAGGTGAAATAAATCTTTTGTTGTATGAAATCGTATCGTTTCATTTTTTTCTTTTACGCTAAAGTAGCACCACAAACCACTAAACCAGTGGCGTAGGCCGGCATAAGCGAAGCGTAGCCGGCGTCAATATTCATGACCTCAGAGCCTGTCCCGTGTTAATCGAGGAAGCGCAGAGGTAAGACATATCTTCTATTACATAAATAATCTATTCACAGGATTTTGCCTTTGCGTTCTTTGCGCCTTGGCGAGAGAAAATACTACAACCCTTTAGCCCATGTCTCCCCATCGTGATTGTAGCGCAGAGATTACAGCGGGGCCTGCTGTCTCGGTCCTTAAGATACGTGGACCAAATTTTATTCTGTTATAGCCGGCATCAGACGCCGTGTTAATTTCCTGCGCTGACAGGCCGCCCTCGGGGCCTGATATAATGCATATCGATGTAATATCAGCCTCGATGTCGTTTATGCCTTTCGCTGCGGTTGGGTCCAGTACCAGTCGGATGTCGGTTGAGACTTCGTTAATGGCTTTTTCAAACGTCGTTGCCTGATGAATTGCGGGTAACAGGGTTCTGCCGCTTTGCTCACATGCGCTGATAGCGATTTGATTCCAGCGCTCGTATTTTTTACTTGCCCGTTCCCTGTTTATATTTGCAGAACGTTCGCAGATAACCGGAATGATTTCGGTTACGCCCAGTTCTGTTGCCTTCTGTATAGTCGTGTCCATGTGCTCGCTGCGTGAAAGACCCTGTATCAATCTTATTCTTAAAGCTGATTCACGATTAATTTCGACAAAGCCGTTGATAATGATATTGGCTGCCTTTGGATCTTCATTGAGCAGTGTGGCCGAAAATTCACCACCTTCGCCGTTGAACACGGTTACTGCCGAGTCTTTTTTGCATCTTAGTACACGGACCAGGTGGTTTGATGCCCTGGCAGGCAGGGAAAGCACTTCACCCGAAGTAATACGGCTGTTGAAATAAATACGTGTGGTACGCAATGTCGATGTTATGAATTGAGTCTGCGCCAGATTTCGAGTGTGACCTGCGACTGGTTGAGAGTATAGAAATGCAGGCCGGGTGCGCCGCTTTCGAGCAGGCGTGAACACAGGCTGGTGACAACGTCAGTTCCAAAATCAATCAGGCTGTCTATATCATCTTCATAGGCTTCCAGCTGCTTTCGAATCCAGCGTGGAATTTCAGCGCCGCAGTTATCAGAAAATCTGACAAGGCCTTTATAGTTTGTGATCGGCATAATGCCGGGAACAACAGGCACATCGAGATTTGCCTTCTGGCAGTTTTCAATGAAACGTAAATAGGCGTCGATATTATAGAAATACTGGGTAATCGCCGAGTCGGCGCCGGATTCTATCTTGCGTTTAAAGTACTGGAAGTCTGACTCGGGTGTTGCAGATTCGGGGTGATACTCGGGATAGGCGGCAACTTCGATATGAAAGTGGTCGCCGGTCTGTTCGCGTATAAACGCTACCAGTTCATTGGCATGGTTGAAATCATTCGCTCCCGGACCTCCTTCGGGTATATCGCCACGCAATGTAACCAGCCGGTTAACGCCTCTGTCGATGTAGCGTTCGATCAACTCCTTGAGTTGATCTCGAGTCGAGCCAATGCAGGATATGTGGGGTGCAACCGATGCGTTGTCCTCTCTGAGTCGATCAACCGCGTCCAGGGTGCGGTCACGGTTTGTACCACCGGCGCCAAATGTAACCGAATAAAACGCAGGATGCATGTTTTCATCCAGTTCATTGCGGACAATAAGAAGCTTTTCCATGCCGGCTTCCGTTTGGGGAGGGAAAAACTCGCAACTGAAAATTTTGGCGTCGTCCATAGGAGAATTCATGATGGCTCAAAATCCGGGTTGTTGGCACAAGGGTGCTGTTGATAACAGCACCCTGTATCAGATTTTAATAACGATAGTGTTCTGGCTTATAGGGGCCGTCTACAGGTACATTGATATAATCAGCCTGTTCCGGGGACAGGCTGGTCAGATTAACGCCGATCTTCTGCAAGTGCAGTCGGGCAACCTTTTCGTCAAGTATTTTTGGTAATACGTAAACCTTGTTTTCGTATTTATCCGCGTTGGTGAAAAACTCGATCTGTGCCATCACCTGGTTGGTAAATGATGCGGACATGACGAAACTCGGATGTCCTGTCGCACAGCCCAGATTAACCAGCCTGCCTTTGGCGAGTATAATGATGCGCTTGCCATCCGGGAAAATAACGTGGTCTACCTGGGGTTTGATTTCTTCCCATTGGTATTTCTCCAGCGAGGCGATCTCGATTTCGGAATCAAAGTGGCCGATGTTGCACACGATGGCTTCATTTTTCATCGCAGCCATGTGGTCATGGTTGATGACATTCACATTACCGGTCGTCGTTACAAAAATGTCGCCCTGGCTGGCGGCATCATCCATGTTGACGACGCGGTATCCTTCCATAGCAGCCTGCAGTGCGCAGATCGGGTCGATTTCTGTGACCCATACTGTTGCGCCCATGCCGCGAAAAGCCTGAGCGCAACCTTTGCCGACATCACCATAGCCCAGCACAACGCAGACCTTGCCTGCGACCATGACATCCGTAGCGCGCTTGATGCCATCGAGCAGTGATTCACGGCAACCGTACAGGTTATCGAATTTAGACTTGGTCACCGAGTCGTTGACGTTCATCGCGGGGAACATCAGTTCTCCGGATTCCTGCATCTGGTAAAGGCGATGTACACCTGTGGTGGTTTCCTCGGTAACACCTTTTACGCTTTCAACGATCTGGCTCCATTTGCTAGAGCCGTCAGAGATGGTGCGCTTGAGCAAAGCGATAATGGCTTTCCATTCTTCATTATCATCAGTTTTAGCGTCTGGAACGGCACCTGCCTGTTCATACTCGGCACCTTTATGTACCAGCAGAGTGGCATCGCCGCCATCGTCGAGAATCATGTTTGGCGTGCCGCCGTCTGGCCAGGTCAGCGCCTGTTCAGTACACCACCAGTATTCTTCTATGGTTTCACCCTTCCAGGCAAAAACTGGAATACCTTCTGCTGCGATGGCAGCGGCGGCCTGGTCCTGAGTCGAAAAGATGTTGCATGATGCCCAGCGGACTTCAGCGCCCAGGGCGACCAGGGTTTCGATCAGCACAGCAGTCTGGATAGTCATGTGCAGGCTGCCGGTGATGCGGGCGCCTTTGAGGGGTTGCTCATTGCCATATTCTTCACGCAGCGCCATCAGGCCCGGCATTTCTGTTTCGGCAATGGATATTTCCTTACGGCCCCAATCGGCCAGGGAAAGGTCAGCGACCTTGTAATCGGAAAAGTTATTTTCAACAACAGCATTCATTACTCATCTCCTAATGTGTATTAAGAAATGAGCGCCGTTGTTAATCTCTGAGCCTGACACCGTCAGAAGACGTATAAATTCATATTTGCGAATCTATACGTCTTCTGACGGGGCTGCAGCGCTCCTCAGAAAGGAATCGGGGGAATTATAGCCCAGCCGGGCCCAAATTTACACAGGCCCGACCAGGTGAGGCTTAGAGCCCTGCTGCGTCCTTCAGTGCGGCTGCTTTATCGGTTTTTTCCCAGGTAAAATCAGGCTCTTCGCGGCCGAAATGACCATAGGCGGCTGTATTGCGGTAAATCGGGCGCAGCAGGTCGAGCATCTGTATCAGGCCTTTCGGCTTGAGGTCAAAGTGCGCGCGCACAAGTTCGATGATGCGCGCATCTTCAATTTTCCCTGTGCCAAATGTCTGTACCGAGATAGAGGTTGGTTCGGCTACGCCAATGGCATATGAGACCTGGATTTCACATTTGTCAGCGAGGCCGGCTGCGACGATGTTCTTGGCCACATAGCGTCCGGCATAAGCGGCAGAGCGGTCGACTTTTGACGGGTCCTTGCCGGAAAAAGCGCCGCCACCATGACGGGCCATGCCGCCGTAGGTATCTACGATGATTTTACGACCGGTAAGGCCGCAGTCGCCGACGGGCCCGCCGATGACAAATTTTCCGGTCGGGTTGATGTGGATGTCGTCCTGTGAACACTGATCCAGCCATTCAGCCGGCAATACCGGCTTGATGATTTCATCCATCACGGCTTCACGCAGATTTTTATATTCAATATCGGGATCATGCTGCGTGGACAGTACTACGGCATTGATACCCACGGGTTTGCCGTCGGCATATTTGAAAGTCACCTGGCTTTTTGCATCCGGGCGCAGCCAGGGCAGGGTGCCACTTTTGCGAATCTCGGCCTGGCGTTTCACCAGCCTGTGCGCATAGGTGATAGGCGCCGGCATTAGCACATCAGTTTCATTGCTGGCATATCCAAACATAAGGCCCTGGTCGCCGGCTCCCTGTTCATGTTCGCCGGATTCATCCACACCCATAGCGATATCTGATGACTGCTTGTCGATCGAGGTCAGCACGGCGCAGGATTCCCAGTCAAAACCCATATCTGAATGGTTATAGCCAATCTCCTTGACTGTCTCGCGCACTACAGCCTGCATATCGACCCAGGCTTCGGTAGTGATTTCACCGGAGATGATCACCATGCCGGTGTTGACCATGGTTTCACAGGCGACACGCGCCCTGGTGTCCTGTTTAAATATCGCGTCCAGTACAGCGTCTGAGATCTGGTCGGCAACCTTGTCCGGATGGCCTTCAGAAACTGATTCTGATGTAAATAAATGTTCGCTCATAATAGTACCTGTAAATGATGGCCTTATTTTAAAGGCAATAAAAAACCCGTCTAAGCACAGGCTATGACGGGTTTTCGATAATGTTCTTGTATCGGAACTCGCTTTAGCCGTATTTATAAAGCGCCCGCAATCTGAGTCAAATTGGCGCCTGATGCCAGCGGATTATGCCGTTTTTATATGTGTTGTCAACATTAATATATTTAAGGCTTTTCAACGCAAAGACATTTTCAACGCAAAGGCGCAAAGACGCAGAGAACGCAAAGATGTTTCTATAGTTGCTCCTGGTAAATGCATCTGTCTGATCTGTAGATATTTTAAACCAGAAGTTCCTGCAAAAAAATTTTACAAGCTCTGCGCTCTTTGCGGCTTTGCGCCTCTGCGTTAAGGTTTAAAAAAATAATCCGTGCTACCTTGTCAGCAGGGATTTGTATTCTTCGAGTTCTGCTTCACTAAGTCCGCCTTGTTTGAGCTTGGTTTCCAGTATTTCAAAGCGCTCATCATTTAATTTCATCGTAAGGCGCTGAATGGCATCATTGAAAACAGCCAGTTGTCCGGATTTTTCATCAGTACCAAACACATTCCTCTGCATCAGTTTTTGCAGTATTTCGAAGTCTCCTTTATCTCGCCAGCGTTCAAGCAGAGCAGAAGAAGAGATTGCGGGATTATCACGGGCTATCTGGTATAACGCATAAAGCAGAGAGAAACCCTGTATCGACGCTGATGCAAAAAAATCGGGTAGATTTGTTTCCCCGGCCAGTTCGGGGTGTTGCAGCAGCAGGGCAATAGCATCACGCGTTGCATTCTGTTTGACTTCCCTGTTGCCGCGCGACCGGGTGGTTGGCTGTTTGTTTACCTTTTCTGCTTCAGTCGATACAATTTCGCCCTGTAATTTGTCATCGCTGATACCGACAAGCTCGGACAGGCGTTTATACATCAAGTCCCTGAACACACTTTCAGGTATTGTTGACAGTAAAGGTCTTGCTGTTTTTGCAAGCCGGGCTTTTCCATCCATAGATCTGGTGTCGATTTCTTTTAGCAGTTTGTCAAACAGAAATTCAGAAAGTGGTGTCGCATTTTCAAGCCGTTTTTCAAATGCGTCTTTGCCTTCTTTGCGCACCATCGAGTCAGGGTCTTCACCGTCCGGTAAAAAAAGGAAGCGTGCTTCGAGGCCATCACGCAGTATCGGCAAGGTATTTTCAAGTGCGCGCCATGCGGCCTTTTGTCCGGCCTGGTCGCCATCGTAGCAAAAGATAAGCTGATGAACCGAGCGAAACAGTTTCTGTATCTGGTCTTTGGTTGTTGCGGTACCAAGTGAAGCAACTGCATACTCGATGCCGTTTTGCGCAAGTGCAACAACATCCATATAACCTTCCACAACAACGATGCGCTGAAGGTTTCTCAGCGCTTGCCGGGCTTCATAAAAGCCATAAAGTTCATAGCCTTTATGAAAGATCGGTGTTTCCGGCGAATTGAGATACTTGGGCTCGCCATCGTCGATAATGCGGCCGCCAAAGGCGATGGTGTGGCCGCGCCGATCAAGAATCGGAAACATGATACGGTCACGAAAACGGTCGTAACGCTTGCCCGGCGACTTTTCCACGAGCATGCCGGCGGCCTTCAGGTGGTTGATATTGCTTGCATTACTTCCCATGTTGTCGAGCAGGAAATTCCAGCCATCGGGGGCATAGCCGAGTTTGTAGCGCCTGGCGATTTCACCGCTGAGACCGCGCTGTTTTAGATAGCCGATGGCTCGTTCCGAGCTGCGCAATTGCTGTTGATACAATTGTGAAGCCTGTTCGAGCACATCAAATAGCGGCTGTTTGTCGTCTCTTGCCTGGCTGGTACCGGCGGGAGTGTCTTCTCGCGGCACTTCGACGTGATACTCGGCAGCAAGTGTTTCAATCGCATCGACGAAATCAAGATGCTCATACTCCATCAAAAAACCGATCGCGGTGCCGTGCGCACCGCAGCCAAAGCAATGATAAAACTGCTTGGCTTCACTGACAGTAAATGAAGGCGTCTTTTCGTTATGAAACGGGCAGCAGGCAGTATATTCCCGGCCTTTCTTCTTCAATGGTACGCGGGTGTTGATGACTTCAACAATATCAGCTCGAGCAATCAAATCATCGATGAATGATTGTGGAATTCTGCCTGCCATTGTGTGTTTAAGGAATCAGGTTAACAAATGAAAGTTGCCGGGGGTTGAATATGCGTTCATATTCAACAATGGCATATCTGTCAGTCATGCCGGCAATATAGTCTGCAACACCACGCGCAATGCCTTCATCGCCTGATTCGCCCTGCATGATCCGGCATTGCTCGCGGTTTTCAGGGGGGAGGATTTTGATGTCATTCATAAAGGCATCGAACAGGGCAGTGATGATGTCATAGGCTTTTCTGCTCATTCGATGTACGCGGTAATGCTGGTAGAGATTTTCCCGTAGAAACTGTTTCAGTTCCAGGTTCAATGCAGACATTTCATCGCTGAAAGTCATTAACGGTTTTGCCTGGCTGCGCACATCTTGCAATGACTCAAGCCTCGCTGATGAGATGTGGTTGCGGCTGGTATCGATCAGGTCAACGACCATGACATTGATCATGCGCCTGATGATTTCGTGGATCATTTGCCGGTCATTAATATCCCGGTGTTTTGCGATAACCTTATCGTATTGATCGCGGAACAGTTTGATTTCGAGCAAGTCATCAAAAGTAATCAAACCGTATCTCAGGCCATCATCGACATCATGGTTGCTGTATGCAGTTTCATCAGAGAGGTCAACCAGCTGTGCTTCAAGGCAGGGTTGAGTTTTGTCGATAAAACGATTCCCAACATCTCCAAGCATGCGCGCATTCTTCACCGAGCAATGCTTGAGAATGCCCTCGCGTGTTTCGAACATCAGGTTGAGGCCATGAAATTCAGCGTATTTTTGTTCAAGCTTGTCGACAACACGAAGCGACTGCAGGTTATGTTCAAAACCGCCATAATCTTTCATGCACTGGTTCAGGGCTGTTTGCCCGGCATGTCCAAAGGGTGTGTGCCCAAGGTCGTGTGACAGTGCTATTGCTTCTGCCAGGTCCTCCTGCAGGTGAAGTTCGCGCGCGATACTGCGTGCGATCTGGGCAACCTCCAGTGAATGAGTAAGCCGTGTACGAAACAGATCGCCTTCATGGTTGACGAACACCTGGGTCTTGTATTCCAGTCTGCGGAATGCCGCAGAATGAATGATACGGTCACGGTCACGCTGGAACTGGTTGCGGTAAATTGGCGTGTCTTCGGGATATACACGCCCCTTTGAATTTTTGTCCGTACATGCGTAGGGTGCGAGATTATCCATATGTGAGTTTGCAGGAAGCTGAATCAGGCCGGGTAACTGCTGCGAATAGCCTCAGCCAGTTGCTGTTCTGTGTAGTCGTTTGTGATTACAGCATGACCGATATCCTTCAGTAGCACAAGACGCAGCACGCCATCCATAACCTTTTTGTCCACTGACATCAGTTCTATAAAGCGTTCGACACTGAGCTCGACCGGTGCGTTTACCGGTAGCCTGGCCTGTTCGATCATGGTGGTGATACTACTGACATCTGCTGTGTTGAGCCAGCCGAGCTGGTGCGACATGATGGCCGCCATGCACATACCTGTAGCTACCGCCTCGCCGTGCAGCCAGTTGCCATAGCCCAGGCCGGCTTCGATGGCGTGCCCGAAGGTGTGACCCAGGTTGAGCAGGGCGCGCTGGCCGCTTTCTTTTTCATCGGCGGCAACTACTTCTGCCTTGTTGCGGCAGGACACTTCGATGGCGTAGGACAGTGCAGCGGCATCTCTTGCCAGTATCCCTGCCATGTTCTGTTGCAGCCAGTTAAAGAACGGCAGGTCCCTTATCAGACCGTATTTGATCACCTCGGCAATGCCAGCGCTGAGCTCGCGGTCGGGCAGGGTAATCAGCGTCGAGGTGTCTGCGATCACGGCCCTGGGTTGATAAAAAGCGCCGATCATGTTCTTGCCAAGGGGGTGATTGACAGCGGTTTTGCCACCGACTGAGGAGTCAACCTGGGCAAGCAGGGTGGTCGGTATCTGGATCAGGTGTACGCCGCGCTGGTAACTGGCAGCGGCAAAGCCCGCCATATCGCCAATAACGCCACCACCGAGTGCGATGATGGTGGAATTGCGGTCGAGTTTTTTGCCCAGCAGAACATCGTAGATGGTATTCAGGGTCTCAAGGTTCTTGTATTCTTCGCCATCCGGAAGGATACAGGTCTCGACCTGCTTGCTCGCCAGCATGGCCAGTGTTTTATCGAGATACAGCGGGGCTACGGTTTCATTGCTGACAACCAGCACATTCTTGCCCGGGATGTGTTTCAGCAGCAGGTCTTCATTACCAAGCAGGTCCTCGCCTATATATATCGGGTAGCTGCGGTCTGCCAGGTCAACGGTGAGGGTGATCATGAGTGCTTGTTTGTGCTTTTAGTGTTGGTTTTGAGGCAGCCAATAATAGCTTTTATTACCCCGCGTATCGAGCTGTTGCCGGTATCGATGATATGATCAGCTGTTTGCCGGTAGAGTGAATCGCGCTCGTCCATCAGCCTTTTGAGGATGATTTCCGGGCTCTCCTCGCCATGCAGCAACGGTCGGTTTTTATCTTTGCGTGTCCGCTCCAGCAATGAGTTCAGGTCGGTATGGAGGTAAAAAGTGGTACCGCGTTCGGCCAGGTGCCTGCGATTCTCCTCTCTCAACACGGCTCCCCCACCGGTGGCCAGCACGATATTCTGCATAGCGGTGAGCTCATCAATAGCGGCCTGTTCACGCTTGCGAAAACCTTCTTCACCTTCAAGATCAAAGATCAGCGGGATATTGGCGCCCGTATGCTCTTCTATCACACGATCACTGTCGAAAAATGGCATTTTCAGTTCACGCGCCAGTTGTTTGCCAATAGTGGTTTTACCGGCGCCCATGGGGCCAATCAGGAAGATATTGCTAGGCTTTTTCATCACTGGTGAATTCTACACCGCGATAAAATGCAGCAACAGCCGTTTAGCCGGCCTTTGTGCAATATGCGGATTTTAGTAAAGATAAAAAAAGAGCCGCATGAGCGGCTCTTTTTTTGCTTTTAGCGATTGTCTACAAAGAAAGCGTGTCCTTGAGGATCTTCGGTGTTACGAATATCAGCAGTTCTGCTTTTTCATCACTTTCCAGCGTGTGTTTGAATAAATAACCCAGTATCGGGATGTCGCCGAGCAGGGGCACCTTGTCGACTTCATCGCGGGTAATCTGTTCATAGATACCGCCGAGCACAATGGTGTCACCGTTATTGACCAGAACCTGGGTGTTCACTTCGCGGGTATCAATACTGGGGATTCCGGCAAAGACTTCACCTACGGCATCTTTATTCACCTGCAGGTCCATGATGATGCGGTCATCGGGTGTGATCTGCGGCGTAACCTGGATGCTGAGCACGGCTTTCTTGAATTCAACCTGGGTGGCGCCACTCGATGTTGCGGACAGGTATGGAATTTCTACACCCTGCTCGATAAAGGCTTCATGCCTGTCGGCTGTGACCACGCGCGGGCTGGAGATGATCTCACCCTGGTTCTCTGCCTGCAGGGCTGACAGTTCAAGGTCAATCAATGAACTGCCGCTCAGAATCGAGAATGCAATGCTGCCTGTAGCCAGACCGGAGGTAGGCAGGTTAACGTTGAAACGGTCTGCGGTCCCGAACGGGATACCGGATATGCCGTTACCGCCATTATTGACCACATCGTCGATCATGCTGTCCGTGGCAGCAATCGTACCGGATGTGTTACCTGCGCCGGCTACGCCGTCGATTGAGGTCGTCTTGGTGAAGCCGAAGCGGTTACCGAGTTCACGCGTAAAGTCATCCGTAGCAATCACGATGCGTGATGAAATCATCACCTGGCGAACCGGGATGTCCAGTTCGGCAAGAATCTTTCTGATCTCTGAGATCACTTCATCGGTGTCTTTCACGATCAGGGTATTGGTGCGTTCATCGATGATGACGCTACCGCGTGATGACAGCAGGCCTTCGCTGCCACCGTCTTCGCCGGTTTCTCCAACAAACAGTGGTTCCAGTTCGGTTACCTTGGCGAAGTTAATCGTGAAGAAGGCAGTACGAATCGGCGCAAGTTCAGTGATTGCCTGTGCAGCTTCGAGATCGATTTTTTCCTGTGCGGCAATCTCTTCGCTGGGTGCAATCAGCATCACGTTGCCTGATTCACGCTTGGACAGGCCCTTGGATTTGAGGATGATATCCAGTGCCTGGTCCCAGGGTACATTCTGCAGGCGAAGTGTCAGGTTGCCATCAACCGAGTCACTGACGACAACATTGAGGCCAGTAAAGTCCGCGATAAGCTGGAGTACTGCACGTACCGGGATATCCTGGAAGTTGAGTGACAGACGGTCGCCGGTATAGCCGAACTTGTCCTTGATTTTCTCATCCAGGTCCTTCTTGCTGATAGGCTTGAACTCGATGGTGAAAATATTGTTTGCCTGGTATGAGACATGTTCGAAATTCCGGTTGACGGGTTCGATCTCGAGGCGGACTGTACCATCCTGCTCAAAACTGCTGACAGATTTTACCGGAGTTGCAAAGTCGAGCACGTCCAGTGTCTGGCGCAGGTTATCTGGCAGATTCGATCCCAGGAACTTGACTACAACCTTGCCAAATTCCTCGTTGATGTCCATTGGAATATTGCTTTCAGTCAATGTAACGACAATTCGGCCTTCACCGTTTTCCCCACGACGGAAATCGATATTACTGACACCTTTCTGTATGTCGCTGAAACGTTGTGATGTTGCTGCAGATTCAGCCGGGCCACTGCTGCCGGCAGCAAACAGGTTGCTGGTTGACTCGCTGTCGAGGGTGATCAGTACGTTGTTTCCCTCTGTGCTGACAGAATAAGGCACGACCTCGGTGAGGTTCAGGATTACGCGTGTTTTATCTTTTGCTGTAATCGCTGTTATTGACTGTGCAATGCCTACGCCAATAGGCTGTGAACGTTTGGGCAGACTGCTGATAGTGCCTGGAAAGTCAAAAGCAATACGTGCTGGATTGTCAATGGTAAAGCTCAGCGGCTTCTCCATCGCCTTGGTCATACCAAGCACGATCTGTAGTCGATTTCCCGGCAATGTAGAGTAGGTGACGGACTCCAGGGTATTTTCAGCGGCTGTTGCAATACTGATGTTGAACAGCACCGTCACAAGCAGAAGCAATCTGCCAAATCCCGGAATTATTTTTTTTATTATTCGGGTTTTTCCCATTAATAGAATGCTCATATCATGCTCCACTTTTTATTCATTACCAATTGCGATGGAAGCATCACGTTCGATGTAGCCACCAACGCCATCTGGAATAATCTCAACCAAAAATATCTCGCCTTCGCTGATGCCGGTAATGGCGCCCTCGTTTTGTCCCATGTAATTCCCTACCTTGACTCGATGTACAACCTGCTTCGGGTCTTCGATCAATCCCCATAAGTTGTCTCCCTGCTCGAGTACGCCAACCATGCGTAAGGAATCAAGCGAGAAAGCTTCGAGTGGCTGTCTTGGCCTGGTTTTATCTGGGCTGAGAAGGTCGTCTTTATCTGTTTCGTCTTCAATGTCGACAGCCGGTTCAAACGGGTCTCTTAATTCAGCTGCGCTGTAAGTGAAACTTTCGTATGGTTTGAACTGGGGTATCGGTTTTACACTGCCTACGTAGGCAGACTTTGCCTGATCAATATAGGCATACAGATCATCTACACTCTGACTGCACCCGGTGAGTACCGATGTGGAGATTAAGGGCAAAAGAATTGTATTGAGTTTTAAATACTTCTTCATGCTATTCGACCTCCAGTTCTGATTCATCCAGATACTGATAGGTAACTGCTGTGAGCTCCATTGAAAGTTTTACGCCGCCATCTTTATCTGCAGGTTCAATGTTGATGTTCTGCAGGGTCACAATTCGGGGCAGAGCTGCTACACCGCTTATGAATTGCGCGAACTGATGGTAACGGCCGGTTACTTTCAGCTTGATAGGATATTCAGCATAGAAGTCTTTCGGGATCAGGCCTTCCGGTTTGAACAGGTCGATTTCAAGCCCGCTCGAGATGCCGGTTTGGGAGATATCGGTCAGTAAAGTCTCGATTTCTGTTTTATTGGGTAGCTGCCTGAGAAGGGCGCCGAATGACTGGCGCATTTCATCGAGTTGCTGTTTGTAAGCCTCCAGGTTTGCTGCTTTGGCGGCCTTTTCATCAAACACGGCCTTGAGGCTTGTCTCTTCTTTTTCAACCTTCTCGAGTTCTTCCAGTTTTGGCGTAGTGACCAGGAAATAACCTGCGAGAGCGACAATGATGCACAGGAATGCAATCAGGAAAGCTTTTACGATCCCGGGTGCTGTACCGATATGCTTGAGATCATTAATGTCAAGACTATTGAGGTCTTCGAAGGAGAATGCCATTAGCCTTCCTCCTCTTCATCTGTTTTTGGCGTCGACTGTGAAGTTGTCAGCACGAACTCGCTGCTTCTGAGCGTGCCTTTCTTACTCTCGATTACGCTCAGCTTGGGTGTGGCCATCCAGTCGGAGTTATCGATATTGCGCATGTAGGCAGAAACGCGGCCGTTTGATTCTGCGATACCGTTTATGTTGATACCTGTTCCAGACTGCTTGATACCCGTTAAATAAATGCCTTCAGGGACTGTGCGAACGATTTCGTCGAATAAATGCACAATTTGCGGCCTTTTTTGCTGCAATGACTGAATAATGTCCATTCTTGAAAGTAGCTTTTCCTTGGTCTCTTCCAAACCTTCAATTTCCTTCAAGGCGACCTCTAGCTGTGATATTTCATCCTGCAGTATCTTGTTGCGCTTTTGCTGGTAACTGATCTGGCTGCTGATTGTGACATGTATGAGGAGGAACACTGCGACGGTCAGAAGCACCGAGAAGCCCGTCATAGAGGTAAATTGCCGCGTTTTTTCCTTCCGCAGTTCTTCACGCCATGGTAATAAGTTGATGTTCGCCATTTATTTAAAACTCCTCAACGCAAGTCCGCAGGCAATTATTAACGAAGGCGCATCCTTACTCAGCGATTGAGGATTCACTTTCGATGACAGCGACATATTGGCGAAAGGATTTGCTATTACTGTTGTAATTCCGAGTTGAGATTCAACCAGTTCGTCTATTCCTGGAATTGAGGCGCAACCACCCGCCAATGCAATCAGGTCAACTGTATTATGCTGGCCTGATGTATAGAAAAACTGCAGGAAGCGACCTACCTGTTGTGCGATGGTTTCCTTGAAGGGTTCCAGCACTTCAGGGATATAGTTATCCGGCAAGCCACCACTCTTTTTCAGGCGACCGGCTTCCTCGTAGGCAAGGCCGTAACGCCGCATGATTTCTTCGGTCAGCTGTTTGCCGCCAAAGTTTTGTTCGCGTGTATATATAAGGTTGCCGTTCTCGATAACATTGAGGCTGGTCATGGTAGCGCCGATATCGATGATAGCTATAATCTTGTCTTTACCGGCATCTTCCATTTGCGCGGTCAGTAGCGGCGCAACATTTTCCACCGTATAGGCCTCAACGTCGACGATTTTTGCAGTCAGCCCGCCGATATCAAGTGCATCTGTACGGTTCTCGATATTTTCACTTCGAGAGGCGGCAAGCAGCACATCAACTGAATCCGGGTTGTTTGCTGTAGACCCAACGACTTCAAAATCAAGATTGATTTCTTCCAGCGGGTAGGGAATATACTGGTCGGCTTCCTGCTGTATCTGCAGTTCCAGCTCGTTCTCACTCAGGTTAGCCGGCATATTAATGATTTTGGTAATCACGGCAGAGCCAGCTACAGCCACTGCAGCAAGCTTGGCTTTGGTGCCAGAGCGTTTCACTGCTTTCTGGATGGTTTCGCCAATGGCCTCAACATCCTGAAAGTTCTTTTCAACCACGGCATTATCCGGCAGTGGTTCCACCGCCAGACTCTGTACTCTAAAGTTATCCCCGTCCTGTTCCAGCTCCAGCAGTTTTACTGATGTTGAACTGATATCAAGCCCTAGAATAACGGGTTTCTTGCGACTCAGCAGAGACACGTCATTATCCCCTTATCCATTTATTATTAAGGTAGTTATAGAATAATTATATTTATTTTCATTAAATATTAGACGCAAGTGTTGAAAATTACTAGTTGCTTGCGTATTAATTTATATCGCCAATGAACAAGTATGTGTCTATAATCTTGATCACATGTTATATACAAGTCTTATGGACTGCTAATCTTGAATCTTTTTCTCAGATTAATAAAAACCGGAATCGTTTTTGCACTCATCCTGTTCACTATTTCAGCTATCGCACTAGCTGGTCTGTATGTGTACCTGAGTCCACAGTTACCTTCTATAGAAGGTCTTAGTGATGTCAGGTTGCAAGTCCCACTCCGGGTATATAGCAGTGATGGATCGTTATTGGGTGAATTTGGTGAAAAAAGAAGAAGCCCAAAGTCACTTGAAGAAATACCGATAAGGTTAAGACAGGCTTTTCTTTCAGCCGAAGATGATCGTTTTTTCGAGCACCCCGGTGTGGACTACCAGGGGATTCTGCGTGCTGTTGTTAACCTGATTTCAACCGGCGAACGTGGTCAGGGTGGCAGTACGATTACCATGCAGCTGGCAAGAAACTTCTACCTGAGTAGTGAAAAAACCTATATACGCAAACTAAGCGAGATATTTCTTGCGCTCAAGATCGAGAGGGAGTTGAGCAAGGAAAAAATTCTCGAGCTCTATCTGAACAAGATTTACCTGGGCAATCGCTCTTACGGGGTTGCGGCTGCAGCACAGGTCTATTATGGCACCACACTGGACGAGCTGACCTTGTCACAAATAGCAATGATCGCAGGTCTGCCCAAGGCGCCTTCCCGATATAACCCTATTATTAATCCTGAACGTGCGTTGACTCGCAGGAACTATGTGCTGTCACGCATGCATGAGCTCGATTATATTACTGATGATGAATTCGAGATTTCACTCGAAGAGCCGGTTACAGCTGTTTTGCATAGAGGGCGTGTCCAGGTAAGCGCACCCTACATTAATGAAATGGTTCGCGTTGAGATCGTCGACCAGTTCGGCGACGAGGCATATACACGGGGCTTGCGTGTGTATACAACCGTGCAGGACCGTTTGCAGGAGGCGGCTAATGATAGTTTGTGGAATGGACTGGTCGCTTATGACAGACGACATGGTTATCGCGGTGTCATACGTACTGTCGAAGTATTTGAAGAAGAACCGGTCGATGAGCTATATCTGAATCTCGAAGATGACAGAAACTATGGCAGGTTTGAGCCGGCCATCGTTACTGCCATAGAGACAGTCACTGTGCTGACGCCAGCGCCAGTAGCCGGTGAAGAGCAGCAAGCGGCCGCAGCCGAAGTAACCCAAATCACTACAAGCGAAAAACAGGCCAGTATCGCATTCAGAAACGGCGATAAAGCTGAAATCAAACTGCCAGGCCTGGCCTGGGCAAAACCCTATGTGAGTGTCAATCGCGTCGGTGAAGAACCAAAGAACGTCGATGATGTGCTCAAGCCCGGCGATGTTATCTGGGTGGTGCAAAACAAGGAAGGCCTGTGGGAACTGGGCCAGATACCTGAAGTGCAGGGCGCACTGGTTTCGCTCTCGCCAAATGATGGTGCAATCAGGGCTTTAATCGGCGGTTTCGATTTCCAGTACAGCAAGTTCAATCGTGCGGTGCAGGCGAAGCGTCAGGCGGGTTCGGGTTTTAAACCGTTTATCTACTCATCGGCACTGGCAAAGTCGTTTACGCCGGCAACACTGGTTAATGATGCACCGGTGGTATTCGAGGATGATGCACTTGAAGCCAGCTGGCGGCCGGAAAACTACAGTGGCAAGTTCTTTGGTCCGACGCGTTTGCGCAAGGCCTTGTATAAGTCACGCAACCTGGTCTCAATCAGGGTGCTGAATTCTGTTGGCATCCGCCATGCGACGCATTTTGTGAGCAAGTTCGGCTTTGATGAAAATGAAATTCCCCATGACCTGTCGCTTGCTCTCGGCAGTGCTGAAGTCAGTCCGCTGCAGCAGGCTCGCGGTTATGCCGTGTTTGCCAATGGGGGTTACCTGGTAGAGCCTTATGTGATCCAGCGAATCGAGGATGCTGATGGTACGGTACTGTACGAAGCTGATCCGGCTGTTGCCTGTGTTCCCTGCATGCTCTCTGACCGTCCCTGGCGGCAGGCTCCCGGCATGGAAACCGAAGATCCATTAGGCCGCTTGCCCAAGCAGGCCGAACAGACGCTTGAGCCGCGCCTGACCTATCAGATGGACTCAATTTTGCGAGATGTGATCCAGAAGGGTACCGGTGTGAGGGCGAGATCGCTGGGTAGAAGCGACCTGGCGGGTAAGACCGGAACCACCAATGACCAGCGTGATGCCTGGTTCAATGGATATAATCCGGATCTTGTCGCTGTTACCTGGGTCGGTTTTGATCAGCTGAAACCGCTGGGTAGTAGAGAAACCGGGTCGAGTGCAGCGTTGCCACTATGGATCGAATTTATGGGAACCGCACTTGCCGGCAAGCCACAAAAGCAACTGAAGAGGCCCAAGGGTCTGGTTACGGTAAAAATCAGTGCTGAAACAGGCGAGCTCGCGACTGATCAGGACAAGGATGCTATTTTTGAGATTTTCAGAGCCGAGAATGCACCGGGTGCTGAATCTGCTGTCACTGAGAATCCGGTAAGTCCGGGTGGCCAGAACAACCCGATACCGGAGCAGCTGTTTTAGTTGATCTGTTACTGTTCAAGGGTATTAATCAGGCGCCCATCTGCGCCCAAGGTATAAGTAGAGCGTCGATGCATTGCTGTCATTGATACCGTATGCCAGGTACAGTGGCCCCAGGAAGGTATCAGCGCCAACGAATACGCTGCCCGCGAGCACACTGTTGTCGAATGAGATTTCATCACGATCATTCCATGCATTACCCGTTTCCACAGTAAAACCGGCATAGATCGGCAACAGGGTAACATTGCCCAGGCGGCGGTAGAGGGCTGCTTCCAGCACACCAAAATGCTGGCCTGCGAGCTGGCGGTTCAGGAATCCGGACAGTTCAAAAAAACCGCCACGCCTGAACAGTGCATTCTCGGGTGCATTCTCGTCCAGCGTGGTTTCGACTATGGTGCGCCCGAAGAGTGTGTTTTTACCCCATGTTGCTGCAACGCCCAGGGACAGGTGCAGCTGGTCATAATCGAGATCGGCACCCAGGTCTTCGCGGTTGGCGCGCCATGACAGACGGCCTTGATAGCCCGAATTCGGGAAATCGACGTTATTCAGGGAGTCATGCATCAGCGTGAGCTGATATCCGCCTTCGTCAAAATTCGTATCACCCGTTGGGGCCTGGCCTACCAGCGTCCGGGTGTCGCCTGTTGTCCTGAACAAACTGATTTGTAGTGCGGTTTCTCGATTGAAAATTCGTCCTGCGGCCACGCCAATGTAGGTTCTGTGAAACCTGAGCATGCTCTCAACGTCGTTGCTGGTGTTGGCTTCAGGGAAGATGTAGCTGCTAAAACCAGTGCTGCCGTTAATATAATACTTGCGTTGTTTATCCAGCGGTTGATACAGCATCAGCGTAAGCCTGGGTTCACTACCAATTCCAGCTCCAGCGCGGAATTCGCCACCGAGGCTATTGATCGTGGGGTTGGTATAGATCATATTGAAATTGGCAGCGGAACCGGTATCGAATTCGGAGCGCAGGCTCAGGTTCAGTTGCAGGTAGCTCGGTGCCCAGGGGCGGTCACGTACATAAACGACCAGTCCCGTTTTGCCGTCGCGTTCTACAAGGTCGTACACAACCGAGCTTGACAGGTCCAGGCCATAGATTATGGAGAGGTCGCGTTCCAGTTGTCCGACATCCAGAGCTTCACCTGTTTTCTGTTCGATCATCAGCTCAAGGATTTCATCATCCAGGCGGGTCTGGTTATCTATTTCGATGAAATCGATGATCGGTTGCCGTCGGACGACAACGGGGAGCCCGGTTTTGTATTTCGCATAATCGGTATCGGATACCGACAGTGAGCTGAGTAGCCCGGTTGCTTCCACCGCCGAGTCAAGGCCGGCCTGAATCAGTTCATCGTGCTCCGTGAAGCTGGAAGATGATAAGTCTTCGCGGCCGGGTATGATCAGCACATCTGAAGCAGACAGTGTATCAAGCTGCTGGTCAGCAACGCGTCGCGTAAGAATGGCGGTTAATTGTTTGGTGATCCCCAGGCTTGTTTGCAGCTCATCCTGGGTCGCGAGCGGTGCACTGACATCAACAACAATAACGATATCTGCACCCATCTCTCTGGCCACATTGATCGGCACATTATTACCGATACCGCCATCCACCAGTAGTTTGCCCTCGTATTTGATCGGTGGCAGTGCGCCGGGTATGGACATGCTGGCGCGCATGGCTTTAGCGATGTTGCCCTTGCCGAGGATGACTGCATCGCCTGTCTCGATATCGGTAGCGATTGCGCGATAAGGCAGGCGCAGTTTGTCGAAGTCAGTGATATGGAAGCCGGGGTAGGCCAGACGGTCGAGTGCCAGTTCGATTTGCTGGCCATCAACCAGGCCGGGTGAAAGCCTCAGGCCTTCGCTGGTGACACCAATTCGTTTTGGCGAAAACCGTTGATCATCCAGCTTACGCCGAAACGAGCGGAATTCCCTGCGTGCATAATCATTGAATACCACTGTCCAGTCGATGCCCTGCACACCTTTTTCGATTTCATCCGGTGTCAGTCCTATGGCATACAGCCCGCCGATAATGGAGCCCATACTGGTGCCGACGACGACATCGATGGGGATATTGAGCTGCTCGATTTTTTTCAACACGCCGATGTGGGCAAAGCCCCTGGCACCGCCACCGCTGAGCACCAGCCCTATCTTTGGTCTTTGTTTGTCATACACGGCGGATTCCGTCTCCGGACTTGCATGAACAGCTGCGGGTAACAGGCTGGATAACAGCATTGCAATCAATGCTGATCGTATGAGCCGTGCAAAGAAAAATTTGCCTGCAAGCATGAGGGTAGCCTGTTAGTTTTTACGCTCGATTATATCCCAAGGTACTTAAATCACAGCAAAGCCTGTCCTGGGTTCACCGAAGGGGCGCAAAGGACGCAAAGAAAAACGAATGTTTTACCGCAGAGGCGCAGAGGCGCAGAGAACACAAGTTCTTTATGTGTCTGAAGGTGGATTAATGAAACATATCCGGACAGCTTTTGAGTAACGCCAGCAACAATACCTGTCTTTCCTCTGCGTCTCCGCGCCTCTGCGGTTAATAAATCATTCTACTTTGCGTCCGTGCTGTGAATTGATTATTGATGATATTGAACGCTGATGTCGTGCACGGCATCTACCAGAGCTGCGACGTTTTCGGGATTGATGCTCGGGGTAATGCCGTGGCCGAGATTGAACACGTGGCCACTGCCGTTGCCGAAGTCAGCAAGAATGTTGGCGACTTCACTGCGGATGGTTTCCGGGTTGGTTGCCATGATGGCGGGATCCATGTTGCCCTGTAACGCGACCCGGTCGCCAACCAGTTTTCTTGCCTGTGCAATATTGACTGACCAGTCCAGCCCCAGGGCATCGCAACCGGTCTCTGCCATTTCAGGTAGCCACAGCCCACCGCCCTTGGTAAACAGTATGACGGGGATTTTCTGGCCATCTTTTTCACGAGTGAGCTGATTAACAATGCGTTGCATATATGCCAGTGAGAATTCCTTATAGTGACGGCTTGTCAGTGCACCTCCCCAGCTGTCAAACACCATGACTGCCTGCGCACCCGCTTCGATTTGCGCATTGAGATAAGTGGCCACCGAGTCTGCAAGCTTGGTCAGTAACTGATGTGCCGTAGCGCCGTCAGAAAACAGCATGGACTTGGTCTTATAGAAATCGCGACTGCTGCCGCCTTCCACCATGTAGGTTGCGAGTGTCCAGGGGCTGCCGGCAAAACCGATCAGCGGCACATTGCCGTCCAGTTCTTTCCTGATCAGTCTTACTGCATCCATGACATATCTCAGTTCCAGCTCCGGATCGGGTATGCCTATGTTGGCAACATCCTGAGCATTGCTGATCGTTTTCTTGAACTTCGGGCCTTCGCCTTCTTCGAAGTACAGTCCCAGGCCCATGGCGTCAGGGATGGTCAGGATATCTGAAAACAGGATGGCGGCATCCAGTTCAAACCGGCGCAACGGTTGCAGGGTGACTTCGCAGGCCAGTTCGGGTGTGCTGCACAGCGTCATAAAGTCACCCGCTTTGGCCCGCACTTCGCGGTATTCGGGTAAATAACGTCCCGCCTGGCGCATGATCCAGATAGGGGTTTTGTCAACGGGCTGGCGAAGCAGGGCGCGAATGAATCGATCGTTTTTCAGCTCAGACATGTGCAGATAGGGGCAATAGTTTTCTGAACGTC
Source organism: uncultured Gammaproteobacteria bacterium (assembly GCA_937998645.1). Classification (GTDB taxonomy): domain Bacteria; phylum Pseudomonadota; class Gammaproteobacteria; order SZUA-229; family SZUA-229; genus JABDQW01. The sequence continues at coordinate 77,218 of CALLCZ010000032.1, forward strand.
GAAGTCTACATGGAGATGCGTTCACCGCAAAGGCGCAAAGTAAAACTATTTATTAACCGCAGAGGCGCTGAGACGCAGAGGAAAGACAGGTTTTGTTGTTGTCGTTTTTTCGAAGTTGCTCGTGGTAAGTCTGGTAAATGCAACCTGCTGCAAATAAAGAAGTTGTTCTCTGCGTCTCAGCGCCTCTGCGGTAAATACATTAGTAATCTTTGCGCCTTTGCGCTGAGATTTGATTTTTGGCTGTATTGATTGCTTTGAATGGCGCCGCAATCTTATGAAAGTATTGACTTGATTTTGCCGCTAACAGCACCCATATCGGCGCGACCGGTAATCTGGGGTTTGACCATGGCCATGACCTTGCCCATTTCTTTCATTGAAGTGGCGCCGGTTTCATTGATGGCATTGTTGATGATGGTTTCAATTTCTGCTTCACTCAACGCCTGCGGCAGGAAGTCTGAAATGATGTCGATTTCGAACTGTTCCTTCTCGGCGAGATCTTCGCGACCGCCGCTTTGAAACTGGCTTATCGACTCACGGCGTTGTTTGACCATTTTGTCGAGGATACCGAGAATACGGTTATCATCGAGTTCAATCCGTTCATCGACTTCGATCTGCTTCATCGCAGCCATCATCAGGCGAATTACAGCCAGACGCTCTTTATCGCCGCCTTTCATGGCGGTTTTCATGGCGTCCTGGATCTGGTCTTTCAGGCCGCTACTGCTCATGGGGTGATTCTGAGCTTAGCGTCTGCGCTGGTGAGGAGAGCGAGCCATGCGACCGCGTTCTTTAGACATCTTTTTCAGGTGTCTTTTTACAGCGGCGGCAGCCTTGCGTTTGCGTTCAGCGGTTGGCTTTTCATAAGCTTCGCGACGACGTACTTCAGTAAGCACACCGGCTTTTTCACAAGAACGTTTGAAACGGCGCAGGGCAACGTCAAATGGTTCGTTTTCTTTAACTCGAATTGCTGGCATATTAAATTATTTCCTGAGTCAGCCCGTTAACGGGCTCCAATCAATACAAATCTCCGCGTTGGCGCGGCAAGCAGAGTATTATATATCACTTTGTCCCTGTGTGACAAAATCTGAAACACATTGATTTGACTATTTTATGATTGTACTTGGTATCGAAAGCTCCTGTGATGAAACCGGGCTGGCTGTTTATGACAGCGAAAAGGGCCTGCTTGCGCACGTTTTGCACAGTCAGGTCGAGGTGCACGCTGAATATGGCGGCGTGGTGCCGGAGCTGGCGTCACGCGACCATATTCGCTACCTGATGCCCCTCACCGAAAAAGTGCTCGAACAGGCGGGTATCGGCAAGCACGAGCTTGGCGGCATCGCCTATACAGCCGGGCCGGGACTGATCGGCGCCTTGATGTCAGGCGCATCCGTTGCCAGGAGCCTGGCATGGGCGCTGGATATACCGGCAGTTGAGGTGCACCATATGGAGGGTCACCTGCTCGCACCTTTGCTCGAGGCAGGCGCACCCGGATTCCCGTTTGTAGCGCTGCTGGTGTCCGGCGGTCATACATTGCTGGCCCACGTGGCAGCCATCGGACGCTACGAGATTATCGGCCAGAGCCTGGATGATGCAGCCGGCGAGGCTTTTGATAAAACGGCAAAGATGATGGGTCTGGGTTACCCGGGTGGGCCTGTGCTGGCGAAACTGGCGGAAACAGGCCGCAAAGACATTTTCAGGTTCCCGAGGCCGATGACGGATCGTCCAGGTCTGGATTTCAGTTTCAGCGGACTGAAAACCTTTGCGCTGAATACCTGGGAGAATAATCGGCAAGGCGCGGAAGACAGGGAGCAACTACGCGCGGATATTGCACGCGCGTTCGAGGATGCTGTGGTTGATACCCTGCTGATCAAATGCAGACGTGCGCTGGAGCAGAGCGGGTGCAGTCGCCTGGTTGTGGCCGGCGGGGTAGGCGCCAATCAGCACTTGCGTCAACGTCTGCAGCAGCTGGCAAACGAGCATCGGTTCAGCGTCAGTTTTCCACGTCTTGAATTCTGCACCGATAATGGTGCCATGATTGCGTTTGCCGGCAGTCTGCGGCTGCAGGCGGGACAGTCCCAGCCTCTTGATATCGATGCCAGAGCGCGCTGGCCAATGGAAGATTTGTTACCGCTTGCAAAGCAGTAAATCAGAGCGGCGAGGCTTATTCCGCTTTCTTTTTGACGCCGATCTTGTGCTCCTTGCCATCGATGATGTTCCTGACATTGCTGCGGTGCCGCCAGAACAGCAGTGCAGTCATCAGGCCAAGCATCACGGTTAATTCAGGCGAATGGCTTGAGTACCATAAAATAAAAGGCGCACTCAGGGCCGAAACCAGTGCTGAGAGCGATGATAATTTTGAAACAAATGCGGTGAGCAGCCAGACCAGCAGAGCCGCTATACCGGCCATCCAGCTGAAACCGAGCAGCACGCCATAAAATGTCGCGACGCCCTTGCCGCCCTTGAAGCCGTAATATACTGGAAAAACATGACCCAGGAAGGCGCCAAGTCCGGTGAGTGCGATTGCTCCGGCAGCCGGTTCTATCATTGTGACCGCAATAACCGGGACCAGGCCCTTCAACATGTCGCCAATTAAGGTAATAATGGCCGCCATTTTACCGCCATGCCTGAGCACATTGGTTGCACCGGGGTTGTTCGATCCCACGCTGCGCGGATCTTCGAGCCCCATGAGCTTGCAGGTGATGATTGCTGTCGAAACCGAACCGACCAGATAGCCTGCAAGGGCGTAGATTAAATAGTGGATTTCAAAATTCATGCTGAAAGATACATTTAAGCCTGCATTGAATCAAGCAGGCGGCAAGCATACAACAGGTATGGGAAATTGTCCGTGAAAATCGATACTGTACTTTTACACGGCTGGGCTATGAACAGCGCGGTGTGGCAGCCGTGCCTGCAACAGTTACCCGACTGGATCAATCCGCTATGTATAGATTTACCAGGGCATGGCGAATATGCTGACGTTAATGCCGGCACACTCGATGATTATGTCGAGCACGTAGCACAGAAGATTGCTTCTCCGGTATTGCTGGTCGGGTGGTCACTTGGCGGCCTGGTCTCATTGAGGCTGGCCCAGCGCTATCCAGAAAAGGTATCGGCCCTGTTTCAGGTCGCTACTAACCCAAAATTCGTTCAGGATAATGACTGGCCAACGGCGATCGAAGCAGGTGTATTCGATCAATTTGCGCTATCCCTGGAAAAGGACATGTTGAAAACCATCCGGCGCTTCCTGGCGTTACAGGTCCGAGGCACAGACAACTCGATTCAGACTGTCAGGGAGTTACAGGCTGCCATCGATGAGCGCGGGCTGCCGGATACCGAGTCCCTCTTTGCCGGTTTGAAGATATTGTCTGATACTGATTTGACAGAATCCTTGCAGGCGATGGACTGTCCAGTCAGCTGGCTGCTGGGCGAAAAGGATGCGCTGGTTCCGGTTGAGTTGACCAGGGTATTGGAACAGGCACCGGTAGATATTGATATTCATGTTGTTGCAGGTGCCGGTCATGCACCATTTGTCTCGCATCCGGGTGTATTTGTGCAGGCACTGCTGCAGGCAGCAAAAGGCTGATAGATGATGTCGATGTCGCAGCAAAAAATCAGTAAACGGAAAATTCGGCGGGCATTTGATCGGGCGGCAGACAGCTATGATGCTGCTGCCGTGTTACAAAAAGAAGTATGCAGCCGCTTGCTGGAAAAACTTGAATACATAAAGCTGTCCCCGCAGCTCATTCTGGATGCGGGTGTCGGTACCGGCGAAGCGATTGCGCCGCTGATGAAACGCTATAAAAAGTCACGTCTGGTTGTGCTTGATCTGTCTGAACGCATGCTGGCAAAAGCAACGTACCATGGGGGGCTGTTGCGCAAGCCGGAACTGGTATGCGCCGATATCGAACAGTTGCCATTTTGTGAAGACAGCTTTGAACTGATTTTTTCCAGCCTGACCCTGCAATGGTGTAATGACCTGCAGGCAACGATGGAAGATATTCTGCGTGTACTTAAACCTGGAGGGCTGCTGATGTTCTCCACCTTTGGCCCGGATACGTTGAAAGAATTACGCTCATGCTGGGGCCAGATCGACGATGCGGTACACGTTAATGCATTTACCGATATGCACGATGTTGGTGACGGCCTGTTGCAGGCAGGATTTGCTGATCCGGTGATGGAAGCTGAAACCATTACGGTGAACTATGAAACCATCGATATGCTGATGGCGGATTTACGTAGGATTGGTGCAAATGCCACGGCTGAAGGGGGCAGGGCTGGCCTCACTACACCATCAGTGCTGAAAAAATTAAGGCAGGCATATGAGAGCTACAGGGTGGATCAAATGTTGCCGGCCAGTTACGAGGTTGTCTACGGGCATGCATGGAAGCCGGCTGCCGGTGAGTCAGAAAAGCATGAGTTGCGTGTAAATTTAACGGAGTTATAAAACTGATCTTCCGCGGATACCAGTGGGTAGACCTATGATCATGTTCCGAGCACACAAGGAATATTAGTCCACAGATGAACGCAGATAAACACGGATATAGAACATGCTATTTGTCCGCGAAAAACGCAAAGGATGCCAAAAACGCCAGGTCCTTTAGCCCGCATTTCTCACCAGGATCACGGGAGCAGGCGCAGGATTCGTGCACGTAAGCGCCGCTCTGGAGCGAAAAGCGTAGCAGTAGCTACGGTTTGAGTGAAGAGCAAGCTTACGTGCACGAAGACCAGCCTGAACCGTGATAGGCACGATTGATTAACACGCTGTATTTTAATCATCATGGCTTTATTCCAAATAGCCAACGTCATATCAGTTTTCTACGCCGCCTGGTGAGAAATGCGGGTTAGT
>CALLCZ010000033.1 GCA_937998645.1 uncultured Gammaproteobacteria bacterium
GTTTGCCCTTCGGGTCCCCGAGGCATTCGTCTTTGCCTACGGGCCGTCCTGACTCGCCGTCCGGGCTCGACAGGACTAAATCCGACGTCCCTGTCGGATTTTCCCTACCAAAGCCGAATGCCTCGGCAAACTTCACGGGGAGAATGTTCCTCCGATCAGGCAACATGTAGGGTGCAATAGCGAAGCGTATTGCACCGACTGCATCCGGTGGATTACGGCTAGCGCCTAATCCACCCTACGGGCATGCGAAGCACGAGCGCCCGGGACGCATTTTTTGGGTTACCTTATTTTGCACGAACAAAAACAAATTCATCGGGAATGAATTTGTGCTGCGAAGCAGACCCGAAGGGCAGATCACAGGGAAGTGATCTGCAACGTAACTCGCTCCAGCAGGAGCGAAACCAATGCTTACTTACACGTGATAATTAATTGAAAAGGTTATGCATAGTAACAGGATATTCCTGTCTACGATCGCCGCCAGATCGTCTTCCCGTCTTTATCTTCCAGCTCGACACCCATCTCATGCAGCTCATCGCGAATACGGTCCGCTTCGGCCCAGTTCTTTGCTGCCCTTGCGTCCAGTCGTTGCTGAATCAACGCCTCGATCCTGTCATTATCCCCGGCGTCTGCCCCGCCCTGCAGGTAACTGTCCGGATCAGCATCCAGCAAGCCCAGCACATTTGCCAGTTTTTTCAGGATCGCTGCCAGCCTGGATGCTTCAGCTGCATTGCCTTCATCACGCGCACGGTTAACATGGTTGGCCAGATCAAACAGCACGGCAATCGCTTCCGGCGTATTGAAATCATCATTCATGGCCTTTTCAAATCGCGGCGTGTACTGATCCTCGCCAGCAACGTTCGTCGCCGGCTCAATCCCGCGCAGGCTGTTGTAGAGTCGGGTCAATGCGGCACGCGCACTATCGAGCAACTGATCAGAGAAATTCAGCGGACTGCGATAATGGCTCGCCAGCACAAAGTAGCGTATTTCCTCGCCCTGATAGTGCTTGAGAATTTCTCGAACGGTAAAGAAGTTGCCCAGTGATTTCGACATTTTCTCGTCATTGATACGCACGAAGCCGTTATGCATCCACAGGTTGACAAAATGCTCGCCGCTGGCCGCCTCGGACTGGGCGATTTCATTTTCATGATGCGGGAACTGCAGGTCCTGGCCGCCGCCATGGATATCAAAGTGATTGCCCAGGCAGCAGGTCGACATTGCTGAACACTCGATATGCCAACCCGGCCGCCCCGGGCCCCAGGGTGAATCCCATGCCGGCTCTTCAGGTTTGGCCGCTTTCCACAACACAAAATCGAGCGGATCATCTTTATATTCATCGACGGCTACGCGTTCACCAGCACGCAGGTCTTCGAGCTGCTTGCCTGAAAGCTGACCGTAATTTTCGAAGGTACTGACATCATAATAGACGTCGCCATTATCGGCCCGGTAGGCATGGCCCCTGTCAACCAGCTTCTGCACCATGTCGATAATGACATCCATTGACGCTGTTGCTCTTGGTTCTTCAGAAGGCGGCAGCACTCCCAGTTCCGCCGTATCTTCATGCATGGCCTGGATATAGCGCTCCGTCAGCGCCGCAATATCTTCTCCGTTCTCATTGGCGCGATTAATGATCTTGTCATCAACATCGGTAATATTGCGCACATAGGTCACATCAAGCCCGGTATAACGCATGTAGCGTACAACTGTGTCGAATACCACCAGAACACGCGCATGCCCCAGATGGCAGAGGTCATAAACCGTCATGCCACAAACGTACATGCGGACCTTTCCAGGCTCTATGGGCGTAAAGACTTCTTTTTTACGGGTCAGACTGTTGTAGATATGCAGCATGTTGATTTCGGATCATGAAAAACAGGCGGCATATTAACGGATATGGCACTGCAGTGCTAATGAAAGCCGACTGGCAAAAGCTTCAACCCTTGTCGGCTGTTACCCGGTTAATTACTGATGAGATGCAACCGGTTATCGGAAAAATCCATGACCAGATCAAAACGATCGAGCACATCAGTACCAATAATCGCATCGACACGGGCAGATGAAGACAATGCAAAATCAGCCGGCAGCTCTCCAGCGTCTGCAAAATAGCTTTTATTACTGATGCTGAAGTAGTTCACAAACATTCTGACACTGAAATTTCCATAAGAGGGATGCATGTCATTTACAGATCTCGTATATTTATCCTTCGATATCAATGCCTCAGATATGCAGGATATCGCAGCACCTGTCTTGATTACAGCACGGCACGCGATCTCATTGATCTTGATATCAACACAGGGAATTCCGGAAATATAATTCAACGGCGCGCCCTTTTGATCGGGCGCTACTGCATTAAAATCAATTGAATCCCTGGTTATTGATAAAACCTGGCCCTTGATGCTGTCCATTCCCAGGACACCATCAAGCGGCTGGCCAAGCATGCGCGAAAGATCTTCAATACGCACACCCTGATATTCATCATAAAATGTTTTAGCCGCACCTGTATCGACCAGCATAAGCTTGCCGCCAATATCCGCAATAATATGGCCAGCCGTGTTGTCATACGTTTGCATCATGTACCTCTTAAGCAGAACATCGATAAAGCTTGTTGTTTAATAAAACCAGTAAACGTAATAAACAGGACATGTTCAGGAAAACAGGGAATTCATTGACATATCGAACCGAACCCAGTGGTCAATATGAATGGCCTTTTCCCTGGCTACTGTTATATTTTTCTCGGCATTGCTAACAATACGCTCGATCTTCCTGTAGCGCTCAGGCTCGCGCAGTAACATGTGAAATTTCCATGCCTCAATTTTGTTACTGATGGACTGAAGATTTTTTTTCAAAAAAGCATCAGCCGGTTTGATGACTGCCGCCAGTGCCAGCAACTCTGTAAAATCATCGCCATGATATTCGGCGATTGTGCGATGAGTTTCGATTGCACTCGCCATCAGGGTTCTGGAACAGTCCAGAAAATCCATGGCTTTTTCGAAATCTTTTAGCTCCTGCGATTTAAATAATGAAAACATTGTCCGGTCAGAAATCTGAATACAGCCTGGTTTGAGGGTGATCGAGCGAAATTTAGCAGCCGCAAAGTATTATGGCTTGACAATCCGCGCCATCCGTTTAACGTATTTCAGATAGACATCATTGGCACAAACCCATGCAACTAACGCACTTTGCTCCCGCAACAAATATGCTGTGGAAACACATCGAGAGCTGCGGCCATGATCCGGCGCCACTGTACAGAAAAGCGGGTATCAATCCCGCGCTGTTAAAAAGGTCTGACGCACGAATCAATATTTCGCACGTTGACGAGCTCTGGCAACTTGCGGTCGAGCTGCTCGATGACCCCTGCTTCGGTATTAAAATGACCGAGAACTGGCATCCGTCTTACGTCGGCGCGCTGGGTTACGCATGGTGCGCGAGCTCAAGCTTGAAAACTGCACTTGACAGGGTGGTTCGCTACATTCACGTGGTCACGGAAGATCTGAACATAAAACTGTCAGAAACACCCGCCGGTTTGAAAATCATCGTTGATCTTGAAAAGTCGGTTTTTACCTTGCCCCAGCACCATGATGTTGTTGCATCAGTGCTGATGCATATGTGTCGTTTTAACTATGGTGATGAATTACTTCCAGTCGAGGTTTGCCTTGCACATGAAGAACCGCCTTGTTCAAAGGTAATATCCGATTATTTCAGAACACCGGTGATCTATGACGCAGCCGAAAGCAGCATTACACTGGCAAAACAGGACGTCGATATAAAGCTGTCCTCCAGCAACAAGGAACTCGCCCTGCTGCATGATGAGTTCCTGATGAAGTACCTGATTGAAATCAAGAAAGGCGATATCGTCCAGCAGATACAGTCGGTCATTATAGAAAACCTGCCTTCCGGCAAGGTGTCCGACAACCTCATAGCAAAAGAGCTGAATCTTAGCGAAAGGAGTTTGCAGCGAAAGCTCAAGGAAAGAGGAACAACATTCAGGACCGTGCTCGATAACGTACGCGAAATGGCAGCTATTCAATATATCAAAAATCCGATCAACACCATGAGCGACATCGCGTTTCTGCTTGGCTTTTCCGAGCAAAGTGCCTTTTCAAGAGCCTTCAAAAAATGGACCGGGACTTCACCGGTAAAATACCGGAACTCGCTGAAATAACATTTGAGTAATTATGAAAAAAAGACCAATGGTTTCAGTCCTGTTTGTTTGTATGGGCAATATATGCAGATCGCCAACGGCTGAAGGCGTTTTCAGGCACAAGGTCAGAGTTGCCGGCCTGGAAGACAAGGTTCATATCGATTCTGCCGGGACCATTGCATACCATGTCGGCCACCCGCCTGACCCGCGAGCACAGAGAGCTGCACTCGATCGTGGTATTGATCTCAGTGTCCAGCGTGCGCGCAAGGTAACAAGCAATGACTTTGAAAAGTTTGATTTTGTTATCGCGATGGACAGCGACAACCATTATGAGCTTGAAGCCATATGCCCGACAGGCCATGAAGACAGGTTGCATATGTTTTTGAAGTTTGCTCGAAACAGCCGTGAAACCGATGTACCTGACCCGTACTATGGCGGTGTCAATGGTTTCGAAACCGTACTTGACCTGATTGAAGATGCTTCAGAAGGACTGTTGGCACACTTGCAAGAACAGAAACTGACCCACAAATAACCACATCCCCGGATTGCGCGCTGCTTCATCCGGGCTACATTACTACATTACTTGTAGTAGTTCAGATTTGATATGACAGATTCTGCTAGTTATCGCAAGATGCAAACCGGCCTGGTTTAATGGTTTATAATATTTTATCTCGCAGAGACGCAGGGAACGCAGAGAGATTTACAGGTATTCGTAGCAGCGACTTTGTCGCGAACATAGGCAATTCGCGACAAAAGTCGTTCCTGCAGATGTAACCTCCGCGTTCTCTGCGTCTCAGCGAGAGTAAAAATCTATAGCTTTGACTGAATCACCAATTCTGACTGTAGATAGTAAATAATGGTCAGGGTTTGAGTTAATCTGACACGGGCTGTCTGATTGAGTCCTGACTATTACATATAAAAATATTTTTTCTCTGCGTTCTCTGCGCCTCTGCGAGAAAATAATACGTTTAAATTCTAATCCGGGCCGGTTTTCTGAACATCAATGGGATGGTTACCATTAACCCTGCTATCTGCATTCTGTATTGCTACAGCAGATGCGCTCACCCGGAAATACCTGCAAGGCTATAATGCACGTGAGCTTGTAATAATACGTTTCGGCATGCCTGGTCTGCTGTTGTTGCCGCTGCTGGCAATGCAACCCATGCCTGAGCTGGCTACAGAATTCTGGTACTGGACCGCGGCATTGATCCCGCTTGAAGTAACAGCCATGCTGCTGTACTCACAGGCTATACGTGATACCTCGTTGTCGCTAACTTTGCCATACCTGGCATTTACGCCTGTATTCAACACCCTGACCGGTTATATCCTGTTGCAGGAACAGGTTTCCTTCATTGGGTTTATCGGCATATTGCTGGTGGTGTTCGGCGCATGGCTGTTGAACCTGGAGCATGCTCGTGGTGAGCGATTCGATGTGCTTGCGCCGTTCCGTGCGATTGTTTTCGAGCGCGGCCCGCGCCTGATGTTGATCACGGCCGCTCTGTATAGCGTGACATCGGTGCTGGGCAAAGGTGCACTGGCTTATACCACACCTGTATTTTTCGGTACGCTGTACTATGTCGTTATTGGCTTTGCAGTGATTATCGCGTTTTCTATCGGCACCGGAACGCGTATACATGTTTTATGGCGAAAACCTGCGCCGCATCTGGCCATTGGCCTGTTTATGGGTATTATGGTGTTAACGCACTTTTTTGCTATTCAGCATGTAGAAGTTGCGTACATGATAGCGGTGAAGCGTACCAGTTTGATATTTGGTATTTTATACAGCGTACTGCTGTTCCATGAGCGCGCCCGAATCGAACACTTTCTTGCCGGTGGTCTGATGCTTGCGGGTGTGTACCTGATCGCCAGTTGAAGTGAGGCTCTGACGACAAATTGGATTGTCGCCAGAGCTGGGCTGATTCAGGCAACGCTGCCGAATGACTTGTCGACTGCGCCCGCAGGCACATCCAGTCCTGCCAGTTTGCAGCCCTGGGCGACAGGGCCGCCGGGGATAATCTTATAAAGATATTTCATTCCGCCTTTCGAATGAAAGCTCTCCTCCAGTGCATCTGTAATCTGGCGCAAGGTCGGCCGTTCAGCCTTTTCATAATATTCCTGCAGGGCACGTACCAACTGCCAATGATCTTCAGTAAGCTCAAGGCCGTCTTCGCTGGCTACTGCTTCTGCCGCAGATGTGCTCCAGTCGGCGGGTGCGTGTGGGAATGAATCGGGCATCTGTCTCTCCTTTGTATGGGGTATTAAATAATTATGATGTTGTGATATTGAGAATACACAAGCTATTCAAACATAAAATAATGAATCAGGACAATATGTCAAGAATCCGGATAAAAATCACTGGTATGTATTTTCCCCGTGGCTTTCCCGGGATATCAGAATTCTTCGACGGTATAACGCTTGACCTTGATATTATCGCTCCAGTAGTCCGCCGGCAGCCCTGCCTTCAGCTTGAGGTGACGCAGAAACTCGCGCGAATCCGTGAGCGATTCCCACACGGATGGAAGAAAAGTGCCTTTGTTGAAACCTTCTTCCATTATAAGGCCGTCAATGCCTGGCCTGATCTGTTTTACCAGGTCGTCTTCAGAAGTAAAGTCCATTTCCTCGGGCGTGCCGAGAACCGAAATGTGAATATCAATGTCATCCAGCTCGTCCGCACTCAAGGGCATAAACCGGCTGTCTGAAAACGCCGCTGCCCAGGCATTGTATGCCACATCTTCAGCCAGGGGGCGAACCGGCTTGAGTATGCCGATACAGCCGCGTAATTCCTTGTTGCGATGCAAGGTGACAAAGGTCGCTTTTTTTGTCTGTAACTCAGCAGGGTATTGTGCAATATCGATTTCGAGGGCCTGGCCGGTCTCCAGGCCGTGCCTGATTGACTGGTAAGCGAGGTCGCGCAATAAAAGCCGGTTTTCATTTTTTAGCATGGTCGACGGCCTGCTCAGCTCAAGGCCCATGCACCATATCCAACCACGCTGCTTTTATCACCGGCGGTGTCACCCGAGTTGCGAAGATCAAGTGTAGTGACATGGAGCCCATGTTTTTTTGCAGCCAGCAACAGGCCGATTACCGGGTTACGTCCGCATGCCTGGTCGTAATGAATGGCTGCCGGGTTCATTTCCTCGATTGCCATGCAGGTCTCGTTGTCCATGGTCCGCGCGGTATTGTAGTCATGGTAATGGCTCAGGTCGGAAGAGATTACGATCAGGGTTTCATCGCCACCCCAAAGCCTTTCAAGAACCTCGCTGACTTCTTCAGCGTTGGTGTCGCCAACAACAAGCGGGACCAGGCTGAAATCATTGAGGACTTCCTGCAGGAAGGGTAGCTGCACTTCGAGACTGTGTTCCTGTTGATGCGTTAAATCAAATTCTTCCACTTGAGGAAGCGATATGATCTTTTTAATCGCCTCATGATCAATTCTTATGGATCCGAGCGGGGTTTCAAAATAATCGGCACTGCTGGTCGCCAGGCCGCGCAGTGGCACCCGGTGGCATGGGCCGAGCACAATCACGCGCTTTATTGTATGCCTGTTATTTTTGAGTTGCGCGAAGGCACTCGCCGCAACTGGGCCGGAAAAAATATAACCTGCATGTGGCACAATCACTGCCTTCGGTGCTGACTCAGATAGCTCAGCTTCGGATAGCATTGACTGAATGTCTTGATGTAACTGGGCCGCATCTGCTGGATAGAACAGGCCGGCAACTGCAGCTGGGCGTATTTTCGACATTTCTCACCTCTATTTATTATTATGCTGCCTTCAGGGGATATTTGTATAGATAATATATACTTATTATTTACTTTGAATTATTTCTTGATATTTATCATTAGATAATTATTTATATCTATATATAGTAACGAATATTATGACGACCCCAGCCGAAAATATTTCACTTGATGACCCTGGCGTAGTGCCGACCCGTTACTGGCGCAAGCTTGAAGACGGGCGGATTCAGTGTGACCTTTGTCCCCGCGAATGCAAGCTTCACGAAGGCCAGCGCGGGCTTTGTTTTGTTCGCGCGAATGTCAAGGACCAGGTGGTGCTGACAACGTATGGACGTTCCAGCGGATACTGCATTGATCCTGTCGAGAAAAAACCGCTGAATCATTTTTTACCCGGCACGCCGGTGCTTTCCTTTGGCACGGCGGGTTGTAACCTGGCCTGCAAGTTCTGCCAGAACTGGGATATCAGCAAGTCCCGTCAACTCGATACCTTGATGGACAAGGCCGATCCGGAGACCATTGCGCGTGCGGCTGAAGAACTGGGTTGTCGCAGCGTGGCCTACACCTACAATGATCCCGTGATATTTCATGAGTATGCCATTGATGTGGCCAGGGCCTGCAGGGAACGTAATATCAAATCAGTCGCTGTTACTGCAGGCTATATCAGTCCCGAGCCCCGTAAGGAGTTCTTTCAATATATGGATGCAGCCAATGTCGATCTGAAAGCGTTTACTGAAGATTTTTACTGGAAAGTCACGGGTTCGCACCTGGCGCCGGTGCTGGAAACCATTGAATATATACACCATGAAACCGATGTGTGGATGGAGCTGACAACACTGCTGATACCCGGATACAACGACAGCGAAAAGGAGATCGAAGAAATGACGCAATGGGTCGTGGATAAGCTGGGACCGGATGTGCCTATGCATTTCACCGCATTTCATCCCGATTACAAGCTGATGGATGCGCCCAGGACGCCATTATCGACCCTGAAGCGTTCACGTGGAATTGCGATGAAAAACGGCGTGCGCTATGCGTACACGGGCAATGTTCATGACAAGGCAGGCGACAGCACCTACTGCCACTCATGCGGAGTGCGCCTGATCGAACGTGACTGGTATGTGCTGGGTGAATGGAATCTTGATGCGAAAGGCCATTGTACCCGGTGTGGCGCCCAATGCGCCGGCGTATTCGAAAAGGGTCATGGTGACTGGGGTTCAAAGCGACAACCGGTGCGGCTTGCCAACTACGCCTAGCCCGGCTGCCGGCACGCCTGCCGGGTATTCAGTCGATTTGCTTGAAAAATCGACGGGTATTCAGACGCATTTGGCTAAGTTGTTTGTTTTTCAAGGTAAAAGTTTCCAATTCATTCTGCCGTCAGTCTATTATATGAATATGTATGGCCGAAAATTAAAGGATGACGATCAATGCCGTCTGTCCAGTTCGATTGCGGCATTGCAAATGGATTTTCAGAGAAGTAACGCTTATGTATGAATCATTCTATGGCTTGAAAACCAAGCCGTTTTCAATGTTACCGGATCCGGACTTCCTCTATATGGGGAAGAACCACAGGATCGCGCTCACCCTGCTCGAATACGCGTTGATGAATAATGCCGGTTTCTGTGTCATTACCGGTGAAATCGGTGCCGGGAAAACAACACTGCTGCGCAGGTTGCTAGCCACCCTGGAAGATCACTTTACAGTAGGTATGATCACCAATACACATCAGTCCTTTGGTGAATTGCTGGATTGGGTTCTGTCAGCATACGGCATACATCAGCCCGGCCTGGGGAAAGTTGAAATGCATCAGCGCCTGGTCGATTTCATGCTTGAGCAATATGCCAAAAACAAAACCACGTTATTGATCGTAGATGAAGCTCAAAACATGCCGGTCGCCACGCTGGAAGAGTTGCGCATGCTGTCGAATATCAATTCGGAAAAAGACCTGGTTCTGCAGGTGATACTTTCAGGGCAGCCTGATCTGAAGGATACCTTGAGGAGGCCGGAATTAAAGCAGTTCGCTCAGCGAATATCGGTTGATTATCATCTCGATGCGTTGACTTCAGATGAGACCTGCTCATACATCCAGCATCGACTGCTCACCGCAGGGGCTACCGATGATATTTTTACTCCTCAGGCCTGCCACCTGATACACGGATACAGCGGGGGCGTCCCGCGCCTGATTAACCTGCTATGTGATACCGCACTGGTTTACGGTTTTGCGGATCAGAAAAAAACTGTCGATGTCGACCTGGTAGAGGAAATGGTTAGTGAGCGCATGCAGAGCAGCATCCTGCCATTGGCCAGTGTTGATAAAAGTAAAAAAATAGTTAAAGGCGATGACGGCGATTTTCCCTGGATAAATCCCGACGGCGGTACGAAAGGTTTGAAACCGGCGGCTGAAAAAAAAACACCTGAAAGCAACGCTGCTGAAATAAAACAAACGAAAGCGCCTTCCAGTGAAAGTCAGACAGCGAAACAGGCTGTTGTGCAACAGGTAACGACCACAGATAAAGCGGTAATAGACGCTGCAAAAGGCGGCCTTTCAACAAAGAAAACCACTACTACAGAAGCATTCACCAGATCCGATAGCCGGCAAGCGGATGCTAACCGTAAGGAAGATGCAGGTCAGGATACTATCCCTGTCGATCCATATGCATCCCGGCATGAGCATAAAGCCAGTACCGATATCAATTCAGTTTCAGAGCCTGTGCAAGAGGAGCCTGGCAATTCAAGCATCAGCAACTGGTTTATGCTGGTGGCGATGGTTGTTGTTGCACTGTTTGTATCTGTTGCAATAGTTTTATTTTATCAACAGCCTGAAATGTCGGACGAGGTCAGGGGCAGGCTGGTTGAAGCCGAAAATATGAAACAGGAGATGGCGCGTATGCGTCAGCAGGCCGAAGTCATGCAGCGTGAACGCGAAGCTGCGCTGGAAAAAGCACGACTGGAACAGCAGCAGCGAAGCCAGGCGGAACAGGCCGCAGTTGAAGCGGCCAATCAGGAAAAAGCCGCCAGGGCTGCGGCGGAGCTCGCTACCGAGGAAGCATTGCAAGCCACCAGAAAAGCGGAAGAGCTGGCAGAGAAGCAACGCCTTGAAGAACAAGAGCTGCGTGATGAGCGTAAACGCATAGAACTGAAAAAGCAGCAGGCTGAACGTGAATGGCAACGTCTGATGCTGGAGCGAAAACAGGCAAAGCAGGAGCAGGAGCGTCTAGAACTCGAAAGGGCAAAAGCGGAAGAACTTTCACAGTAAGCAACCGGCAAGGCGGATGTAAAACGGCTTACGCTAGAGTCTAAGGTCTTGTATCTCGCAGAGGCGCAGGGAACGCAGGGAAACATATATTAGAGATCCTGTCTTTGTAAATAACAGGTTTAACCTCTGCGTTCCCTGCGCCTCTGCGAGAGTATAATATCTCTGGTTTATATAGGAGTTGCGCCGGTCGCACTGATTAACTGACCAGGGATCGGCAAACATGACGCTGTCTGCCAGATTAGATTCCGGTTATTCTTCCTTATGATTGAATGTTTTGCCGGTTTCCTCAGCAGGTGACTGCACAGTCGCTTCATCCGGGAACAGTTTTTTCAGGTCGGCCATGGACAGGGTGTCGCCTTTTTCATCGAAGCGCTGCCAGATTTTCTCCCAACGCTCGTCACTAAAATAAAATCCGACCGGTAAAAGGCACACGATGCGCTGTTTGAAATCAGTGATTACTTTGGGTTCTTTTAATTTTCCTGCCATGTGTGTGCTGATGATGTTTTAATATAGCCGCAACTTTAGCAGCCTGGGGCGAAATGTTACAAATCAGATGGTAATCGCAAAACCCGTACTCCTGTCTATCATCGAGCTTGGCGGCTATCCTGATTTTTCAGGGCTATATCGTAATAACGGCTATGAAGCTATCACTACGGATTCTGTTCGCAAAGCGGTTAAGCTGATTCGAAAACATAAGCCCGCGGTTATCGTTGCCGAATTCAATTTTCAGTCTGATTTCCGGGACCGCACCAGCAGCCTGGAAACGGTTTTTTCCAGTTTGCAGGGCGTGGCTGACGCCAACGTGATCGTGTTTTATGAAAAGGAATACCGGCACCAGTTTGACAGGCTGTTGAGCCAGTTCAGTGTATTCGAAGCCCTCGAGTTTCCGATTGATGAAGACAGGCTGGATCTGGCATTGAAAGCGGCAAAGCCGGAAAATCAGCTTAAAACCATGTAATTATCAGGTTGCAAAAACGTGCATCTTTGAGTACAAAGCACCTCCAGCGAAAATATGACGGTAATCCAATGGCTGATAATAAACCCGAAAATACATTAATCGATAGCAGTGACCCGGCGGCATCTGCGGAATACATACAGCAATACCTGGGGCAAAAAGAGCAGGAGCTGAAAGCGCTGCCTGCTGATGCGCCTGATGTCGACAGGGCCCGCCTGAAACTGGATATTGCTGAAGCCAAGGTGGGTATTACTCGCGGCGATGAGGCATGGGAGCTTGCGCGCGCAGCACTGGACATATTCCTGGATAACGAATGCTGGCAGGAAGCAGTGGAGGCCTGCGATGTGCTCTACCAGACAAACCAGCCTGCCTCACTGGTGGCGCTGGCGCATGGTGTCTGGATTGCGGTTACGTATCCCATCGATCCGCAACGCACAATCAATATGCTGGGTTACATTATCGATGAAACGCCTGCCAAAGCCGATGGCGCTGCAGTTGCGGCGATTACTGCGCATTACATCGCAGACCTGCGCGCAGATGAAAAACAGCGCGAAAGCCTGATGTTTCTTACTAATGAAATGGTTGCAAATGTGGCCAGGGCGCATTCGAAAGTGGAAGACCAGGAAGCCCTGAGCACATGGATGGAAAAACTGCGTTTACACGATCCTGCCGATTTCCTGCCCAAGCTTGCGCTGGTTCTTGGCGCAATCGTCCCAGCTGACCAGTGGTGGTTTGATCGGGACGAACTCCGCGACAAACTGCCGGATTGATTTCACCGTAGAGGTGCATTTACAAATCTAAACGCAGAGGCGCCAAGACGCAAAGGACGCAAAGGAAAAAGACGTTTGCTAACCGCAGAGGCGCGGAGACGCAGAGATATTTTTGGGTATTCGCAGAAGCGGCTTCAGCCGCGAATTGCTAGCGTGAATGTGCATGGAATTTGCGGCTGAAGCCGGCGCCTACAAACAATCAAATTCCTCTGCGTCTCCGCGCCTCTGCGGTGAAATTATTTTTCGTCTTTGACTGACATATCGCTGGTATCGGGTAGCGGTGCTTTTTCTTCTAGTTCTGGATTCTCGATGATATCGGCCCCGGGTTCGGCCACGGTGATGCCGCTGATATCGTCGATGGGCTGGGCTTCGACCACGGGCGGGTTTTCCAGTACATCGGCGCCAACTTCGGCCATGGTGATATCACTGATATCACCGATAGGCTGTGCTTCGACCACGGGTGGATTTTCCAGTACGTCGGCTCCGACAGGCGCCGCGCTGAGATTAGAGACATCAATATCAGCTAAACTCTGCGCTTCAATCTTGATCGCCAGTCCGGCCTTTTCCAGCGCTGCCTTGTACTTTATTGCAGTCTGCTCACTGACTTTGGATTTTATGACCTTGCGGCCGCCGGCAAAAAAAGGCCTGACTTTTTCAGGTGTTGTCTTGAACAGTTGCGCCATATTGTTTATGGCCGCCTCCTTGTCCATTCCAGGCTGAATGATGCCGTAAAACGCAATATCGAAGATGGGTTCGCTCATACCGGTATCTGTGTTTCGAGATACCTTATAGTGTAGTCGAACTTGCAGATAAACGACTCAGTGGGGGCTTACTTCTTTTTGTCCGGTTTAACAAAATCAACCACATGCGATGTTTTTGGCTCATCGGCATATCGCGGGCGCATGTCCATGCCTTTACCCGCCTCTTTGTGTATTTCCTGCTCGCGGGCGGTTATCAGCGCGAAGCAATGCTTAACATCCTCGATAGTGCTTTCTCTGAGAGGGTGAGGTCTGCCGGGCGGTGGAGTCGTGTCACGGATGATGCTTGAGAGCACTTTGCGCATGGTTGCAATAATCTGGTGCTCTTTTGATAAATATTCTGAAGTCATGGTATTGAAATAGTTTCTGGCTGGTCGTATATACCGAATTTGGTATAATAGTTTACCAAATTACTAGGTTATTAAGCTATGCCATATTTTATATACCGAATGACTTCCCAGGAAGGTATGAGTCTTGTTAAGAATCTTGAGCTCATCACTGAGATGGATTCATTTAAACAGGCCAAGCAATTTGCCCGGGATAAAAGGGCCGAGTTGCCTGAGGGCTCGAATGAGGTTATCAAGGTCATGTTCGCCGAAAACCAGCTGGCCGCCGAAGAACAGTTGCTCGAACACCGCGAAAAACCGATACTGATGGAGCACGAAAAGTGATCCTGAACGGCTGTGGAAGAGAACGAATACAAGTCAACTTACAGCAAAATTGCCAGTATTCGTTGTGAGTTTGAGAAAGCGCTGACGAACAATAAGGCTAAATGTTCTTATTCCAGGCATTTCTGTCTGGCTGACCGTGAGGGCTATGCATGCAAGTCAAGGGAGTTATCAGGTAAATGCCGTGAACTTCTGGAAATGCTGCGTGAAAATTCACGATTTATACTTAAAATGCAGAAGACGAGCAATAAATTACCCCATAATATGGAAATACGAGTACAGGTGGGTGGCTTGATCGGAATACAGGCGCTGTTTAGCCTTGAACAGCAGGACAGGATAGAAGATATTTTCGCCCTGGTTGAACGGGCTGAAGCCGAGTATGGCAGCCTCGAAAAGCTGCCGTATGATCGCATCGTACAGTCGATCAGTAGTTACCAGGGCAGAAAAAGCAGAAAACGCAATTAAGAGACTTTGATATGAATACAAAAATTGTTCGCGCACGTTCCAGCGATGAATACGTTCAGATGATTGAGCAGGCGCTCGATGATGTCTGGGATCTTCACCAGTCCATCGAATTCGATGAGGACCATATGGCATTTGCACGTGAGTACATCGGGCCACTCGAGAACAGCCTGAAGGAACTGTATCAGTCAATGAAAGATGGCAAGTATGAATTCGCCACCGGTGACCTGCCGTTTATGGCGATTGTCGAGAAGTATCATGATGCCGAGCTGCCATTCAAGTTTCTGCTCAAGCGCATCAATGAAACACACATGAAGGGCCTTCAGATCTAGCCCGGCTGCTTTATCGCCTGTGGATAACTCTGGGGATATATTTTCTTCAGGCAAATAATCGTAGCCGTTGGGTATTGCGGGATGCAAAAACCCTCATGCCGGGCACTTGTTTATAATCTGTTTATTAACAATGGGTTACATCAGTTATTTTGAGAATAAATTCAAGCTTATTGGCTTAAGCCATTGTTTATAAATAGAGTAAACTACATCTTGTGCTCTGTGTATAACTGAGACACTACGCTGTCTATCGACCGATAGACTTCAGCGCTTCTTCCTTGCTAACTGCCTCGTAGGGCGTGTGTCGGATGCGATCGTGAACATGCATTCTGTATTCGATGAAATCATGCTGCTCGTCAAAATGCAGGAATGGATTACCTTCGCATTGCACATCCATGCTGGTTGTCGGGTGGGCAGGTGAGTAATTATGACCGGGATGAAGGATAGTATCGCCCGGCAATTCGGATTTAATGCGCTTCAATGTTGAAAACATTTCTTCAGGATCACCGCCCTGCAGGTCGCAGCGCCCGCAACCGAACACGAACAGGGTGTCACCGGCAATAAGCTCGCTACCTGCGTGGTAACAGGCTGAACCGGGTGTATGCCCGGGTGTATGCAGTACCTGGATGTCTGTTTTGCCGATTTTGATACTGTCGCCACCATGGTGCAATTTTGGTTTGACCAGGTTTTTCCCCCAGAAACGGGCTTCAGTCTTGAGCAGGTGTATTTGAGCATCGGTATGGGCGAGAA
This sequence comes from uncultured Gammaproteobacteria bacterium, assembly GCA_937998645.1. Taxonomy (GTDB): domain Bacteria; phylum Pseudomonadota; class Gammaproteobacteria; order SZUA-229; family SZUA-229; genus JABDQW01. The sequence continues at coordinate 15,822 of CALLCZ010000033.1, forward strand.
CGGTTTCTATACCGTTGACGTGGTCGTGATGACTGTGAGTCAGCAGTATATCCGTGATCCGAATCCCTTTTTCGTCTGCAAGAGCAAGCATTTCCTCTACGTCCCAGGCAGGATCTACAATCGCAGCAGTGTCGCTGCTGTGATCATGCAGCAGATAAACGAAATTCTCCATGGGTCCGAGTTCCAGTGTATGAATCGTAAAATTATTGTTCTCTGCCAATGTGCGCTCCTTTGTAATGCCTGAATGTTTAAAGATATTACTACAAGCCGTCTGCGATACGTAGGCAAGGTCTGGAAACATGGATATAATCGTTCGCTACGTTACACAATCAGCAATCTGGCGCCAGCGTGTATATTTATGGCGCCTGTAAAAATGAATAAAAAAAGCGATGAATGTAACTGCTGTTAAACACGATAAGTTGATGCTTTCGAGGCTGCAATTATTCAGAAATGTGGATCTGAATTCAGCCGGGATGGATCGTTTATTGTCTCAGTGCAGCTACAAACGGATGGCTGAAGGTGAAACCCTGCTTTCACCGGATGTAGTAAACCACTACCTGTATGTGATCGTGTCAGGCCGCCTGGCCATTCGACTCGGTCCTGATGAAGAAATACCTCTTACTGCCATAGAACCTGGTGAATGTGTCGGTGAGATGTCGGTGTTTGACAGCCGACTACCCCTGGTACAGGTTTTCGCTTCAGAAGCCTCAAGGGTGCTGAAAATAGAGCAGGATGTGCTCTGGCGCATGGTGAGCGCCTCGCATGAGATTGCGCGAAATCTTCTATACATTATGTCCGAACGTGTACGTTACAGTAATCTTGTCGTTGCCGACAGTCTTGAAATGCAGCGCAAGTACCAGCAATTTGCGACCGTCGATGCACTCACCGGGCTGCATAACAGGGGATGGCTTGATGACATGTTCAACATCGAAATTCGCCGCAGCGCACGTGACAGGCTTGCAACATGCTTGTTAATGATTGATGTTGACCGCTTTAAAAACTTTAATGATGAGTATGGTCATCTTGCTGGCGACAGGGTACTGATTTCAGTCGGAGAAAGCATAAAAAAACCATTGCGGCCCAACGACCTTGTTGCGCGTTTTGGTGGTGAGGAGTTTTGTGTTTTATTACCGGAAACCTCACTCGAAAATGCTGTTGCAATTGCGGAGCGTTTGCGCAAGCGTGTCAGCAATGCCTGCCCGGGGAAAATTGACGGAAAAAAACTGCCGAAAGTGACTGTATCTATCGGTATTGCTGATTACAGGCCGGGTGATTCACTCGAGTCCCTGATTGCATCGGCTGATATCGCCATGTATCACGCGAAAAAGGCGGGCAGAAACTGTGTGCG
>CALLCZ010000034.1 GCA_937998645.1 uncultured Gammaproteobacteria bacterium
GTGCTTGCCCAGCTTGACCTGTTGACCCGCGATACCCAGCTCGCTTTAGCCGAGACTGAATGACAGCACTCTATGTCGGCCTGATGTCAGGCACCAGCATGGATGGCATCGATGCAGCACTGGTTGACTGCTTCACGCAAAAACCCCGCCTTGTAGCCACACACAGCAAGTCCTGGCCTGAATCAATCCGTCAGCAGCTGCAGCTGCAGCTGGCCCAGCAGTTGAATGATGAAGCCGTATTTGAACTGCACGAGCTTGACAGGGCCATTGCAGAGCAATTCGCTGAAGCCACGCTTGAGCTGCTTGCGATAGCCGGGACCGATGCCAGTGAAGTCATCGCCATCGGCAGCCACGGCCAGACCATTCGTCACCGACCACAGGCAGACAAACCCTTTTCATTGCAACTGGGCAAGGGGCAGCGCATCGCGGGCCTGACCGGCATTCAAACCGTGTCCGATTTCCGTAGCGCAGATATCAGGGCAGGCGGCGAAGGCGCTCCCCTGGCGCCGGCTTTCCACAATGCCATACTACGCAGCGGCAGTGAGAACCGTTGCGCGATCAACATCGGCGGTATCGCCAACATTACCCTGCTGCCTGCTGGCGAATCACAGCCTGTCACCGGTTATGACACCGGACCTGGCAACAACCTGATGGATGGCTGGATCAATCAGCACAAACACCTGCCCTACGACAACAACGGTGATTGGGCTCGGTCCGGCCAGGTCAATGATGCACTGCTGGCAAGCCTGAAAGCAGATGAATACTTCCAGCTGCCAGCCCCCAAGAGCACCGGCTTCGAATACTTCAACCAGGACTGGCTGGGGCAGCATGATGTTGCAACACTGCCTGCAGAGGACGTACAGGCAACATTGTGCGAATTAACAGCAGCAACCATTGCTGATGCCGTTATCGCAAGCCCTGCAAAGATTGACCGGGTTCTGATCTGTGGCGGCGGTGCGCATAACACATACGGTCTCGAACGATTACAGTCCCTGCTTGCCGGTATAACCGTTGAGTCAACACAGATGCATGGTGCACATCCTGACTGGGTAGAAGCCATGGCTTTTGCCTGGCTGGCGCAGCGTTATATCGAAACCAAACCAGGCAACCTGCCCTCGGTTACCGGCGCAAGAGAATCCGTGGTATTAGGATCACTCAGTTCTCCAGACAGCTGATCATTGCCTTTACTGTTATAAAGCCAACAAAGCCATGTTTGAGTTTGTTTTCTTTCATCAAAACATCAGCAAGCTGTTCACCGACTTTATTGCCGGGCTGGGCATTGAATACCGGGTCGAAGGTGATGAAGACACCATTACCGTGTCAGTATCAGAAGACGTGGATGATGAACGGGTTGAACAGATCGAAGATGAATATGATCGTTTGCTGGATCTCAGCCGTGAGCAGACTGACAGCGAAGAAGGCGAGGACCGCCAGAATTACCAGAAAGCCAGCCTTCTGATCACCCTGAAGAGCGGTGATACATCTTATGCCCATATTGACACCGATATTATCAACCGCGTGCTTCGCACGATCAGCACGGGGGAATTGAACCAGCTTATAGAGGCCATTGCCGACGCCGTTGAGAATCCGGATGATCGCAGCTACTGCCAGATCATCAAAGAAGGTGATAAAGACACTCAATAAATCTATTGGGTCTGTAAATAATTGAAATCCACCACCGAACCACCGCAAACCTCAATCGTATCATTTTATAATCGGGTCTCCGCTTCTGTCAGCACGGATCCTCCTTAGGCAGAAAGGCCAGATCAGCTGTTGCATGCTGAATAAAGTTTCGCCGCAACGTTTTGCTTTGCTACTATTACACTCATCATTATTCTCATTTACCCTGTCTTAAATTATCAGGATAGCAGTAGACACTTAATACCGGATGAAATTTATAAACTCGTGGCATGCAAATTCAAAACAATACTCGCAAGTATAAGCATAGCGCTCACACTCGCAGGTTGTGCTTCGAAAGGTCCTGTATCTGAAATTGAGAAGCTGGACTATAAAAGCCGTGCAATAACACGCAGCGATGGTGCTGTACTGGTATCGGCCAGTGTGCTTTCTGCTGATGAGAGCCATGACATCTACGGTGTTCCCCTCGCAAAGAAAGGCATTCAACCAGTCTGGATCGAAGTCGAAAACGGTGATGATACTGCTTACTGGTTGATGTCACCGGGCCTGGACCCTCACTTCTTTCCCGCATCCGAAACGGCCGAGGCTTTTGCCAGCACGTACGAAAATGAAACCCTGGAGGTACTCGATCAGCATTTTTCAGCCCTGGCCTTTCGTAATCCTGTACCAGCTGGAACGACAGTTTCCGGTTTCGTTCTGACCAATCTCGACCAGGGTGTGAAAATGGTACAGGTGGATCTGGTCGCGAGTGGTCGCCACAAGTCATTCTCAATCTTTGCAGTCATCCCGGGATTTCGCTCTGATTACCGTGCGCGCAGGGTTTTCATCCGCGAGCTGTACACTGAAGATGAAATCATTGAATATACCGATGAAAAAGCCTTTCGAGCCGCACTCGAAGAGCTGCCATGCTGCGTCACCAACAAGGATGTGTCGCGCAACGGCGACCCGCTTAACCTCGTCATCGTGGGTGGACTGGACGACGCATTTCCGGCACTCGTGCGACGTGGCTGGCGCCCCACAGAACAAACCTGGTCCGGCTCTGTACTCAAGATGATCAACTCCGCCATGTCTGGCGAGCGCTACCCCTATGCGCCGATAAGCCCACTCTACCTGTACGACAGGCCGCAGGATTTCGCGCTACAAAAGGCGCGCGACAATATTCACCAGCGAAATCACCTGCGCCTGTGGTTGAGTCCGATGCGATATCATGGCAAAGATGTGTGGGTGGGACAGATCAGCCGTGATATTGGCACCCGTTTCACCATCCACTCGCCCTACCTGACGACCCACAAGATCGATCCGGATGTGGATGAGGCACGCACTGCCTTGCAGGAAGACATGGTGTATTCACAATCACTGGTTAAACTGGGACTGGTCAAGGGTGTTGGCGCCGCCCCCAGGGACGCACCTCGACGTAACCTGACTACGGACCCGTACTACACCGATGGTTTTCGCGGAGTACTGATGTTTGATGTTCATCCAACAGCGATAACCGACGTCCAGTTTCTTCCCTGGGAAGGTCGCGAAGGCGGCTTTATCGAATACACAAGCCAGCAGCAATGATGACCGAAAGATATTCAATACAAGAATCCGTACAGCGACCGCCTTGTCGGAAATGGTTTGCTCAGGTCGTGCTCATATTGAGTATGCTCGGCCTGATGCTGACGGGATGCGCAAGCTGGCAGCCTCCCCCCGCGGAATTCGATGATTCTGATTTACGTGCCCGCGCTGAAACCGAGCAGGTGAAAGGAGTCAAACTGAGCGCAGCCGTACTCAGCACCGATGACAGCCAGCGAATGTTCGGTGCCAACATCAACGGGGCAGGCGTACAACCGGTATGGATTGAAGTTGAAAACACCACAGACCAGATGCTGTGGCTGCTGCGGCCCGGCACCGATCCGGATTTATTCTCACCGCTGGAAGTGGCCTGGTCTTTTCATACATCCTTTGCGGGCGAAACCAATGCACTGCTCGATGATCACTTCCATAGCCTGAGCTTTCAAAATCCCATAGCTCCAGGTACAAAACAATCCGGTGTCATCTTCACCAATCCTCATCAGCAATCAAGACTGCTCAACATTGATATCCTTGGTCAGGGGCAGTTGTTTCCGTTCACCCTGTTTCTGACGGTACCCGATGATCGGACCGACGACGATACTGCGCTTGAAAATGTGTATCAATTGATCGAAATGGCAGTTGATGATTATCAGAACGCTGACACATTCCGAGCCAGGTTGGAGCAACTCCCCTGTTGTGCCACGAGTGCGGATGGAAACGCAGCAGGTGATCCGCTCAACGTTATACTGGTTGGTGATTTTGCCGATATTGTAACCGCGCTTGTGCGCCGTGGTTTCAGGAGCAGCGCGCTGGAGTTTGATTCTGTTCAACGGCTTTTCGATCGGCCACCAGACATTGTGGGACGAAAGATAGTCACAGGCGGTATGCCGGAAAACTGGATACGTATATGGGTAGCACCGTTTCGCTACCAGGGTAAGACGGTATTCGTGGTGCAGGCAGGACGGCGACAGGGCTGGCGTTTTGAGGAAATTGAGGACAAGGACCTGATGCTGAATCCAAACGTCGATGAGGTAAGAAACTTTTTAATCCAGGACTTGCTGTACTCAAGCGGTTTGTCGAACATTGCTTTCGTAAGCGGCGTGGGCGCGACCAGGCCGGGAGAACTGCGCGATAGTCTTGGCGGCGCAAGTTATCATACTGACGGCCTGCGCGCGGTGCTGTTTCTGGTAACCCGCCCGCTTTCCTTGTCAGATGTACAAATCCTCGACTGGCATCCCTATTTGAAGCTTCACCAGACAGATGCTGTTAAGAAGATTGGCAATGACAGTAATTGAGCTGTTTCAGCAAGTTCATGTCCCCAGGGGTACGTTGCCGGCTATCACCGCTGCAACAGTCCTTATAGTCAGCGCCTGTTCAACCACACCGCTCTCTCCTTATACGGAAGATAGTCCACCGCTGATACTTGTGCCCGCCTCGCACGCAGGCGTAGGGGATCAGCGCGGGCGTTTTCGTGAGATCTTCTGCGCCGTTCTCGAGGCGCACGGCCAGACGCTGCCAGACTACCAGCACTGTGATGATGCGCTTACACGCGTAGGTGATGAGCCCGAGGGGACTGGCAAAAGCGTAGCGCTTGGATCGTCCGAGCGCGGCCTGGTCGCAATGGAAATACCCGGGATCGGATGGACCTGCTTCGCCAACTGGCTGGATACTGAAGGAAGCGTACGTGATCACATTCGCCAGTTCGGTTATGACCTGATAATCCAGAACGTGGACGCTCTGTCGAGTAGCACTACGAACGCACGCCAGATCCGCGATGCGATTATGAACATGGAAATGAAAGACGACGAACCCCGGCTCGTACTCATCGGCTACTCCAAGGGTGTGCCGGATATTCTCGAGGCAGTCGTGTCCTATCCAGAGATCCGGGAGCGCATTACTGCCGTGGTTAGCGCCTCTGGTGCAGTAGGCGGTTCCCCGCTGGCTAATGACGCGACACAGTCACAGCTTGAACTATTGAAGCACTGGCCCGACGCTGAGTGCACAAGCGGTGACGGTGGTGCAGTCGAAAGCCTGCTCCCGGCAACGCGCAAAGCATGGCTGGCTGAAAATCCACTCCCAGATGACTTCCCGTATTATTCGCTGGTTACATACCCGAATCCCGAACGCATCTCCTTGATGCTCGAATCCAGTTACAACAAGCTGAGTCGAGTGGACGCACGCAATGACGGCCAGCTGTTATTCTACGACCAGGTGATTCCGGGCAGCACCTTGATTGCATATATAAATGCCGATCACTGGGCGCTGTCTGTACCAGTTGCCCGCACCCATCCGACGATCGGTTCTATGTTCGTCGACCAGAATGACTATCCACGAGAAGCCTTGCTCGAGGCCGTTTTGCGTTTCGTGGAAGAAGATCTGGCCAAGTCAGCAAACTGAATCAAGCAGGTGTGAATCGATTCGTGTTACATGACTCTGAGCCATTGCTCACTATTTAACAGGTTCATATAACGCAAAGATCGCAAAGGCGCCAAACCCGATCGTACTGACGAAAAATCATGCTTTGAATTAATCTGGCAATGACTGTCAGATTAAATCCTGACTATTGCAATTTACATTAGTTATTCTTTGCGTTCTCAGCGTCTTTGCGCTCTTTGCGTTGAAACAAATCAATTTCTAACTACGCTGCTCGATCGGCACATAGTCACGCGGCGGATGACCGGTATAGATCTGTGTAGGTCTGAAGATACGGTTATCGGACAGCTGCTCACGCCAGTGCGCCATCCAGCCGGCGATACGCGATACCGCGAATATCGGGGTGAACTGGTCGGTGGGTATACCCATTTCCGAATACAGAATGCCTGAATAATAATCAACGTTAGGATACACACCCTTGGAACCCAGTATTGTTTCACAGGCCTCTTCCAGTGCCAGCGCGGTTTCAAACATGGGGCTGAGGTTGCCTTTTTTATCTGCCCACTCCATCACCATTTTTTGCAGAATAATCGCCCTGGGGTCCTTGGTCTTGTACTCGCGATGCCCCATTCCCCAGATCACTTCCTTTTCTTCCAGCTTCATATCGAGCCAGTCCTTGACGTTTTCAGGACGGCCAATTTCATCCAGCATTTCTACCACGCGCTGATTCGCGCCACCGTGCAATGGACCTGCAAGGGTTCCGATGGCAGCCGAAATAACCCGGAATGGACCTGCCAGTGTCGAAGCACAGACCATGGCGGCAAAGGTCGAGGCATTGATGGTATGTTCTGCATGCATGATCAGGCAGGCATCCATGATTCGAACGGTCAGCGGGTCCGGTTCCACGCCCGTGAGCATGTACATGAAGTTTTCAGCGTGGGTCATGTCCGGACGCGGCTCGATCGGATCATATCCGTTACGCACATGTTCCCAGGCAGCGACGATGGTGGCCATGCGTGCGATGATTTTTACCGACATGTTGTGTACGTAATACAGGTCTTCGCTGCCATAACTTTCCGTGAGAATACCCGCATTGCCATAGAACATACCAAGACTGGAGATCGCTGTTTGCAGCATTTCCATCGGATGTCCAGTGGCAGGCAGGTTTCGCATAATTTCGCGAACATGGTACTTGATCTTGCGTTCGCCGCGCAGTTGCTGATCGAAGTCTTCGAGCGCAGCACTGTCAGGTAATTCGCCATCCAGCAGCAACAGTGCCGTTTCTTCAAAGTTACTTTTTTCAGCAAGCTCCTGAATATCGTAGCCACGATAAGCAAGAATGCCCTTCTCACCATCGATAGACGAAATATTGGACTTGGTTGCCGGAACGCCGGCCAGGCCGGGTAGGTATTCACTCATTTTAAACGTCCTTCAGCTGCGAAGCTGTATAGCTTACCAAAATCTGCCTGAACCGGTTTTAACTTGGAATAAAAAAAGGGCGGTGATTACCGCCCTCTGGTAAATAACTATCGTATAGCTAAATCGAAAATGACGAACCACAACCACAGGTTGAGGTGGCATTCGGATTGTTGATCACGAATCTCGAGCCTTCAAGCCCTTCTTCATAATCAACGGTGGCACCGCCAAGATATTGTGCGCTCATTGCGTCAACGAGCATGGTGACGCCAGATTTTTCGACCTTGATATCATCATCCCTGGCGTCCTCATCAAACTCAAAACCGTACTGGAAGCCTGAGCAGCCACCGCCATTGACGAACACACGAAGTTTCAGGTTCGGATTTTTTTCTTCTGCTATCAAAGCCTTAAGCTTATTTGCAGCAGCATCAGTAAACCCAATAACTGGCGCTTCGACAGACTTGGGCTGCTGCATCGGGGTAAAAGAGACGTTAATACTCATAGTGCTGTTTGCCGAATATCAGGATTAATACATTAGATATCGCTAAATTAGCATTTCCCGACTAAATTAGTCAAGTATTGAGTTATCAACCCTTGGCCATGGCCGCATCGCCGCCCATGTCCTGCTCCGGCTCTTCCTGCTTTTCCTCGTGCATCTCTACGGGCCCGGCATGATGCTCCAGCAGGTGCCTCTCCTTGTTATCGTGCAGCATATTACCATTCACTGAGGCTCCACTCGCCATTTCCAGCACATTGTAGTGCACGTTTCCAGTGATGCAGGCCTTGTTTGACAGCTCCAGCTTTTCGCTGGCATAGACATTACCCTTGATGGTGCCGTTGATCACTGCGTAAGGGACATTCACATCGCCGGAAATCTGCCCCTGCTCGCTCACGACCAGAACTGAATTAGAGCCATTATCAGAAGTGACATTACCATTGATCTTTCCATCAAGGTGCAGACCACCATTAAAGTTGAGATCACCATCGACCTCAATACTCTGGCCAATCAGTGTTTCAATCTTGGATGAACGAATTTTATTGTTACCCCACATACTTAATCTCCTGCAGTTAAATCGTCCCAGGGAAATTTTTCATCTACCGATTCGAGCGTCTTTGAACTGGGCTTCAACTTGACTCTCATGGATTCTGCTACGAATCCTTCCGGTAACTTGAGCTTGCCGGTGAAATTCTGAAAATACTTCAATCCAAACTTCATTGGCTTGCTTGCATCATCAGACACATCACTCAAGGCTAATGTTTGTTTTGCTCCCTGATTTGCACCCTTGATAGTGACTTCAATAGCGCCACGCGCAAAGCGGTCATTTCTGCCCTGCTGGCTAACCATGATCTTGTAATCATAATCACCGGCAACATCCTTTTTCAGCTGGATCGTCTGAATAACCAGACTGGGTTTGCCCTGTTCCGGCGCTACAATGCTTTTATAAAAAGCCAGCTCCTTCTTGAGCTCCAGCACCTCGTTCTGGGCCTGTGTCAGCGATTTCTTTAACTGACCAGTGGTGTCATCTTCAATCTTGCTGTTCCTTTCAAGCATAGCAGTTTGTCGCTGATATTCAGCCAATTTCGACTGTAAAGTTTCAATTTCTACCTGCTGACCATTAATGACCAGATCTGCATCCGAGGAATTAAAACCCGCCATTCTCCTGCCGTATTCGTATGACATCCAGACCATGGCAGCAACCAGTGCAATAATGACCAATAAGCCCATGAACCAGCGGAACGGGCGCTGAATAGTAATCAAATATCGTGTCTGAAGTGGTTTCATATTCATTATGGTAGTAATGCTACGTTGTTCAGTCCGGTTTCTTCGTCTAAACCGAACATAATGTTCATATTCTGCACGGCCTGGCCGGCAGCTCCTTTAACCAGGTTATCGATAACCGAAGATACAACAACGGTATCGCCTCCCTGTGGCTGAAACACCGATAACCTGCACATGTTCACACCACGCACTGTCCGCGTTTCGGGCATGGTCCCCACAGGCAGCACATCGACAAACGGCTCCGACTCATAACGTGTGCGGTAAAGCGCATGCAAATCAACATCACCTGATTTGAGTACGGCATACAGACTTGCTTCAATACCGCGAATCATCGGCAGCAGATGCGGCACGAAAGTGAGGCCAACATCATGCCCGGCAGCGATACTCAAGGTCTGGCGTATTTCCGGCAAATGGCGATGGCCATCGACGGCGTAGGGTTTGAAACTCTCACTCGCCTCGCACAGCAGGGTGGCGACGCTGGCACCGCGACCGGCGCCACTGACGCCTGATTTTGCGTCGGCAACCAGGTGCTGGTCCTCGATCAGGTCATTTTCAATCAAAGGCAGGAAGCCGAGTGTTACTGCTGTTGGATAGCAGCCCGGGTTGGCAACGACTTTCGCCTGCTTTACTGCGCTACGGTTAAGTTCAGGCAAGCCGTAGACGGCTTCTGCCAGCACATCAGCACATGCATGCTTGATGCCATACCATTGCTCCCATTCCGCCTCGTCTTTGAGCCTGAAATCGGCAGCAAGGTCGATAATGCGGGCACCCTGGTCGAGCAGCGCAGGCACCATCGTCATCGCTGTACCATTGGGCGTGGCAAAAAATACGATATCACAGCTCCCCAATGCCTTCTCATCGGGCTCGGTAAATTCAATATCAGTGTGCTCACGCAGGTTCGGAAACATATCAGCAACCCTGCTGCCCGCTTCCGAGCGTGAAGTCACACACTTCAACTCGACCTGTGGATGCATGACCAGCAAACGCAGCAATTCTATGCCCGTGTAGCCCGTGCCCCCAACAACACCTGCGCTTAACATGATTCAATTCTCGTAGTGAAGTTTGGTATTCTCATTTTTATTCTTCTGTTAAATCTTGCTGAAATTTTCAACAACTGTAATATTCAGCTTCCTGTGTAATTGTAGTGGCAAATATCCATGTTATGGGTTAAATCCTTTCATATTATTTTTATGGTGACCTGGTTTGCAGGTCTTTTTTATTTACCCCGTTTGTTCGTCTACCACGCCAGCAGTGAAGACAGTATCAGCATCGATCGGTTCAAGGTCATGGAGCGCAAATTATTCTGGGGGATCGCCACACCCGGAGGCATCATTACCATAGCGCTGGGTTTCTGGCTGGTCGAAATAAGTGGATTTTCCTATTCGGCTTTATGGCTACAGGCAAAACTGGCCGCGGTAGGTGTGCTGGTGATGTACCACATCTGGTGCGGCAAGCTGGTGCTGGACTTCAAGCGTGATAGAAACAGGCATACCCACGTCTGGTATCGCCTGTTTAATGAATTCCCTGTGCTGATCCTTATCGCAGTGGTGTTACTGGTCGAACTCAAGCCTGTCTAACCCGCGCAATCAGGTAAACAGCAGCGGCTCAAGTTCCTGTAGTGCTCTTTTGTAGACCTTGCGTTTGAAGAAAACGATATCCTCCACTGGCTTCCAGTAATCGACCCAGCACCAGCGGTCAAATTCCGGCTTTTCGGAATTCTTCAGATTGAAGTCACTCTCGGAGCCGATCAATCGCAGACAAAACCATATTTGCTTCTGACCGATGCACAGTGGTTTCGAACGGTGCCTGACCAGGTGCTTGGGTATACGATACCTTAGCCAGCCACGTGTCTTGCCCATAACATTGACATGATCAGCTGATAAACCTGTTTCCTCGAACAGTTCACGAAACATGGCATCAACCGGCGACTCATTTGGTCGAATGCCACCCTGTGGAAACTGCCATGCATTCTGGCCACTCCGGCGCGCCCAGAAAACCTGGCCTTCCGGGTTGCTCAAAATAATGCCCACATTGGCTCTGAACCCATCAGAATCAATCACTTGTATAAATCCTGTGCTCTGCGTAATTTCAACAAAGACGCATAAAATATCAATATCTATGATATTAACAGACAATCGCAGGATTTAAAGTTCAAGATAATTACCGCGACACACGAATAAAGCAGACATAAAAAAGGCCCGTAATACGGGCCTTTTCAATTTTGAATTGCCGGTAATTATAAGCGTCTGCGTGCAACGGCAACAAGGCCTAGCAGTCCCGATGCAAATAGCCAGACCGCCGGGGGTACAGGCACCGCAGTTACCGTCAGCGCGCTCATATAAAACCTGTATGGATCGGTGTCCGAATCATTGCTATTGCTGAATTCAAAGCTTGTGCCTTGCCAGCTCTGGGTGTAATTGAAGGTCAGATCCTGATCTACCTTGGTATCACCATCAACAACCAGTCCGAAAACCGCACCTTCACCAAATACTGGATTATGCGCACCATCCCTGAATGTGATGCCGGTGATAATAACCTCCTGGTCGAATGTCAGCAGCAAGGTCTCACCGATAGTGACATTGTCATCCGAAGAAGGCGTACATTGATCAACCGAAAGATCAGCACAGACACCGAGTCCGCCTTCACCGCCACCGCCACTGTGTGTCCATGTGGAATCAAGGTAGGCGAACTGGTTGCCGTCATCATCAATATCGGATTCGCCCTGGGCAGTGACGCTGATGCCGTCGCTGGTGAAAGTAATCGAACTGGCGCCGTACTCGCCTGCAGCGGCCCCGTAAGATGCATCACCATCGGCAACAGCGGCGAAATCAAAACTGGCAGCATGTGCAACTGAAGACACTGCAGCCGAGACAAGCAGGAGTAATAAATTTTTTAACATTTCCGTTTCCTTAATAACCAAATCAACATTGATCAGCAATTATTAAGCAGCAATATGCATACCAGGTTTACACATATCCCATAAAAACAAAGAGTTACATATTTTATGTGTATAAATTAACAACCTTGGTCGGTCACTGTGTAAGCTAAACCGACATTTAAATGGCATACATGGCACCTATTACTGGCCATAACTATATATCTCACCTCTTCTGATTACTGATACCGACCAAATAAAAAATTAATTATCTTTTTTAATCATGCACTTGTGTAATTGTTCGCAATCATTGCGACATGCTTCAACCTGTTAAATATATCGACATCCTGCCTGTATCTATCGGGATACTCATTACTGGCTTCATGACGATGGAAAAGGTAGTATCATCGCGCCCAAATAACCAAGGCACTACTACTGATGTCACTTGCCCTCTTCGATCTCGACAATACCCTGCTCGCAGGCGACAGCGACTATCTGTGGGGCTGTTTTCTGGTAGAAAAGGGCCTAGTGGACAAACAGCTTTACGAGGAAGCCAATCAACGCTTTTACCAGGAATATGCTCTGGGCAAGCTCGACATTCACGAATTCCTCAACTTTGCCCTGCAGCCGCTGGCGAGCAACGACGCCGATATGCTGAAATCCCTGCACCAGGAGTTTATGGAAAAACATATCAAACCCATCATGACCCTGCGCGGCAAGAATCTGATTGCCAAACACCGGCGCGAAGGTGATCACCCGGTTATCATCACCGCAACCAACAGTTTTGTAACCGGTCCGATTGCACAGGCATTCGGTGTCAATGACCTGATCGCCACCGAACCCGAGATCGTCGAAGGCGAATACACCGGCAAAGTCAAAGGTATACCCTGTTTTCAACAAGGCAAGATTGAAAGACTGCATGCCTGGCTGGATGAGACAAAGATCGAGTTTAACAACAGCTGGTTCTACAGTGATTCACACAACGACCTGCCTTTACTCGAGGAAGTGGCACACCCGATAGCAGTCGACCCCGATGATCAGTTACGCGCAATCGCCAGTGAACGGGGCTGGCAGATAACCAG
>CALLCZ010000035.1 GCA_937998645.1 uncultured Gammaproteobacteria bacterium
GGCTCGCTGCCATCGGCATGTCTGCAAGCTCATTGATTGTTGTGCTTAATGCACTCAGGCTTAAACAAACGTAAGCGATCTTCATTGATGACCGGATGTTTTAAGAAAGCTCTGAATTAGTCAGAGTCTCCTTAAGTAAAAGGCCGAGAAAGATGTTTTCTGTCAACAGATGAACGCGGATAAATACGGATATTTTATTCTGCCATCCCTGCACATGCAGGCATCCGGTGACATCAATATACGTATTAAGAATAATGATCCGCGAATATGCCGATTTCGATATACCTTAACAGCTGGCAATAGCTCATTCTACACATAAGCAGACATAAGTAACTTCAGGCTCAACTTCCGGAGTCGACCCGAAGCTGCCGTTTGTGATGCCTAAAAAGTAATCTGAAATTCACAAAATATCGGTGTGCGACATTGATAATTATCAATTAAATATTAGCTTTTTATCTTAAGCAAGAATCAATCTAAGAATTACACAAGTTGACCCATATCAATAATCAAATATGAAGCAGCTGTTAGATTCATAAAACATAGTTATGCACAGTAACTTTTAGGATTGTAATTATAAATATATAACACGATACAGGGAGAAGATTATGAAAATTAATATCCTGGCAGTAATTCTAATGTTGTTTGTCATAAATTCTTTTGCAGATGAATATACAGGTAATGTAAATTTCTTTTTAGGGCAAAAATCACTAGATAGTGATGATTGGGCGCCCGCAGATGAGCATGGTGAATTCGGTGTTCTTGTTGACTGGAAGCAAAGAAGCTGGCCTGTTAGTATCGCAATTGATATTTTGGTCTCCGCTGATGAAGTAACAGAATCTGGTATTATCATCGACGCCATCACTTCTGAAATAAATGGTGGTGTGCGAAAAATTTGGGAGGTAACGGATAGTTCAGTGAGGCCATACATTGGTGGTGGCCTTGCACTTATTAGTGCAGATCTGGAAGGAAGAGGCTTCACTACGGTTTCCGATGATGATAACAGTATTGGGATTTGGCTCAATGCAGGAATATATTGGACTCTAGGTCAAGCCTTTAACCTGGGACTCGATCTGCGTTACTCAAAGGCAGAAGTGACTCTGTTTGGAATAGATGCTGAGGCAGGTGGCACTCATGCCGGTCTTATTCTTGGCTACCACTGGTAATAGAGCATAACAACTTATGTGGTATAGGGGGGGCAGTTGTGAACAGTAACAGCACTCCTCTCTCAATTCTCGCTTGCTTCACTTTATTTATAACTTTTCAGGATGATAAATTATGATAAAAATGCGATTAGTTTTTCTGTTCTTTTTGCTGTCAGCTATTATGGGTTGTTCGAGCACAGTTACACGTCCAGACAGTGCGGATACAGATCGTCCAGTCGTTAAAGCGTTGCATAGTTTTGAAATTAATATGTCTCCGGAAGCCAAACAATCTCTACCTGATAATATCCAGTTTGATATTAACGCCCTGAGGGCAACTTTGCAGAGTGAGCTTGAAGAGAATGAACTGATGTCACCTGACGGCGATTTTAGCATTAAGGTCGTGATCAATGATATTCGTGTTCGCAGCTCCTTCAATGCTGTTATGTGGGGTTTTATGGCAGGCGACGATCATGTTCAAGGTGATGTTGTTGTGTTAAAAACTGGTGAGCCAGTCTATAACTATACCATCATCGCATCCTATGCACTTGGTGGATTTGCAGGTGGAGATGACACTACGCGTATGGAATGGCTGTATGAGGAGTTCTCGGAAATATTGGTTAACGAACTCATTCGTAAAAAGGAGGAATCAAATCAAGCTAGCGATCAAGTTTATTGAGCTTAAGACTTGATGTGTTCACGGACAGCAGGCTAAAAACGTCTGTTATGGCTTTGTATATTCTACATTAAATAGTACAACATTGGCCGTAAGCAGTTGGTCAATAAATATTGAGTAGAATCATTGCATGAGAGTCTGCTGACTGGTTATTTGGTTCCAGACTTATTGGCTTGTCGGAGTGGCTAGACGTAAAGTCTAAAATAAATTCATAGCATGATAACGGCAGTCTTTATGGCTGCCTTTTTTTGCGTTACGAGCGGCCGCTATTTGGTCTGGCCCTTGTTTATTGGACCAGTTGATTAAGACCTCATTACCTGGTTTTCAAACTCCACTGGACTCACATAACCCAGTGTAGCGTGTCGACGCCATCGATTATAAAAACGTTCGATGTAATCGAACACATCTGTCTTGACTTCTTCGCGTGTCGCATAGGTCTGTCGCCGAATGCGTTCACGCTTTAACAAAGAAAAGAAGCTTTCAACCGGCGCATTATCATAGCAACTCCCTCTGCCACTCATACTGCATTCAATCCCATGCGTGCGCAACAGCTCACGAAAGTCATCACTGGTATACTGCGGGCCACGATCCGAATGGTGAAGCACTGGGACATCGCGTTGATTGAGTGCCATATTCATCGCATCGATCACCAGATGCCTGCCCGTGCGTTTGTCCATAGACCAGCCCACGATGCGCCGGGAGTATAAGTCCATCACCACTGCAAGGTACAGCCAGCCTTGTCGCGTCGAGATGTAGGTTATATCTGATGCCCAGCGCTCATTGGCCTGCGTGGCCGTGAAGTCTTGTTGCAGCAGGTTGTGCGCGATCGGATAACTCGGTGGGTGATCGTCAAGGCGACGAAAACGCCTTTTCGGGCAGCCTTTAAGCCCGGCCTGACGCATCAAACGGGCGATCTTATGTCGGCCACAGTATTCACCCTGCGCGCGTAGCTCGTGGTGAATCTTGCGGGCACCGTAGACACCCCGACTCTCCAGATGCACCTGGCGAACAAGTGGCATCAGTGCACGATCCCTGCGTTGCCTGGCTGTCTCACTCCGGCTACACCAATCGTAGTAGCCACTACGTGATACCCTGAGCAATCGGCACATCATTCTTACCGAATGCTGTTCGCGGCGTCGGTGGATACACTGGTATCTCACTTCGACTCCTTGGCAAAGTACCTCGCCGCTTCTTTTAAAAAATCCCGTTCCGCTTTGACTTTGGCCAGCTCTCGTTTGAGTTGCGTTACTTCTTCATCCCGGCTCTTGCCGTGACCGGGAAAGGCCTGCTCCTCGCCGTACTCCTTGACCATATCTCGCCAGCGTCGAAGTTGACGCGTGCTGATGCCCAGTTCTTCGCAAACCAGCGCATCGGTGACACCCGGTTCATTGGCTCGCTTCAGGGCCTGTCGTTTGAACTCTGCGCTGTAACGCTTTCTTCTCCCCATGAAACACCTCCTCGCGCATTATCGCGCTGATTAGGTGGTCCGTAAAACCGGGGCCGAACCAATCGGCCAGAAGCGGACGGCCAGTGTAAAAAAACGGCAGCCATAAAGACTGCCGTTATCATTGATCCATTATGTAACGAGGGGCAATGTAATCAATCCCTCACCAGCATGACAGAAGAAGCAATTACTTCATACCATGCTCTTTCTTAAATGTCTTAACAAGATCACCCTGCGCTTTGTTCGCAGGCTCCCATCTGCCAGCCTTGATCCAGTCGGTCATTGGATCTGGTACCGTACCGGGTGCAGGAGGTGGAGGCGGCGGCGTCGATCCAGGTACAGACCAAGCATCTTCGGGTGACACTGCCATACGCTCGACAATCTTGTCCTTAGTAATATTCCATACCATGTTGTCAGTAGCCAGCGAGAGCGGACCGTCATAGGTCGAGCGCACACCATCGTAGATGCCGTAGCGGGTGCCTTCCTCGTTGAAGAAGTGGTATCCCACAGCATGACGTGGGTTAACTTCACTCATAACCTTGCCGAAAGCCGGTGGTGATGTATGAACCTGTGTGCCTACGCCGAGGGCCTGACCGGGTGACTGTCCATACCATTCGACTAACTCGCTCGGTGTCAGGAAAACCTCGTGGATGGCCAAATCAGCGTCCTTGGCAAATTTTACGTACCACTTATTGGGGAACGTGTCTCCACCAAAGACCACTTTCATCCCGGCGTATTCCAGGGAGAATGAGACGGCGCCATCACCTGCATGAATAGCTGGCCAGGAGCGTATGGTGACGCCATTCTCCTCGTAGATAACCTTGTTTTCACCTTTATAATCGAACTCGGTAACCTCAATCAGACCCGGCTTGGGACTCAGCTTGGCATTGCGTGTTGTTGCATCCCATGTGTAGGCCTTGAGGAAATGATCGACAGCATACTTGGTACCCATCTCTGGTGTGGCACCACTTGGCCCCCAAATCTTTAGCGGGCCAGTACGACCTGCGGTCCATCCGCCTGCCCAAATCGTTGCCAGGTCCCCCCAGTGATCCGTATGTAGATGACTCAGGAAAATCTTATCCAGCATGTCGTATGGAATCATTAATGCGGCGACATTCGCCATGGAACCTGTGCCAATATCGAATAGGAACTTATCACCATTGCCCAGTTCGAAAAGAAAGCACGTCGCAGCCTGGCCACGACGCGCCGCAGGTAGGCCCGTACCACAAGCAATCAAGCGAATCTCATCTTTAGCCAGCACTTCGGTACCGGGATAATAGACATATCGGTCTGGCGCGACACCCGTTGGTGATTTCACTACTCCACCAGCAGCAAAAGCTCCCCCTGTAATTACCGACACACTAAACAGTGTGGCGAATAAAAGTCTTTGCATCATCTCCCCACTCCCAAACTATTGCGATATGAAAGAGATTCTATACACAATGGAACTTGATGTCTGCTTCGAGTCAGTAGCCATCAAGGCCAGAAACTATATTAGGGAACACTAAACGACAGCTATGGGTCGGGGGCCGACTATCAGGTCAGCCGGCCCCGAACTGGCTCTAAATCTCAGTCTGCTCTGCCAACTCCAGAGCGTCATCCACTTCGATCCCCAGGTATCGGACGGTACTCTCCAATTTGGTATGCCCGAGTAGAATCTGGACTGCTCGCAGGTTCCCTGTTCGGCGATAAATCATTGATACCTTCGTGCGTCTGAGTGAATGTGTCCCATATGCAGCTGGATCAAGCCCAATGCCTGCAATCCAAGCATCAACGATTCGAGTATACTGCCTGGTCGTGATGTGGGCTGACTGCCGGATTCTGCTCTTAAACAGGTAATCACTTGCATCCAACTGAGCATATTCCACCCATTTCGAGACAGCTTCTCTCGCCTGGTGGGTCAACTCGAACTGGACTGGCCTCTGGGTCTTCTGTTGGAGAATAATCGCCCTGCGGGCGATCTGATCGCCATGAGCGATATCAGAGAGTTTCAGCTTTATCAGATCACAGGCCCTGAGCTTGCTGTCGATAGCTAGATTGAAAAGCGCCAGGTCTCGGAAGCGATTCTCAATCTGCAGGCGTATTCTTATTGCCCAGATATCTCTGAGCTTCAGTGGCGCCTTCTGGCCGATAATTTTGCCCTTGTTCCAGGGCGTGCGGGTTTCGGGATTGTGGGTAAGTAGATACATGGTAACTCCTCCTCGTTTGGGTAGGAATTACATGATCACCAGATCTGAAAGCAGTGAGCGTCTTGGTCAGTTTTTATCCAGAGGTCGTGAAACGACCCATAACGGTCATTTAAAAACATCAAACATACACTCAGAAAATATTAAGCAAATGTTATTCTGTCGCAATTGATAATTACTTATCGGGCATATCGTGTCGATTGACATACCACTTCTCTTCATCGCAGGATTTTTCGGCGGAATGCTTAATTCAATAGCTGGTGGCGGCACTTTTATCACTTTCCCTGCGCTACTGTTTGCCGGTGTACCACCTATCAGTGCTAACGCAACCAATACCTTTGCATCTTGTTCAGGCTATATCAGTGGTGCTTATGCTTTTCGAAAGGAATTACACGCACACAAGCGGGAGCTACCAAAATATATAGTGATTAGTCTGATTGGCGGGATTACTGGTGCATGGCTTCTCCTGCAAACACCAGAATCATTGTTTCGTGAGGCAATCCCGTGGTTACTCTTGTTCGCCACACTTCTTTTTGTCTTCGGTGCACGACTGAATAGTATTTTCAGGCAATTCGCCTCCAGCCATCACTATGCATCATTGATAGGAGGCCCCCTATTGATGTTGATGCTGCTTGGTATTTGCATATACGGAGGTTTCTTTAATGCCGGACTTGGCATCATAGTGCTGAGCTATCTGGCCTTATCAGGCTACACAAATATCAGCGCCATGAACGCCTTGAAGCTACTGACTTCTACTTGTGTATCATTGATCGCAATAGTCCTGTTTATCAAGAACGATGCCATTGCGTGGTTTGAAGGTATTATTGTGCTTTTTGGGACGTTAACGGGGGGATATATTGCTGCACATGTTTCCCGTCAAATATCACAGGAATACGTTAGGAGCTTCGTGATTATTGCGGGCGTCGGCATAACGACGTACTTCTTCTATGAAATATATTTTATGTAAATAGAGGGTCTGCTAACAGTCCGCTTTTGGCAGCACTCGGAAGCGTAGCGAAAATTCTATGTATCTGCTTTCAATGCATTTTAAGTTATTCATATCGAGAGTGACATCAGATCAAACAAGAAGCAATTTTGTAATGTGTCATATTAAGCAAGAACTCTTACACATAAATATATGTACGAGCACTTTTGCATTCTTTGTGTTGTTATTCCGGGCTTCCTGCCCTCTACCCCTCATTATCATTCGGGGCCGCACTATGTGCGTTCAAAAATGCTCCTGACATTTTTGTCGCGGACAAGAAATAACACACGTATTATCTGTGTTTATCTGCGTTCATCTGTGGATGTGTTTTGAACTCGTCATAGTCAAAATCATACATACCGCCAGATCAGGTCATGACCCGTACACCTTAAGTAATCCCATCCTTAGTCCTTAGTCTGGTTGGCACATGATGTTTGAATGCTTCATTACCTGTTTTCAAATTCATCATTCACCCAGGGTGAGGGTGTGAGAAAAAATTTATTCGACTCAATGCAAGTAATTTAGTTATTTATAATATTATTGTTTATTGTACTAGATCCAAACTTAACCCAAGTCAAATACAACATCCCGGTTATGTGTAAAGTAAATGGTCAAATTCAACATGCTTCGCTTGTTGTGATGAGGTATTTTTTTTCGATTGTATTCGCAGTTGCCCGGTCGCTGCGTTAACGGGGTGTGTTAGATGAATCTCTCAGGAATTCTAGTGGTATCTACGCCATCGGAAGTCGATCAGTTGATCGACACACTCAACGCCATGCCACATCTCGACGTTCACCATGTTGATCGAGACAGCTGCAAGATGATTGTTGTCCAGGAAGCTGAATCTATCAATGACGAGATTGCCGGTCTGAAAAAGATCAAGCAGCTCCCGGGCATCGTACTTGCCGAAATGGTCTACCACTACTTTGCCGAAGATGGCAGCCCCGCGCCTGAAACCATTCCTGATGATCTGGATGAGTTAACCGGCCTGCGCCAGTCAGTGGTACCCCCGTATCTCAATGATTAACTATTCTGTAATCCTGAAACTAATATTTCCGGATATGACTTCCGGTAATCAAATAACCCTATTGGAGGTTCTGAAATGGGACAAACACGCCGTGAATTTCTAAAAACCAGTGTAGCCGCTTCAGCAGCGGCAACCGTCGGCCTACCTATCAGTCAAACAGCTCAGGCAGCCACCAGGGATGCGGAAGCCGGTTGGCAATGGGACAAGTCTGTGTGCCGATTCTGCGGTACTGGCTGCGGCATTATGGTCGCAACCAAAGACGGTAAAATCGTTGCCACCAAGGGTGACCCGGATGCCCCGGTGAATCGGGGACTGAACTGCATCAAGGGCTATTTCAACGGCAAGATCATGTACGGCAAGGACCGTCTGACCCAGCCGCTGATGCGTATGAAGGACGGCAAGTTCCAGCCGGTCAGCTGGGACCAGGCTTTAGACGAAATGGAAAAACAGTTCAAGAAGACCTACAAGGAAATGGGACCACATGGTGTAGCAGTATTCGGCTCCGGCCAGTACACCATTCCTGAGGGTTACACCATGGCCAAGTTGATGAAGGCCGGTTTCCGCAGTAACAATATCGACCCCAACGCACGTCATTGCATGGCTTCCGCCGTGGTTGGTTTTATCCAGACCTTCGGTATCGACGAACCGTCCGGCAACTACGACGATATCGAGCACACTGATACCGTGGTTACCTGGGGCGCCAACATGGCCGAGTGTCATCCGATCCTGTGGGCACGTGTCTCTGATCGAAAACTGGGTGACGAAGAAAACGTCAAGCTGGTCAACCTGACGACCTGCTCCAACCAGACTTCTGATATTGCCGATTCGGAAATTGTTTTCAAGCCCGGCACGGACCTGGCCATCTTCAATTATGTTGCGCGTGAAATCATCAAGCGTGATGCGGTCAACAAGGACTTCGTTGAAAAGCACTGTGTATTTGCCACCGGTCCTTATGACATTGGTTATGGCATGCGCGGCACCTCCGAGTATGCCTATGATGCAGAAAAGGATACCCAGGCAAAAGAACTGAAAGTCACGCTCGATAAATACGAAGCCATCGCCCAGCGCAAGAAAGAAGGTGACGTTATTGAGCAGAAGAATCGCGCCAAACCGGTCAAACACTGGCAGATCAGTTTTGATGAATTCAAACGCGGCGTTGAACCCTATACGCTGGATTTTGTAGCCGAGCTGTCCAGGGGTGATGCCGACGAGTCTCTGGAATCCCACAAGGAGAAACTCAAGGCACTGGCCGATCTTTATGTTGAGAAAAACCGCAAGGTCGTCAGCTTCTGGACCATGGGCATGAACCAGCACTACCGTGGAAGCTGGGTAAACGAACAGGCCTACATGCTGCACCTGCTGCTGGGCAAGCAGGCAGAGCCGGGTAACGGCGCCTTCTCCCTGACCGGCCAGCCTTCCGCCTGCGGTACCGCGCGCGAAGTCGGCACCTTTGCACATCGCCTGCCCGCCGACATGGTAGTCTTTAACGGCAAACACCGGGCACGTTCAGAAAAGATCTGGAACCTGCCGGACAAGACGTTGAATCCGAAAGTCGGCAGCCATATCACCAAGATCCTGCGCAGCATGGAAGACGGCTCAATCAAATGGGCCTGGGTACAGGTGAACAATCCATTCCAGGCGTCGGCCAATGCCAACCACTGGATCGCGGCCGCACGCAAGTCCGACAACTTCCTGGTGGTTTCCGACCCTTACCCGACAGTGTCCGCCAAGGTTGCCGACCTGATTCTGCCGACCGCGATGATCTACGAAAAATGGGGGCTGTACGGTAACGCCGAGCGCCGCACCCAGGGCTGGCGTCAGCAGGTCAATCCACCGGGCGAAGCCATGGGTGATGTCTGGCAGGGACTGGAATTCGCCAAGCGCTTCAAACTCAAGGAAGTCTGGGGTGAGCATAATGTTCCTGGCCTGAAGTCCGAAGGCTTTGAAGATGGCAAGCTTCCCAGCGTACTCGATGATGCCGTCGCAATGGGTTACTCACCGGAAGACACCCTGTACGACGTGTTGTTTGCAACCAAGGACAACAAGAAGGTCGCATGGCCTGATCCCGCCGTTGCCAAGGGTCATGGCAACCACATCGCCGATAAACTGGGCGATGGCTGGTTCCCGGAAAAAGCCCTGTTCGATGAGTACCGGCAGTTCACGGTTAACTTCCAGCACGACCTGGCCGACTTCGACACCTATATGCGCGATGACGTGCGCGGTCTGAAATGGCCGGTGATTGACGGCAAGGAAACAGAATGGCGCTTTAACGAAAAATACGACCCCTATGTCACAAAAGGCGCCGGCTTCGAGTTCTACGGCAAGGCACTGAAGGCTACGCCTACCGGCGACCTGGATAAACCGACCAGTAAGGAAAAGAAAAAACTGGCCGGCAAGGCGAAGATTTTCTTCCGCCCCTATGCTGCGCCACCGGAACAGCCGGATGATAACTACGATCTGTGGCTGTCGACCGGCCGCGTGCTCGAACACTGGCATACAGGCACCATGACCCGTCGTGTACCTGAACTGCATCGTGCAGTGCCCGGTGCACAGGTGTTCATGAATCCCAATGATGCCGATAAACGCGGCTTGAAGCGCAACGATGTTGTCTGGATAGAATCACGCCGCGGCAAGGTTAAGGCCGTGCTCGAAACCGATGGCCGTAACCGTCCGGCGAAAGGTTATACCTTCGTGCCGTTCTTTGACGAATCCGTCATGATCAACAAGGTGGCTCTGGATGTAACCTGTCCGATGTCCAAGGAAGAAGACTTCAAGAAGTGTGCGGTCAAGGTCTACAAGGCCTGATCGACATAGAAACCGGGGTATGAGCCTGCGCCCTGCCCCGGTGTCTATCAAGAGAGTCTGAACAATGACAGCAAAGTCATCGCGGCGGGAATTTCTGACCAGGTCAGCACAGGGAATTGCCCTGGCTGCAACAGGCGGTCTTGTCTGGTCCTACCTGTTGCAGCAACAGGCACAGGCCGCTCCGCATGCCATTCGCCCGCCCGGTGCGCATGATGAAGTCGACTTTAACGCCAAGTGCATCAAGTGTGGTCAGTGTGTACGTGACTGTCCCTACGATACGCTGAAGCTCGCACCCGCCGGTGACAGCGTCGCGATTGGTACGCCCTATTTCATTCCCCGTGAAATACCCTGTTACATGTGTATAGACATCCCCTGCGTAAAGGCCTGTCCGACCGGTGCACTGGACCCGTCACTGGAGGTCATTGAAGACTCGCGCATGGGGCTGGCCGTTATTGATATCGAGAACTGCCTGTCATGGCAGGGTTTGCGTTGCGAGATCTGCCACCGTGAATGCCCGGTACAGAACAAGGCCATCACTGTCGAACATCATCCTCGCAAGATCAGTAAACATGCGATGTTCGTGCCACTGGTTCATAGCGATGCCTGCACAGGTTGCGGTGTTTGCGAAAAAGCCTGCCCTACCGAGGTGGCTGCCATTCGTGTGGTACAACCGGAGCTGGTCCAGGGCAAGATTGGTGAACACTACCGCCTGGGCTGGACTATCGACACCCCCATCACTCAGGATTTCAAACCACAGCAACGCGTTGATGAACAACCCGCGCCCGCAACCGGTCTTGATTACCTGAATCAGGGTGACCTCTGATGGCAGCCGATCATAAAACTGCCCGCATCGGACCCAATGGCAAGCCCGTCAGGCCGTTCGTCATGCCAGCCGACCTGCCAGGCAAACTCAAGGTCTGGCGCTTCATTATCTATCGACGAATCGTACAGCTGGGTACGCTGCTGCTGTTTTTTGGCAGCGCCCACTGGGGCTGGACGGTTGCCAATGAGCCGGTATTAATCGGTAATCTCAGCGCATCAACGCTGCTGGGTACCGTACCACTGGCTGATCCCTTTGCAGTACTGCAAATATTTCTGACCCAACACGTACTGGAAACCGAGGTCATCATCGGAGCAGGCATCATCCTGCTGACATACACCCTGCTTGGCGGACGTACATGGTGCTCATGGGCCTGCCCGATCAATATGGTTGCAGACCTGTCTGCGTGGCTGAGACGCAGGCTGCAGATAAAAGACCGCATTATCCTGAGCCGTAATGTTCGTTATACCGTGCTGGCTTTAAGCCTGATCCTGTCAGTCATCACCGGCGTTGCAGCGTTTGAGTGGGTCAGTCCCATCAGCATGTTCCATCGTGAGCTGATCTTTGGCATTGGCATGGGCTGGATGGCCGTTATCGGCGTCATCATTTTCGATCTGCTTGTATTGCGCGATGGCTGGTGCGGCCATCTGTGTCCTTTAGGTGCATTTTACGCACTGATTGGGAAAATGGCGCCTGTCAGAATCCTGTTCGATTCACCAAGCTGCACGCACTGTGGCGAGTGCGCGCGTGTTTGTCCCGAGCCCCAGGTAATGAATTTGATAAAAGCGACAGAGGCCGGAATGATAGCCTCTGGCGAATGTACCAATTGCGGACGTTGCATTACTGTATGTCCCGAAGAAACTCTGTGTTTTGGTCTGCGCAAGCAGAACGGCACAGGTTATGAATCACCCCAAAAACTTGAATCCCATCAGTAGGAGAGCAACATGAAAATCAAGATCCTATTTATCAGCACCCTGTTCACCGCAGTCGGCATAGCCGGTTGTTCAACGACCAGCTCTGTTGATGAAACCGATATTGGTATTGGTATGGACGGTGTATTTAGTGACCCCTCACCCAGTACCTTTGACTATCCGACAGAAGAAGCTGGAAAAAGTGACCGTATTGCCAAATCGTACTACACAGCACCACCCCTGGTTCCACACACGGTTGAAGAGTATTTGCCGATAACGATGGAAGATAATGAATGCCTCGAATGCCACGACAAGCCCAAGATCCAGGGCAGAGAATATATCAAAGGCGAAAAGCTTGCGATGCCGAGCAGTCACTACGGCGGTTTTGGCGGTACGGGTGACGAGGATGAAGTTTCCGGTGCTGTTTATACCTGTACGCTATGCCATGCACCTGCATCCGATGCACAACCACTGGTAGAAAATACATTTTGATATCCCTGAGGCTACACTTTTTCCGGCGATACTGAATCAGCCATCAGCATGCTGGAGAGACGGATGAAAGAACAAACAGATATTGGCAGAAGGGGGCTTTTGACAGGTTCATTTCTGACCAGGAAAGGGCGTAAAAGCATCGAGCAACGTCAACGAGCACTGGGGCCAAAACCACCCTGGCATCAGGCGGTGATAGAAGCCTGCGCTTCCTGTCATCAGGAATGTGCTGCAGCCTGCCCACAAGGTATTGTCCGCATACACCCGGACGAGCATGCGCATGCCGGCCGCCCCTGGTTACAGTTTTCTGCTACGGGCTGTACCTTCTGCGGTGATTGCGCCCAGGCCTGCCCTGCAATTGAAAGTTATGACCGGGAATCGGCCAGCATCGGCGAATTGCAGTTCAACAATGCAAGCTGCCTGTCATGGAATAACGTGTTTTGCATGTCTTGCATCAGCAAGTGTGATGCCAGGGCTTTGCAGATGGACGAACGGCGCCGACCTGTACTTGAGTACAGTATGTGCACCGGTTGCGGTATGTGTATCCATGTGTGCCCGGTCAATGCACTGAATGTCCTGCCTGGCTAAACAATACGAATCTTTTATGTTGCGGGATACTTAATTTCATGACAAAAAGACAGCAAGCTGAAGCTTGCTATGCATATGAAACACAAAAATAATAGACATAGTTAATATGAACAGTTAATGTAAGCCCCGCATATTAATAAAAATAATTCTTGTCAACTGTTATTGAAACAACAGATAACAGCTGAGTTTAAAAACATGAAAACCCCTTAATGGAGGAACTATGAAACAATCCAGTATTATACAAACTGCATTGTTAACATGTGGTTTGGTCTTTTCCACAGCATCTGTTGCTGGCAGTGGTGCGAGTGGCGCCATGCTTGGTAACACCTGTGCCGGATGTCATGGCACAAACGGTGTCAGCAATGGTCCTGCTACCCCATCGATAGCCGGGCTTGATTATGATTACTTTGTCGAAATAATGAACGAGTTCAAAGAAGGCAACGGTAACTCGACGATCATGACGCGCATTGCCAAAGGTTACAGCGAAGCTGAAATCGAGGCCATGTCCAAGTTCTTTTCCGATAAAGAATATGTAAAAGCAAACCAGACGGTAGATACCGCTGCAGCAAAAAGAGGTGAAAAGCTGCACAAGAAATATTGCAAGAACTGTCATGGAGAAACCGGCATCTCGACAGATAAAGATGACGACTCCGGCATGCTAGCTGGCCAGTGGAAGCCTTACATGGAATACACCATTGCCGACTACAAGTCCGGCAAGCGTGAGTACGGCAAGAAGATGGGCAAGAAGTTCAAGAAACTGCAAAAGGATGAAGGTGACAAGGGCTTTGCAGACCTGCTTGAATACTACGCCAGCCAGAAATAAGGGGAAGATGACATGAGTAACTTTACACGTAGAAAATTTTTAAAGGCTGGTATTGCTGCTGCAGTTGCCGGCACCGGCATGTCGTATGGCAGCTTTGCCATTGGCGGTGCAGGTAAGAAAGTCGTCGTAGTGGGCGGCGGTATTGGCGGCGCAACGGCTGCCAAATACATTCGCATGATGGACCCATCCGTGGATGTCACGGTAATCGAGGCCAACAAGGATTACTACACCTGCTTCATGAGTAACGAGGTTCTCAGTGGTGAGCGCACCCTGGATTCCATCAGGTTTGGTTATACCGGCCTGGCAAAACATGGTGTGAATATTGTGCACGACATGGTAACCGGGATCGATGCAGACAAGCGTGTCGTAAAAACAGCCGGCGGCAAGAGCTTCAGTTATGACCGCTGCATTGTTGCACCAGGTGTTGATTTCAAATGGGATGCCATCGATGGTTATGATGAAAAGGTAGCCGAAAACACCCCGCATGCCTGGAAAGCAGGCTCGCAGACGGCCACTTTGCGTAAGCAACTTGAGGCAATGAAAGATGGCGGTACCTTCGTCATGGTTCCGCCGACCAATCCGTTCCGTTGCCCCCCTGGACCCTATGAACGCGTTGCACAGGTCGCACATTACTTCCAGCAGAACAAACCCAAGTCCAGTATTATCATCCTGGATCCAAAGGCGAAGTTCTCCAAGTTCGGTCTGTTTAAAGCGGGTTGGCAACGCCACTACGGCTATGATCCGGAAAACCCGACCGGCGACGGCATGATCAAGTGGATCAACAGCGAAGCCGGTGGTACTGCATCATCCTATGATGCGGCATCGAAAACGGTCACTGCAAAAGCTGGCAAGTTCAAGGGCGACGTGGTCAACATCATTCCGCCGCAAAAGGCTGGAAAGATAGCGTTCACCGCCGGTCTGACCGACGACTCGGGCTGGTGCCCGATTGATGGCAAGACCTTTGAATCCACGATCCACAAGAACATCCATGTGATCGGTGATTCAAGCATATCTAAACCTATGCCAAAATCAGGCTATGCAGCGAACTCGCAGGCTAAAGTCTGTGCAGCCGCTGTAGTCGCCATGCTGCAAGGTGGCGGCGCACCAACGCCATCATATGTGAACACCTGCTACAGCATCATTGCACCCGGGGACGGCATCTCCGTTGCCATGGTATATGCTTACGACGAGAGCGCGGGCAAGATCATCAAAGTGAAGGGTTCTGGAGGCCTGACACCGGGTGAATTCGATGCCGAGATGAGGGCGCGCGAGCAGCAGTATGCCTACAGCTGGTTCAACAACATAACCTCGGATATTTTCAAATAACATCCTGCCTGCAGGATAATATGCAATATCCACAAGGGTGCCTTCGGGCACCCTTTTTGTTGTAGCCGTAGATACTGCAACGGCATTGTAAAACCGACCGCGCCACCGGCGCATTATAAAAGGACTGGCGAACAGTCCCATGCTTTGTACAGCTTAGAGGCACCGGCTGACGCATACATAACACAACAGACAAGTCCGCATGGGTATAGACAGGCTTCCGTACGATAATGCCGTTTACATCGATCCTGATGGTGACCAAATCACTTCATTTTTTATCACCCAGCTGAAAGAATACCGGCGACAGGTCCCTTGATTTGCCCTGTATGACAATTTGTCTTGCGTAGCAATTTTTTTGACCTATCGCGTGTAAATATCAAATATTTACTGTAATATTTTTCAAAATAATGGATAAGGTGTAAAAGCATGTCTGAAAATGGCGGATGGCTTAAACGACTCTGGCAGCGCATCAGTGCACTGCCTGCATTAGTATTACTTGTTATCGGTATTTTTTCCGGCATTATCTTGTGGGGTGGTTTTAACACCGCGCTGGAAATGACCAATACCATGGAGTTCTGCCTCTCCTGCCATGAAATGAAAAATAATCCGTACGCGGAATATAAAGACACCATTCACTTCAAGAACCCCTCGGGTGTACAGGTCACCTGTGCCGACTGTCATGTACCCAGGCCCTGGGCTCACAAGGTAGTTCGCAAGATCAAGGCAACCCGTGAGCTCTGGTACAAGGCCACCGGAAAAATCGATACACCTGAAAAATACAATGAACACCGCTGGGAACTGGCCAACCGGGTATGGGATTCGATGAAGGCAACGGACTCGCGTGAATGCCGCAATTGCCACAACTATGAAAGTATGGACTTGAGCGAGCAGGACCGCAGTGCCCGAAAGAAACACAGCAGAGCCGTTGATGAAGGCGAAACCTGTATCGATTGCCATACGGGTATTGCACATGAACTACCGGATGAACCTGAAGATACCAGTGAATAAACCTCTTTCCACTATAATTACATCAAGCATGCAGATCTCGTGAGAAAGCTTATGTCATTCAGGTTGTCACTACTGTTCACAATCCTTGTGTTTTCATTATCGGTTGTTGCTGCTGACACGCAGGAACTGAACCGGGAATTGCGCATTGCAGCCAGCATTGACGACGAAGAAGCCATTAATCGTTTGCTGGATGCCGGCGCCGATGTCAATGCTGCGAATCAATTTGGCAAAACAGCGCTAATGAATGCGGTGGAGAACGGTAATATTCTAACCACGTCCATCCTGTTGTCCCGTGGTGCCAGCGTCAACAAGGAAACTGTCGTTGGCCTTACGGCACTGACCTACGCCGCAGAAAATGGCCAGGTGGAACTGACCGCACTGTTGCTGGAGCGCGGCGCCAACCTCGAGTCACGAACACGTTCAGGGCTGAATGCACTCCTGCTTGCCACACAATACAACCAGCCTGAAATGGTAGACCAGTTGCTGTTCAAGGGCGCAGATCCCAATGCCATTGACAAGGATGGCCGTACAGCACTGATGATCGCAGCGTACCGTGGACATATTGCTCCTGCCGAGCTGCTTATCCATAACGGTGCCAGCGTCAGGCGACTCGACAGTAAAGGTAAAGCAGCATTGACTCATGCCGCCGATAGCGGCGAGAACCCGGACATTGCGGCTCTGTTAATCAGGCACGGCGCGCAGGTCAACGCCGCCACCCCGGACGGAGCCACACCCCTGATATGGGCTGCCGGCAGCGGGCATGCGCATATGGTCAAGGCGCTATTAGCGCATGGCGCCAACATCAACGCACAGGATAACAGCGGCTTCACAGCCTTAATGGAAGCGGTCAGCGCAAACTCCGAAGAAACCGTCTCGATTCTTCTTGCTCAAGGTGCCGAAAAAACCATAAAGAACAATGATGGCCAGACCGCACTGGATATCGCCTTAAAAGAAGGCAACAAGAACATTCAAACACTGCTCAGATAACCGTCATACCTTTACTGGTTCCGACTTGATCTTACATTAGCTGCTGGTTTTTACCTGGCCGATAAATCCACCTCTGCGAGAGTAAATATCCACAGGCTTTTTATACTGCCAATCCCGGCTGTACTGACAAAAATAATCACAGCCGGCGTTTGAAATAATTTGACACTGACCGTGATATTAAATCCTGGCCATTACATCTTACCGGTAGCTTCCACGGCGGTCGCGTACCGGATCCGGTGTCCAGCTGCGATGATAGTTAGGGAAATCCGGATTTTTCCAGTCAGGTTCGGCCAGTTTCTCTTCAGGTGGCAGCAGGCTGGCTGTATAGGATAACACCGCATCTTCTTCCCTCAAGCTATAACCCTGGATCTGTTTAACCATTTCCTTGTTTGAATTACGGCGCAGGCCACTACGGATCCATGCGTACTGTCTTTCCAGGTACCGGTAGTGCTGCCCATGAATTACGGGCACATGCTTTTTCGCATCGCCCTCTCCGTTGTAACCATGGCAGTCGGCACAATCGCGTTGATATATTTCCTTGCCCTGCTCCAGGTTACGGCTGTTGCCAAGGCCATTGTATTGCGTCATCGGCAAGGCAGCGATGTAACCGGCCACATCGGCAATCTCTTGCGCGCCACCCAGCGCCCGAACCGTGGTGAATGCGCGCATGATGGGATTGTCCCTGTTACCCGCCCGAATATCGGCCAGCTGCTTTATGATGACGCCTGGCAATTGCCCGGCAATCTGGGGATACGAACCGTTGGAATCCCCCCAGCCTTCAGGACCATGGCAAGCCACACACATCTTGTACAGTTTTCGTCCATTCTCGAGATCCGCTGTCAGCTTGAGCGCCGTTTCAAATTCACTGAGATTATCGACAACCTCGGCACTGTCCCCGGCAATCGCGGAAGGACAGCCAAGCATCGAGACCACAAGCAATGATACAGGGAGAAATGTGTTATTAGCCATTACTGAACGAACCTGATGTTGCGCTGATACGAAACTACAGGAATATTAATTATATTTCCCGATATAGATCAACTACCTGCTGATAAAACAGTAAAAAACTGGTGCCAGAACCCAATTATTGCTGATACTGAATGCAAAATCCTGGTTCATAATATACGAAAATTACTCGGCTCCCGACTCCATAGGAAATTGCACATCTTTCCAGTCGACGATCCCGCCACGGAAATAATAGACTTTCTGATAACCCCAGGATACGGCGAGCACTGAAGCTTTATGGGCGCGGCCACATTTAATGCCGCTGCTATAAATAACAATCGGCTGGTCTTTTCTGGCAACCGCTGCCAGTGTCTGCTGTGTGAAACCATCTTTCATATCGAGGTGATGAGCACCCGTAACATGACGCCTGGCAAAATATCGTGGATTACGTACATCTATAAAAACAGCGCCTTCATCAAACAGCCACTTTGCTTCGTCAACACTGATCGTTGTTGCGCCCTCTGCATGCAAGGGAGAACGGTAGTCTGTGTCTTTCGAGTGAGCCATCCTTGTCACTGCAAGTAATGCAATTACAAGCAGTACCGAAACTATATGATTTTGTGCTGTATTCATTGACTGCCACTCTCTGTCTCGGGCTCTACGGCACTCGATTCCACTGGATAGCCTGCGTTGCGCCAGTCAGCAATACCGCCACGGAAATAGTTCACCTTCTTGTAACCCCATGAAACAGCCTGCTCAGAAGCACGATAGCTGCGGGAACATTTAACACCGCTGCAGTAGATCACGATCACATCATCCTTGCCGGCAAGGGCAGCCAACGCAGCTTCATTGTATGCGGTTTTAAGATCAAGATGATGAGCACCGGGTATATGACGCCTTGCATACAGGCGCGGGTTGCGCACATCAATCATCACCACGCCTTCATCATAGAGTTTTTTGGCTTCTTCAACCGTAATCGTCCTGGTACCTGGAACTTCTTCAGGTGAGCGATAATCCGGATTCGCTGCATTTAAGTATGGTGCTGTAACCGCAAGGATGAGGAATAGAAAAGTTAAAGAAAGTGATTTTCGCTTAAGCATTATTACATCCGGGTTTAATGAGTTGATTGTAATATAGCCAGTAAATACAGGCCAGATTCAGGTGAATGATCACCGCAAGTGCCTGTCAACACCACCTGACAAACCGTACAGCATGATCCGTATTGCAGGACGGTAACATAAAACTGGCATAAACGAGCCATGCCGAACCCGGGCAGCCATTCTGGTAATTAACTGATTTAAATCATGGACTTTCATTAAAAAGGCTTTTAATCTTGACGGTTGTTTCATATCCAGAATCTGTCTAAGCTTCGAACCTGGCTGCTGATCAGGTTTCCGGATGATGACTTGAGCTAGCTAAACAATATATTCAAACTACAGGTGATAACCGCAATGAAAGTAACAAAGATCATTTTTCTGACAGCTATACTGGCCTTCACAGGCACCAATGCCTTCGCCGAAACAAAACCCATTCCAAAGTTCAAGGATCTTGATGCCGATGGCAATAAAAGCCTGGACGAAAATGAGTACGCCGGAGTAAAGGATTCGGGCGTGAAAAAAACCTTCACAGATCTTGATAAAAACAAAGACGGCAAGCTCAGCGTGAACGAATACTCTGTCATTCTGGATGAAGATTGCGAATAGAACTGTAGCAGCTCAGACATGAGCTGACAGTGGTTGTCAGACTCCGAATAACTGACATCACTCAACGCAGACTATTTCCATGTTGTAAACAGGCATGATTTGCCGCGAAAAACGCAAAGAGCGCGAATGCCTTTATTAAAGCTACCATTCTCACAGGGTGGGTTAGGCGAAAGCCGTAACCCGCCCGGTTGCATTCATCGCGCGGCGCAATATGCTTCGCTATTGCACCCTACATCTCTGTTTCATTATGTCCGCAGATAAACGCTGATAGGTATTTTGTTAGAAGTTATTTTCAAAGAACGCCAAATCATCAAAGCCTTATCTGTGTTCACCTGCGTTAATCGATAGACCCAATAAAGGTGTTGGAGGGATTATTATTTAACTCCATCGATGGATTGGGCATTATTTGATCCCTCAGCCACATTTGTTCTCATGTGTTTTTTTCAAGCGATGTTTTATACCTTAAAAAGTAGCGTTTAAGCTGATATTTCGAGCTGGTTTCAGACGAAGATTTCATGTATCAGCACGTTACGCTGGTCCGACCCCGTTAGCCCGTTAGCCTCTTTCGGTTGGACCTCAATCTCTGATCTGGGACAGCCAACACTCAGGTCTTTCAGTATACCCCAGGAATCAACCGATAGCGCACGCGTCGTGCATAGTCTCGATAGCCCGGCAACTCTTCCTGTAAAGTCTGGTCTTCAAGTACGGTTCTAATCACCGTGATGATTGTTGCCACCGCGGCAGGTATCAGAGTCCATACCGAACCCAGAGCAAGAACAATACCGAACAGTGGAAGAATATTTCCGGCATAACCTGGATGCCGTACAAACCGGTATGGACCAGTATCACACACCACATGCCCTCGATCTGTCTGAATGCGTACCACACTGGAGAAGAAACGGTTCTCTACCAATGCCCATGCAGCGAAGGCGTAACCGAACGCGATAAAAATGAATCCTGCCACGCTGAGCCATAGCGGAAACTCGGGGGACCAGTTGAAGCGATGGTCCAACCCTGCCACAATGACCATAGGGAACCCGACACTCACCGCCATCAGTGGAGCAAGCACTTTATCCCAGGCCTTTGCGTTTTGGATATTTTCAATATTCTGTCTTTCGGCCGTTAATCCGGGATGTCGTTGTTCCGCCCACATGCGCCCACCAATACCAGCGGCCAGGATCAGTATGGAATATAGCCACGCCTGCCACCAGCCGGGGTCCCCACCGCATATAAATAAAATCAGCGGGATTAGGAGATAAACTACAACTAATCTGATCCACTGGCGAGGGGATACTGTATGAGCTGCCTCTTCATTAACCGTCTTAGCTGACAAAATATTATTCCTCTGACCCCAAATATTATGATCCCAAATATTACGACCCCGTTAAGGCTCTACCAGCCCCCTCTCCCTCAGGGAGAGGGTTGGGGTGAGGGGATTTTTATATTTGGGATCAGCGAAAAAACTGGATACCAAAGGAATTTTTCCTCTGACCCAAATTATTCAGAAGCAATTACTCGTAATTCGTAATATTGTTTTGGGTTGTGCTGGCAGGCGTTCTAACTGTAAAAACAGGGATATTCAGTTCCTGCTTAACTTCACACTTATCTTGATGTTCGGGGAAATCGCACGGATCTTCGGTCCAGTGTGTAATTCTGGCCTCAACTGTCGTGGTTGCTGTAGCCAACTGCCCAAACCCGTAAGCACCGAAAGACGCAACAGCTAATAATATTGCAATTAAGTATTCTAATTTAATCATTTGTATAAGTACTGCAGGCTGTCTGTATACAGTTAACAGCTTGCAATATTCATGCAAATATGAATATCTTGTTTGATTACAGGTACTTAGAAGTATTCTTGATCTGAGTCTAACAGGGAAAGTGTAAAGTCAGCCAGATAAGATTCAGGATTTCTTACAGATTAACGAATGGCAGTTATGGGTCCAGACTGTGTAAATACTCCTCATTCGATATGATCAGCTCTTCCTTGAAGGTACATGCTAATGAGCGGTTTTATTGAAGGTGAAGATCGCCGCCAGGCCACCCTGCTTCCTGAAAGCCTCGATGATTATATTTAAGAAGACTACCCTGTACGCATACATCGGGCAGGTCTTCAGGCCTCTGCACAACGAAAGACCTGACCCCGTTGCTCTAAACCCCTAACGCCAACCATCAGCGGCGCGCGCCTTTAGCGCGTCTGCTGGATGGCTTTGTTAGCCTATTCATGAATTTCATACACTGAGCCGACTCTTCTATAACCGAGCTTCTCATAATAAGCGTCTTCATCGGACAATGCGTAAACGGTCAAATACCTAAAATCCATTTTTACCCTGGCTATCAGCGTTCTTCCGATTGTTCTGTTCCTCCATTTTGGCACCACGAAAAGCTCACTAATATAGATAGCGAAGCCATCATCCAGAAGCGCCCTCAAGTACCCGCCGAACTCACCATGTTCGTAGCAAACATACGTGATGCTTTCGCCTAGACTCTTTTTGTAATTATCTATGGCTTTTTCATTGGTAAATATGTCCCAGCTGGGATCTTCCTTAATTGCTGATATCACAGCGTCTTCATGCTCAGGTTTGTATCTGAATATCACCATGCGCAGAACTTTTGGTTTGAAGGCTAACTACTATTAGAACCCCTAAAAATCACTTTTGCAAAAAGACATTTAGGAAATATAATTATCCTGGTTTTAATTAAATCATATAGATATGTTCCAACTAGGGAACCTAAACGGAATTTGCAAAAGGATAATGAGGTGCTCATGGTGCGTTCACGCCTGCTCGTCCGGATGCGCGAAGTTCTTCCCCTTCATCATCACAACACTCGCTCAGAAGAAGTATATTCATACCGGATAATCGGTGCGCACGGCGCACCCTACGTCTACAGCTGAATAGTTCTTTTGCGAGCTTTGCGTGTTTCGCGGCTAAGTCAGTATTCTTAAACAAAAGTCACTGGATTATGAAATACATCCATGTATTTCATCCTGCGGACCAGCCATAGGCTGCTCAAATCTACTCCAGGCAGATTTAGTCCGGCTAAAAACATGCCGGAATGACGGTGTTCAGCGTGAGTGGGACAGCAGAGCCTACCCGCACTTCGAATCCCCACAATTCAAACAAGTCATACACCCATCCATGCTGATCACTGCCTTGGTGTGGCACTTCATGCAGAGTTGTGAATTTGGTGGAAATTCGTTTGAAGACTCGGCACTGGAACTGTTGCCCTGCGCATGGATGGAATCATATTCCCTGCGCTTGGCATCCAGTATTTCTTTCTGACATTCATCGATACCCTTGTCTTCGATCATGCCGGTCATTTTCATGTGGCATTCAATGGCATCGCCGATTTCGGCTACCAGCGATGGCTTGTATTTACCGCCTTTCTTGAAGTAACCACCGCGAGGATCGAACACGCTGCGTAGCTCGTCAACAAGAAAAGTCACGTCACCGCCTTTTCTGAATACTGCAGATATAATTCTCGTGAGTGCAACTATCCACTGGAAGTGGTCCATGTTTTTTGAATTGATGAATATTTCATAGGGACGGCGCATTTCATGTTCCGTGCCCATGTTCAGAACAACATCATTGATTGTTATATATAAAGCATGTTCTGACTGCGGGGTTTTTATCTTGTAGGTCGAACCGAGCAGCATCTCCGGGCGCTCGAGTTTCTCATGCATCTGGATGATTTCCGCCGTTACCGGATCACTGTCCTTGTTATCTGGCATTACTTCTTCTGCCGTTACTTCATTTGTGTCCTGCTGCTCCGGCTGTTCACTCTCAAGTACTTCGTAGCCAACAATTTTTTTATCAATCTCAATAGTCATCTAAATCACCTTGTTATTATTTTTTTATAATTACTCCATTAAAACCCGTATCGGCAAACTGCCGGATGCAAAGGCTAAAACTTGCCGTAATAGCCCTCTTTCAAAGCATCATACAAATTTGCCGCGGTGTGAGTTTCACCATCGTATTCGATTTCTTCATTGCCCTTCACTTCAATCACCGTGCCGTCCTCGAGGGAGAATCGATACATCGTATTTTCGAGATCCTTGTCCTTGACCAGCACACCCTGGAACACTTCCGGGTTGAAGCGGAAGGTGGTGCAGCCCTTGAGACCCTTTTCATAGGCATACATGTAGATATCCTTGAAGTCTTCGTAAGGAAAATCGGTCGGAATATTCGCTGTTTTTGAAATGGAGGAATCGATCCATTTTTGCGCTGCGGCCTGGATATCCACGTGTTGTTTCGGTGTTACATCATCTGAACTGATGAAGTAATCCGGCAGCTTCTCGTCGTCTTTTTCAGAGTATGGCATAGCCTTGCTGTTTACCAGTTCCCTGTAGGCCAGCAACTCGTAGGACCACACGTCCACCTTTTCCTTGCTCTTTTTACCTTCACGAATAATATTGCGTGCGTAGTGATGGGCAAAGCTCGGCTCGATGCCATTACTGGCGTTATTGCCAAGCGACAGCGCAATCGTACCGGTGGGTGCAATCGAGCTGTGATGTGTAAAGCGTGCCCCGACCTCTGCCAGCTGTTCGACCAGCTCCGGATTAACCTCGGCAATCTTCTGCATATAGCGGCTGTATTTGGCATGCAGTACCCTGCCCTTGATCATGTCGCCTTTCTCCCAGCCATCGTCCAGCATTTCAGGCCGGCGTGCCAGCATTTCAGATGTGACCTCGTATTCCTTCTGCAGCAGGGGTGCAGGACCTTTTTCCTTCGCCAGTTCCAGCGCGCATTCCCATCCGGTCATGGCCAGCTCGCGCGTGATTTTTTCTGTAAGTTCCAGCGACTCCTTTGAACCATAGCGAATACCCAGCATGGTCAGCGCTGAACCCAGGCCAAGATAACCCATGCCATGACGACGTTTGCTTTCTATTTCCTTGCGTTGCTGCTCCAGAGGCAGGCCATGTATGCCGACGACGTTATCGAGCATGCGGGTAAATACGCTTATTAATTCCTTATAGGTTTCCCAGTCGAAGCTGGCCTTGTCCGTAAACGGATTATTCACCAGGCGCGTCAGGTTAATGGAACCCAGCAGGCAGGCACCATACTCCGGCAGGCCCTGCTCACCGCATGGATTGGTCGAACGTATCTCTTCACAGAACCAGTTATTGTTCATCTCGGTGTATTCATCAATGAGGATGAATCCCGGTTCTGCATATTCATAGGTTGATGTCATGATGACATCCCATAGACGCCGGGCAGGTATCGTCCTGTACACCTTGCATGCCACCTTGCCTGCATCATTGCTGATGTACTTGGTTTTAATCGGCCAGTCTCGCCATATAACCTGTTCACTGTCACTCAGGTCGATATTATTAGCCTCAATCTCTTCCTCGGTGACCGGGAATGCCAGCTTCCATTGTTCATCACTCTTCACGGCTTCCATGAATTCGGAGGTGATCAATAAAGACAGATTGAACTGGCGCAGTCTGCCGTCTTCGCGCTTGGCGCGAATGAAATCGATCACATCCGGATGACCGACATCGAATGTAGCCATTTGCGCACCGCGACGACCGCCTGCAGAGGATATGGTGAAACACACCTTATCGTAGATATCCATGAAGGACAGCGGCCCGGAGGTGACTGCGCCGGAGCCCGAAACATAGGCATTATTGGGTCTCAGCGTGGAAAACTCGTAGCCGATGCCAGCACCCGACTTCAGCGTCATACCTGCTTCGTGGACCTTTTGCAGGATGTCATCCATTGAATCGTGGATTTTTCCGGATACGGTGCAATTGATGGTCGAAGTTGCCGGCTTGTGCTGCCGTGCACCGGCATTTGAAATGATGCGGCCGGCCGGTACAGCGCCATGCTGTAATGCCCAGAGGAATTTCCCGTACCATTCTTCCCGCTTTTCCGGCGTTGTTTCGATATCTGCCAGTGCGCGTGCAACGCGGGCATAGGTATCATCGATAGACCTGTCTACCGCTTCACCGCTGGCTGTTTTGAGCTGGTACTTTCTTTCCCAGATATCGGCCGAAGCCGGCTGTAATGAAATCTCAACTGAAGTTTCGGTTGCTGTAGATGGGTGGTTTACGACGCTCATTGGATAACTCC
The DNA here is from genome assembly GCA_937998645.1 of uncultured Gammaproteobacteria bacterium. Classification (GTDB taxonomy): domain Bacteria; phylum Pseudomonadota; class Gammaproteobacteria; order SZUA-229; family SZUA-229; genus JABDQW01. Next base: position 25,931 of record CALLCZ010000035.1, read on the forward strand.
TTGAATATCCGGCATAACTTCTACCAGATATAGTGTTGTTGTTATTGTTTTATCACTATATGTTGTGGATATTAATCCATCCAGGCCCATATTGTCTAATAGAAATCACCCCATTCTAAAAAATTTTTTCACCTGCCTTCATGATTGCCATCTCTATAATCAACTGTAACTCCGCCAGGGGTGTGACTTCAAGGTGACTTACGAGCGCAGTCGTACCCGAATGGCATCTTCAAGATCGAGTTCCTCAAGATGAGTCGACATCTCGCGTAATGACAGGTCTATTTCGGGCAGGATAATATTTTCCAAAGCACGCGATCGGCGTTCGGTTATGCGATATTCTGCGAGAAGGCGATAGAGATTGCCCGAGATGCCCGCGAGCACAGCACTTTTCATTGTAATGTCACAGAACAGGCGCGAACAGTTTTCCGCTTTTGCTGACGGGTTCGGTGGCAGCGTGACTCGATCCGCGGCATTTTCCATGATCAATTCAGTTTCAATCAGTTCAACACCCATAAAGTTGCGCGTCTCCTGTTTGAACTCCGCGTCGTCGAATGATTTAGCCGGGTACACCTGCAGGCCATTAAGACCATGATGCATCAAGGCTGCCTGCATGGCATCCCTTGCACTTTCATGCAATGCATCCAGTTCGCTGCTTAACCGCCGGTAAAGGCGCAACTGGCGCAGTAACTCGGATGCCAGTAGCAGGCGTTTTTCATCGAGAAACACGTAGGCTTCCCTGACCACTTCCTGCTCACTCCTGAGCTCGAGCACAGCAGCCTGAGTTGGAGCCTGTCCTGGCCCGATCATTTGCCTGCCCCGTTTTCTTCAGCCTGATTGATATATTCCTCGATCTGCCTGTCATTCAAACGATACAGTTCACTGGCTGGCAAGGTACGCAATAATTGCCAGCCGATTTCCATGCCGGCCTCCAGGCTGCGCATTCCCTGCTGGTGTATAAAATCCGCTTCGAACCTGTCGCCAAAATCAAGAAACAGGCGATCGGTTTCGGTCAAACCTTCACGCCCAACCACGCTGGCAAGCACGCGCACATGTACGGCACGCGCATAGGCAGCATACAGCTGGTTAGCCAGGTCAGGGTGATCCTTATGGGTAAAACCTTCCCCGGTACCGTCTTTCATCAGGCGCGAAAGACAGGGCAGCACCTTCACCGGGGGATATATATCGGCACGGTCGAGTTCACGATCAAGCACGATCTGCCCTTCCGTGATGTAACCGGTCAGATCGGGTATCGGATGCGTGATGTCATCCGATGGCATCGTCAGTATCGGCAGCTGCGTCAATGAACCGGGCACCCCCTTGATGCTGCCTGCACGCTCATACAGGGTTGCAAGGTCGGAGTACATATAGCCGGGAAAACCTTTTCGACTGGGCACTTCGCCGTGGCTGGCCGAAACCTCGCGCAGGGCTTCACAGTAATTGGTCATATCGGTCATCAATACCAGCACATGCTTGCCCTGCTCAAATGCCAGGTACTCGGCCGCAGTCAATGCATAACGCGGGCATAGCAGGCGCTGCGTACTCGAATCTGACGCAAGGTTCAGAAACAGCAGGGTATGTTCCAGTGCCCCGCTGGCTTCCATGGCAGAACGAAAACGTTCCGCCGAATCGAACGGGACACCGATGGCTACGAACACCATCGCAAATTCATCACTGCCAGGTGCATGTTTGCCGGTTTTGCGCAGGTGCGCCTGGTGTGCGATCTGAATGGCGAGCTGATCGTGCGGCAAGCCGGCGCCGGAAAAAATGGGCAGTTTCTGCCCGCGTACCAGGCTGTTCATGATATCGATGGTGGAAATCCCGGTCTCGATGAAATCGGTTGGCCTGTCTCGCGCAGCGGGGTTGATCGAAAGACCGTCGATGCGCAATGCCTTCTCTGCCGGTACCGGTGGTCCATCGTCGATGACTCGACCCACGCCATCAAAGATACGACCAAGCAGTTCAGGGCCGACTTCAAACGTGAGCGGCTCACCCATGAAGCGAACACGCGTATCATCGAGACCTAGCCCGGCGGTCGATTCCAGCACTTCGATGGTCATGCTGTCGTCATCAATAGCCGAGATGCGCCCAAGCCGGACATTGCCTTTACCATCTTCTACTTCAACTGCCTCGTGCAGGCCGACATTGACGGTGCGTTTCAAAAATAACAGCGGCCCTTCAAGACGTGTGGCTGCACCATCAACATAAACATCAGCCTTCATCAGTTTCGTCCTCCAGTTTCGAACTGTGTGTCAGTTGCGAAAAGGCATCATCGA